>PBSM01000224.1 GCA_002726245.1 Planctomycetaceae bacterium | reverse complement strand
GCCCCGGCCACCCGTTCCATCCCAACGCCCCCACAACCTCAACCATCGCCGCCTAAAAAAACGAGCCCGTTCCTGCACCCCAGGGCCCTTGTTTTTTTCAAGCTGGGCACTTTGTACGATGGCCTTCCAAGGCCGTCGCGGCAGTTAAGTCCTTAGTCGGCAGCTTGGAAGTAAGTCGCCGAAACCACTGGTCCACGCTACAGTACATGGTTCTCAGCTACCCATTTCGCACTACTGACCAACTACTGCTTCTCGTGAAACCTGACCAACTCCGTGACTATCCGGTCGTGATTGCCCTTCCGGTCCAGTGGGGCGATCAAGATGCATTCGGACATGTGAATAATACGGTGGCAATCCGTTGGTTCGAGTCGTCCCGTATCGCGTACATCGATGCGAGTGAGATGGGTCATATGATGGAAGCGGGAAGCATCGGGCCGATTCTGGCCTCGATCACATGTAACTACCGGCGTCAACTTCATTACCCCGACACGGTCTACATCGGGGCGAGGACGAGCAAGCTCGGGCGCACGAGCATGATTATCGAACACGTTGTCTTCAGCGAGAAGCTCGACGAGATTGCTGCCGATGGAACATCAACCATTGTCACTTTTGACTACAAGACGAATCGGCCCACTCGAATTCCCGATGAGATGCGGAAGGAGTGCGAGAAGCTGGAGGGGTGGGCTTTCGAAGGATAGATACCGAGCTTGGTCCGCCTGGGAGCTGCCAACGCACATACATAAAGAAAGGCCGCGAGCAAAACTCGCGGCCTCGTTGTCTTTCGATTATTCGGTATTCGCTTAGTTCACCGAGTCGCGAACCGTCGCTTCAAAGTTCTCGGCGGCTAAGGCATCGATTGCTGCCTTCGTATCGAAGTCTTTCGACTCCAACTTGCAATGAGCAATCTTGTTTTCAAAGTCGATATTCACTTCAGCTACACCCGGTAGCTGGGAGAGGGCATTCTTGACCCTCTTCACTCACGAGAAGCCTCAGTGCATGTCGGGAACGTTCAGCGATACAAGTGTCTCAGTCGCGGCCACATCGGTGTCTGCTGTCTGCCCTTCTCCACCCGCGTCAGGGATGGAGATCTCCACGTCGGTCGTGTTACTACTGACCGAAGTTGGAGCGGGCGCGGGTGCTTTCGCACACCCAATCGCCAGCACTACCGACAGGCTCGCCAGGAACATACGTCTCATGGCTACCTATCCTTTCAAGGAAAAACGAAAACCGACTCATGATGATAGTATCGGCACGGCGACTACGCTCGCCAAGTTTCAATGATAGATTGTTTGCACAACCAGCGTAATAGCTCTGTTCGATGGATTACAAAGCGGCAAGATACCTGCTTTTGGGCGTCGCCGATAAGCAATCCAAGCCTATTCCACTGGCTGAGCCCCATGCATGGCGGCCGCCCCGGCAAGCCGCCCGCTCGTCATAGCCCAAGCAATGTGCAGGCCGTGGCTCCAGAGAATCATCCCGGACAGTCCGTTTTGCCCCACCGCATAGAGCCCCGGGATGACTGAGCCAGCTTCGTCGAGCACCTCCATTCGCTCGGTCACGACCGCACCGCCCTCAGTCGTCGTGAAGTAAGCCTTGACCGGGCCCAACAGCACACATCGGCCGTCGGCGAGACGGCACTGGTCATTCGTTCTGCCAAAAGCGTCTTCGCACTTGCCATCGACATACTTGTTGAACGACCGAACCGTTTCGGCAACCGTCGCGGAATCGATACCTGCGGCGCGAGCAACATCTTCCCGAGTCGGTCCAGCGCGAGTGACATCAGGCCGCAGCCGCTGGTAGTCGGCGACATAGGCGTAGGCGATGTCCGGCGCTGTGGAAATGAAGTTCGGCCATGCTGAGTAGCGATCGATCAACCGGTCGTCCAACAAGATGTATCCGATCTTGCCAGGTTGTGCCGCGAGTGCGATTTCGCGATCCGGGCAGCTCGTCTCGTTGACGAAACGTTCTCCGTTGCGATTTAGCAAGATCGCTCCATCATCAAAGAGTGAGTTCTCGGGATGCTGCCAAGTAACCAGCAAACGCTTGATCATCGCTCGCATGATCCGTGTCGGCAGGAGCGGTGCGACGAAACCCATCAGCTTTGCAATCGGTCCACTGGCCGGGAGCCATTGCTGAAACGGTTTGCTACTCGACGGGACGAAACGCAACTCGGGACCGTACGTCACATCCATGTTGATCATCTTCGCGCCAACATCGCTCGCCAATCGCTGGCCGTCACCGCAGGCAAACGGATTGATGCCGTCGATCTTCCGGTACTGTTCACCTTTGTGGGCAGCGATCATCTCCGCGTTGCTGGCATAATCGCCGGCGGCGAGGATCACGCCTCGAGTCGCTCGATACTCGCTGAGTTCGCCATCGACGTTGACACTCACCCCCACAACGCGATCGCCATCGCGAAGCAATGACTCGACCGAGGCGTTGCAAAGCAGCGACGCTCCCTTGCGGGCTAACGCGATCTGAAACGTCGCGATGTAAGCCTTCGCGCCGGGCACCACATTGTGCATCCGCGGTTGTTGGTTCGGCGGCTCCGGGCTAGGCCCGACGAAAGAGAGGCCCAAACCGCGTAGCCATTCGAAGGTCGTGGCCGCTTCTCGGAGAAAGAACGCTCGCATGGGCTCCGAGTTCCGGCCTTCGATTTCCGGAGGCGGAAACTTTCCGGCGTCCGACGCGTGCGTTTCCGGATCGTCTTCGACACCCGCGGCTTTTTGCAAACTGGTTCCCGATGAAGTGAACGACCCGACGGCGATTCCGGTTGTGCCGCCGGGCTGTGGCTGCTTTTCCAAAACCAACACGCGCGCGCCGCGCTCGGTGGCCGAGTAAGCAGCCGCCAGCCCACTTCCCCCGGCTCCCACAACGATTACATCGTATGTTGACTTCATAGCATGCACTGGTAGCTGCTCGGCACGAGCGGTCGTCGTTGTCTTCACGTTTCGAGGCCGATTCAACCGAGGAAATGAGTCTAGGGGGATTCTGCAGCGCCTGCTAGAATCCCGCCCCAATCCGCCCGCCTCGAACCGGGGAGAACTGTATTCAATGACGTTCGACCATCCAGCTAAGTCGGTCCTCAGCGTTTGCGCGATTCTTCTGGCGACGAGTTCGCCGGCCTTCGGGCAAGCGAACCGAGGTGCACGCGTCGCCAATGCGCAGCAACCTGGCCAACGACAAGCCGCTCAGCCGACAGCGGGACCGTGGGGGCAACTTTCGCCGCAGTTGCAAGCTCATACCGACAAGGTGCTCAAGTTTTGGGAGTTCCACAGCGACAAGATCCAACGATATCGCTGCGAATTCAAGCGATGGGAGTACGATCAGGTTTTCCACGCGAAAGAGCCGCAGACGGTTTCCGCAGGACGGATCATGTACGCCAAGCCCGATAAGGGGCTATTCGAGGTGACCAAGTTACATCAAGGCCGGAAGATGCCGGACGGGACCGTCAAGTACACACTACAACAGCAGGCAGACCTGGAGAAGTGGATCTGCGACGGAAAGACGATCTTCCAGTTCGATCATCGCAACAAACGTCTCAACGTGCAGCCGCTTCCGCCGAACTTGCAAGGCAAGCAGATCGTTGAGGGTCCGCTTCCGTTCTTCTTCGGTGCCAAGATGGCGCAGATCAAGGCTCGCTATTGGGTACGCGTGAATCCCGAGGTTCGAGACAAGTTCTGGATCGAAGCCTACCCCAAGCGTCAGGAAGACTTGGCCAATTTCCGGCGGATCGACGTTGTCATTCCAGACACCAAGGAATATCTGCCAAAGGCCATCATCATGCACCATCCCGGTGGTTCGCGGACGACCTTCGAGTTCGAGAACCGCGATTCCAACTGGAAAGACGATCCGCTGAAACCACTTCGGATCTGGGAACGCGAGTTTTACAACCCGAAAACTCCGAAGGGCTGGCAGCGTATCGACCAGCCGCTGGCACAAGCTCCACCACCACGCCAGCGCTCGTTCGCACCACCCGCGCAAGCTCAACGCGTCTCGCGCACCGCACCAACGAATCGCTGAACGCCCGTTTCGGCGAGAAGACTTGCGGTCCGCAGGTCTGGTGAGGGGCGAAGACGAGCCTCGAGCTAGCAGCCATAAGAACACTCGGATGGCATCCAATGGCGAAACTGGGCATAATGACGGGCGTATATCCTTGCTAGCGATATGCGCCCATCCATCTTGAGGAGTTGTTCGATGATCCCCATCAGAAGCACTGCCGTTCTGCTCACTGCGTTACTCACTTTCGCGACCAGTTTGCGGGCCGAAAACGAGGGCTTGGCCGAACTTGACAAAGCAACTGAGCTGCAGGGGCAAGCCAACTCACTTCAAGATCTGGAAGAAGTCGCCAAGGTTGCGGAGGAAGCTCTTAAGAAGGGACTCGACAAAGACAACACGGCCTTTGCCAAGCAGTTGATTGTGTCGGCGTTGTGGCAGCACGCCTCTCAGCTCTCGGCGGCTATCTTCGAGCAGCCTCGCCCGGACCCCCGCTGGACTCAGCTTCGTGGACTCATCATGAAGGATCTGGACAAGGTGCTAACGCACGATGACACCTTCGTTGAGGCACATGTTCTCGTCGGCAAGCTGCAAGCCCTACCTCGTGGCAACCGCGAGCGGGCCTTGAAGTCCGTCGAGCGCGCGGTCGAGCTTTACACCGAGCAGAAGGACAATAAGGAGCTCTCCAAGACATTACTCTTGCGAGCAGGAATGCGCGAGAACGCGGATGATCGGCTGGCCGACGTCGCGAAGGCGATTGAGGCCGATCCGGACAACCTAGATGCGTTGAAGCTTCGCGCGGCGGTACATATCGATCGCGGAGAGTTTGACAAAGCGATCGAGGATTTCCAGGCTCTCTTGAAGCAGGATCCGGACAGTCTTGCGGTCAAGCAGGCCATCGCTAATACGTACGCCAGCCAAGGTCAATTCGACAAAGCAATCGAGTTCTTAAACGAGACGATTCAAGCCGCTCCTGACAACGCGCTCACTTATGCGATGCGGGCCGAAATCTACGAGCGACAAGACAAATACGACGAGGCAATCGCCGATTGGAACAAGGCGTTGGAGTTGCAACCCAGCAACGCAGGCGCACTCCTCGGCCGTGCTCGACTGCATTACCTGAAGGAAGATCTCAAAGCTGCCATGTCCGATGTCGATCGCGTTCTCCAGCAACAGCCCGGTCTCGGCCAAGCTGTTCTGTTGAAGAGCATGATCGCTGCGGCGGACGGGAACTTCGCGGAAGCGATTTCAACCTTGCAGAGCGTGCTCCGTTCGGATCCGACGAACATTGACCTTCGTTTACAGTTGGCTTCGTTCTACGTCGCTGACGAGCGACCTCGAAAGGCTATTCGCGTCCTCACGCAAATACTCGCTGATGACGAGCAGAATTGGAGGGCGATGCGAGCGCGTGGCGATGCGTTACTGAGCGTCGGTAAGCATGCGGAGGCGATTGAAGATTACGGCAAAGCGATGAAGATCCAACCAGAGGACGACGGCATTCTGAACAACTTGGCGTGGGTGCTGGCAACGTCGCCCAAGGATGACGTCCGCGACGGCAAGCGAGCGGTTGAACTGGCCACGAAGGCTTGCGAAGTGACAGAGTTTAAGAAGCCGCACATCCTCAGCACGCTCGGCGCGGCGTATGCCGAAACCGGTGACTTCGAAAACGCGATCAAGTGGTCGACCAAAGCAGTCGAGCTGGGCGAAAAGGATTTGAAGGATCAGGTCGAACAACTCAAGGACGAGTTGAAGCACTACGAGGAAGGTAAGCCATTCCGTGAGCTGCAGGACATCAAAGAGAAGCCTGATCCACCCGCTCGCGTGATCGAAACGTAGTCTGTGCCTTCCCATGAATCGCGACGAAGCCTTTGCCCTGGTTTGCGAATACACGCAGAGCGACAGCCTGCGTCGTCATATGCTTGCCGTGGAGATCGCGATGCGGGCCTACGCCCGAAAGCTGGGCGAAGACGAAGAGAAGTGGGGCATCGTCGGATTGCTTCATGACTTCGATTACGAGCGCTGGCCCGATCCGCCCAATCATCCATTGAAGGGCTCCGAAATACTCCGCGAGAGGGGTTATCCGGATGACGTCATCTACGCGATCAAATCCCACGCGGACTATCTCGAGGACTGCCCGCGCGTCTCCTCGATGGACAAGGTTCTCTATGCCTGCGACGAGCTGGCGGGCTTTGTCACGGCCTGCGCGATGGTTCGGCCCGAGCGTTTGTCGGGTATGAAAGCGAAAAGCGTTCGCAAGAAGATGAAACAGAAGAGTTTCGCTGCAGCGATCCATCGCGACGATATCGTTAATGGGGCGGAAGATCTGGGCGTCGAGCTGAACGAACATATCCAGTTCGTCATCGATGCCATGGCTCAGCGGGCCGAGGAGTTAGCACTCGCGTAGTCTCGGGATTCGACACCGTTAAGACACCTCAATCTCCGACAAAGACGACCGTAAACCTCCGATTTCGAAGTTCCGGCGACATGTCCCTCATGCGAGGTAGTGCGCAATTCGTTTGACTTTCACGGTTTGTTGAGAAAAGATGAACGCTCAACGGCCTGAGAAAGGCCACAAAACGCTGACATTTTCAACAGTTATGGAACTTATACCTTCGGCGGCGCATCCAAATGTTGACCACTCAGCGGGCTCGGTAAGCCCCAATTGTTTTGATGCGCCGGATTTTATGTGATGCGGGATCTCGTAAGTACAGAGCGAATCAGTGCTTACCTCGACGGTGAGCTAAGCGACGACGAGCGACAACTCGTCGAGCGGCAGCTTGCTGAATCGGAGGAGCACCGGCAACTCCTGGCGGAGCTGGAAGCTGTACGCGCGGAGCTCAGGGCTCTTCCAAGCTTCTCACCCCCCGCAGATCTCCAAGCTCGCATCGCGGCTCAGATTGAGGTAGCGAAGGTTACGCCGGCCGGCGAGCCAACAGTCACAATTCCCGAAACGGAGTGGAGCCACACCCGGAGAAGGGTTCTCGTGGCTGCTGCCTCGCTGGCTGCGATGGTCGCCATTATCTTGCTCTCACGCGGGCCAACGGTTGACCCGCCGCGACCGAATCCTCCGCTTCAAACGGCACCCGTCCATCTGCAGAAGCCGCCGCAGATGATCATGGTTTATGACGTTACGGTCACGGAAGCTGGTCAGGATCGGAAGGCCTTCGAGAAGCTTCTAAAGCAGTTGGAGATTGGCCTTGATCCGACGATGAAAATGTCAGGCGAGGTCGAAGACGATCTGGTGGCACTGCGTCAGATCGGCCAGACCAATTTCACAACAGGCGAATCTTATAAGAAGGATCCGGCGACCCCGAAGAGCGGCGAGAACGACCAAGTCGAGCTGATCTACGTCTCGGGGACGCTCTCCAAGCTTGATCAGTTGGGGAGAGAGTTGCTTGGCATGCGTAACGCCGGCAAAGACGTTTCGGAGATGCGTCTGGACGTCGTCTTTGAAGACCGGCAGTTGGAAGTGATGCGAAAGCTGCACGAGTCGGCGCTCGATCACTTTGTGCGAAGCGAGCCCTCTGGTCCGTCTGAGGAGGCTTATGCCTTCAAGCTGAACTTCCAGTTCCGATTCGTCAGTTTCGGAGTTCCTGGTGCCGGCAGCTTCGCAACGCCGGCGTTTACCGCCAAGGCGAAGCAAGTCGAGGCTCCAGCAACTGGTGCTAGCTCGGCCGGCAAGAGCGAAGCATCCGGCGCGACAACGAAGCCGACTGCGGGCGAGGACGGTGACAAGAATAAACCTGCTGACGCAGATGTACCGCACGGCCAGGTACTCGTCATCTTGCGGAAAGCGGAAGCCAAAGCTGAGTAGTCCGGTACTTCGCGCTTCGCTTGCTCCACCGACAACGATCTGGCTGATGTGACGCCGCTTCTCTATTCTGTGCGTCCATGAAGCGAAGTCGCAAATCCACAGGCGCAAACAAGGCCCAACGTCAACCGAGGGACTTTCGGTCGGCATCGAGTTCGACGTGGGTGCTCGCAATGATCGCCAGCCTGCTCTGGTGGGCTGCCTTTCCGCCGCTGAATCTGTCACTCCTGGGATGGGTCGCGCCCGTCATCTGGGTTCGCCTAATCCAAGTGGAGCACCTGCCAGGAAGGCGGCCGTATTGGACGATCTGGGTGATCTCAGCACTGTTTTGGGGATTGCTACTCGAAGGAGTCGGGCGAGCCTATTGGGCGAACTACATCGGACTAGCACTCCTCGGATCGTATCTAGGTGTCTACCAGGTACTCTTCGTTTGGCTGACAAGAAGGGCCATCGAGCGCTGGGGAGTGCCGTTGCTGATCGCTGCCCCAGCCGTTTGGGTTGGACTCGAGCTTGCTCGCGCGCACCTGATCACCGGCTTTGGAATGGCGATGCTCGGGCACACTCAGTACCGCATCACGTGGGTGATCCAAGTCGCTGATCTTTTCGGAGCCTATACCGTGAGCTTCGTCATGGTGTTCGCGGCCGCGTGTTTCGTGCAGGCAATGAACCCCACAGATCGAACTCGCGCAAATCGCTTCCAGCGGTGGTGGCCGATCGCGGCTGTCATGTTCATACTCGTGTGCGTCTTCGGCTACGGAGAGGTTCGCCAGCCTAACGACACCACCCGGCAGGAGACGATCAAGGTGGCTCTCGTCCAGGGAACGAACGACACCGTATTCGACACGGACATAAAGGCAGCAACGCAACAGTCCGTCGATGCGTTCACGCAGTACTGGCGGCTCACGCTTGACGCTTGCGAGCAACATCCTGATCTCGGCTTGATTGTGTGGCCGGAGTCGGTGTTCACCGGCGGGCTTCCGGAGATGCTGCGTCAGGACAGTGTCATACCGCCGCCAGATACTGATTACACGCCGGAGGAATTCGCAGAGTTAATCGAACAGCGCTCTCGTGCCTTCCACGACAAGACTCGCGCTGCGGCAGCAACCTTCAACGATGCAGCCAATCCGGGTGGCATCCGACGTGATACATATTTGCTGGCGGGGACAGATACGATTCGGTTCGTGGAAGATCGGAATCAGATCTACAACTCAGCGCTCTTGATCGCCCCATCGGGAGAAGTCGTCAGTCGCTACTACAAGATGCATCGCGTGTTGCTGGGCGAGTACGTCCCGTTCGGCGATACGTTTCCTGCTCTCTACGGTCTCTTACCGATCGGCCGAGGACTGACGCCAGGCGACACACCGGTCTCATTCACTGTGCAAGGAGTGCGGATGTCGCCTAGCATTTGCTTTGAGAGCACGCTGCCCCATTTCCTTCGCCGGCAATTCGCGCGGCTTCAGCGACAGGGCACAGCGCCGGGCGTGTTAGTCAATCTGACCAACGATGGTTGGTTCTGGGGTTCTGGGATTCTGGACTTACAACTCGCGTGCGCTGTCTTCCGAGCTGTCGAATTGCGTCGGCCGATGCTAGTCGCGGCGAACACCGGCATCACCGCCTGGATCGATAGCACCGGCGAAATACGAGAGGAACTGCCGCGTCGTAAGGAAGGCTTCGTCGTCGCAGACGTGCGGCCGAGCCAGCAAACTAGTCTCTACCAGCGGGTTGGCGACCTCTTCGCCTGGATCTGCCTGTGCGGATGTATCGTGCTCGCCTTCCACGCCGCTTGGGATCGCTTCGCCCGGAAGGGAATAAACCCTGAAGATCCTGCCGAAACCGATAGTTAGACATGGATGCACGGGCCGATTCTCGGCAGTTTGCCTCCGATCGGCACAATCCGACCGATGAGTCTCATATTACCTAATTTAAGTCGATTTCGTTGACAGTGTCATTTCGTCGCAATTATACTGGCCTGATAGTCCATCTACGTTATGTCGTGTACAGGTAGTGGTTTGGAGCCAATCGGCTACGTCTCGTACGGTACATTCTGATTGAGTTTTAGCCGTTTTTTGCTACAAAACCGGTGGTAGAGTCGAAGCTGACGGTCAGAGCTTCCCTCTCAGATAAGTTGTTGATTTCCCAAAAGGAACCGTTGAGATGACCCTTGTCGGAAAGATCCTCACCGTGCTGATTCTGATCATGAGCATTTCGTTCATGATGATCGCGGTCACCGTCTTTGCGGCCCATCGGAACTGGCATGACCTCGCGATGAAGCACAAGGACCGCATCGAAGAACTCAGCCAAACGAATGTGCGTCTGCGGGCTGAGCAACAACGCGCCGATGACCGTCTGGCGATCGAGCAAGCGGCTCGCCGCTTCGCGCTGGCGGCTCTTCAGTCGCGACTTGAGCAACTGGATTCGCAACTCAGCCAACGTGAACAGCAACTGACTTCACTCCAAGGGCGATTCGACACAGACACCGAGACGCTCAATCAGAACACAATGAACTTGACGAATCTCACCAACGAAGTCCAAGGGCTTCGGGATGAGATTCGCGTCGCGCAACTCGATCGTGACGTGAAGTTCACGACAGTGGTCGCTTTGACAGATTCGATTTCCGGACTGCAAGGTTCATTGTTGACGTTCCGCGAGCAGGAAGTGGCGCTGCGGGAACGAGTCAGCCGCATGAAGCTGGTAATGGATGCACACGAGCTGACTGAGTTCACTCCGGTCGTTGATATCCCGCCGCGAGTCGATGGCATCGTGACGAAAGTTGGCGAGAAGGTCCTCGTTGAAGTTTCGATTGGCTCCGATGATGGTCTTCGCAAAGGCCACACGCTGGAAGTCTTCCGCAACCAGTCTTACCTTGGCCGTGTTGTGGTGAAGACTCTCGCGCCGGATCGAGCTGTATGCGAAATCATCCCTGAGTACCGCAAAGGCATCATCAAGAGGGGCGATCGTGTCGCAACCAAGCTTAGCTAGCCCACAAGCTACCGTTCCAAAGCAGAAACAGAAGACAAGCGTCTATACGGTGATGCTGTTCATCTCGTTCGCAGCGATTGTCTTGGCAAGCGTACTCTTGTATCAAGAGTTGATATTGTGGGGCGACTATCCGTGGTGGAAGACCACCGACGCGATCCCGCAAGGCACCGGGTTCATCATACCGGAAGCAACCGACTCGGCGCTAGTGTAGTTGCGTAGGTCACACCCGCCGGGCGTGATCTGGTGCCACTCGGCGATCGGCACCTACTGCCCGATCACCGCGGCAATCTGTTCAACGGTCACGGGCTCGATCAATCCACGTTCGGTAATGATCGCCTTGATGTATTCGGCGGGCGTCACATCGAATGCGGGGTTGTAGACCTTCACTCCGTTGGGTGCGGTCTGTTTGCCGAAACCGTGTGTGATCTCTTCTGGTGAGCGTTCTTCGATCGGAATCTCGTCCCCGCTGGCTATCGACAGGTCGAACGTCGAAGAGGGTGCCGCGATATAGAACGGAATCTCATGGGCGCGGGCCAGGATGGATAGCGAGTACGTTCCGATCTTGTTCGCCGAATCGCCATTGGCCGCGATGCGATCGGCGCCTGTAATCACCGCTTGAACTTTGCCCTCTCGCATCACCTGCGCCGCCATCGAATCGCAGATCAGCGTGGCATCGATGTTCCGCTGTGCAAGCTCCCAGGCAGTCAATCGGCTCCCTTGCAGCAGAGGTCGCGTTTCATCGACAAAGACACGCAAGTTCTTCCCTTCGTCCTGAGCCGTAAAGAAGACGGAGAGAGCCGTACCATACTCGGCAGTCGCCAAACCACCCGCGTTGCAATGCGTAAGCACTCCCTGCCCATCCTGCAGCAACTGGGCTCCATATCGCCCGATGGCGTGGCACATCTCGCGATCCTCTTCGTGAATTGCTTTGGCTTCAGTCAGTAGAGCCTCGCGAATGTCGATGGCAGAACCGCCGCGAGCTGACTCAGCCTTCGCCTTCATGCGCTCGAGAGCCCAGAAGAGGTTGACGGCTGTCGGCCGGCTCGTGGCTAGGTAGTCAGTAACCTCTGTGACTCGCCTCGCCAACGCAGCGTCATCGTTTTGGCTTGCGACGCCAATGCACACGCCATAAGCAGCCGCTATTCCGATGGCCGGCGCGCCTCGAACGCGAAGTTGCTTGATCGCTTCCCAAACCTCGTCCGCCGTCCGGCATTCAATCTCTTTGAACTCGGTCGGCAATAAAGTCTGGTCGATCAACACGACGTGGCCGTTCGTTCCGCCGATCCAACGAATCGTTTCGATCTTCTTCGCGTCTGACATAAAGTAGCCCTCACGCTCCGCGTGAGGATAGCGGCGTTACGATGGACGTTCGTTACCTATCAACAGCTCTTGCAAGACTCACCGGCACCTCAGCTTGCATCACGCGGAGCGTGATGGCTACTTTCAATCGAGGCTCTCTTGAAGCTGCGCGTCTTTCGCGGAGATCTTACCGACAAGGTCCTGCTTGAACTTCGCAAGCTTTGCACGAAGATCTTCGTCCGCCGTAGCCAGGATCTGCACAGCAAACAAGCCTGCGTTTCGCGGACCTCCCATGCCAACCGCCATGCTGGCCACGGGAACGTCTCCCGGCATCTGAACCGTGGAGAGCAGCGAATCGAGTCCACCCAGATCGGGCGTTGGAACGGGAAGCCCGATAACGGGAAGCGTCGTGTGTGCGGCGACGACTCCGGCCAGATGAGCCGCCCCGCCAGCCGCGGCGATGACGACTTGCAGCCCACGGTCGATTGCCGTCGTCGCGTATTCGGCCACGATCTGTGGAGTACGATGCGCGCTCATCACACGAACTTCGTAAGCGACACCGAATTCTTTCAAGGCAGCGGCGGCCTTATTGATCTTGGGCCAATCGCTATCGCTGCCCATGACGATCCCGACACGAGGTGAATTCTCATTGGTCATTGGTCATTAGTCCTTGGTTATTAGTTGGACCGCGCCACTTTGATGCGTGATAGCATGCATAAGCTCATGCGAGTACATCGTTTTAACCCTTCACTTTAAGGGAAGTTTTGAATTGCGCGCATAATTGGTATTAGCAAAAACGCTGCCCTCCGCGATGGTGTGATTGTTATGAGATCACTCCGCACCAGGAGAGCCACG
>PBSM01000223.1 GCA_002726245.1 Planctomycetaceae bacterium | reverse complement strand
TTTCTGGTGGTAAGTCGATCGCGCTGCTTTGGAGCCAGTCCCATTTTCACGACTCCCTTTTCAGTTTGAGTTAGCAAGCACAGTTAGCCAGACGGTAGCGATTGCCCACAGCGTGGACAGATGATGTTGTGACGCCGGTCTCCTTGCCAATCGCAACGCGAGTTGGGGCAGGAGATGTTCGTCGATTGCGCATAGTCATCGCCGTCACGTTTGCCGGGGTCGCTGTAGCCTGGTCCGGAAGACTTGGAACTCGAATACGCGTTGGCCAACATACCACCGACACCTAACCCGACCACGAATCCAATGCCCGCTCCGATGAGACGATGCCATCCTATCGATTGCGCAACCATCGCACCACAGCCAATCGAACCCATCAGTCCTGCGTAGTAAACACCTTCTCGCGGGCTCATGCTAACTCCTCCGCTATCATTCGGAGATCAAGACAGATTTGAAAACAACTGCAGTCGCACTGCTTCCAGCATCGAGAACTTCACGACGCCGTCCGCCAGCAGCAGCATAAGGCCAATCGACCAGCGTGTACAGCGCGTCTTGCGAGGGGACAATTCGCGTCCGGAGCAGTATTGCAACGAAAGGGAGATCACTTCGAAGGTGACGAACAAATAGCCTAGTCCGCGGAGGATCGACCAAAGATGCCAGCCGAAGCCCAACGCCATCGGCTCGCTGATGCTCTGCGCCATCAGACGGGCGTTGTAGAAGTTCATCATATCGACTTGTTGAAAGCCGGAATAGAACGCTAACGCTCCGAACGATGTAAACGAGTAAAGAGCCGTTCCCATCAGAATCACAAAGTGAGCCGGCACCCAGGCCGACGGTTCGTACTCCGGATCTTGACCGGTCTCGATCCAAACAACTTGCTTTTGCCAGTACTCTTCGGCTCCCGGCAACAAGGGTCCGACGGTGTCGGGCATCTGGCGCGCGAGTGCGATCACGACGATGCAATGAGTTAGAAACGTCAACGCAATCGTCGCAATGCCCTTCGCCCCAGCGTCGTCTTTAGCCAAGGCCAGACAGAGCAGCGACAAGCCGATCGCCGAGACGAGCTGATGCCCTCCAAATCCCGTGAAGACACTCAGCACAAACGGCAGACCGCCGACAACGACCGCGGCGACGACCCACCGGCATCCGCGCACCGCCGGCGCGGCGATTCCAGCGATCGACGAGACTCGCCTCAACCCCGAAACGACGATGCGACCGGCTGCACTGCGTTTGCGTCGCAATTCGGTCGCTTCGCCGTCCTTTGTCTCTGCTGTTTCGTCAGGCAATCTCGCCCCCTCAACGCCGAATCGGAATGAGCACGATGCCGGTCGTCTGGTAGAGGATGAAATTCCCAACGCCAAAGATGAGTATGAAGATTACCCAGCCCATGAGGCCGCCACCATCATCGTCGTCGCTCACGATAAGCTCCTTCCGGATAAAGTTCGTGATTAGTCAAACTTCCGCAAAGCGGGAGTTGAAGCGCTGTCATTGCTTCAAAGCCACGATCGTTTCGTCAACTTCGGTTCTGAAAGAGGACAGCCGACGCCGCGTTGCCCACCCGTCAATGCGACCCAGCATCGATAAGACTTCGGAGTTGTTCGTTGAGACACCTGAGCCCGATTGAACGAGAGCCGACTCAAATCCTAACTCCACGAAACCCAACTCAACAAAACGCAGCGCCCGTGTTCTCTGTTCCTGTGATCCGCAAACGAGTGTTTGCTCGACGCGGGCAATATGCAGCGAGGGTGCTACGGATACCAGCATCTTGGGCGTATCTTTTTCGACTTCTGCAAGCGTCATCCAATGCTCATAGAAAGCTCCTTGTTGCTTCTCCGTCAATCGTCCGAAAACTTCCGGTACCTCTCCTGTCTTCTCCATCTTTTGGGCAAGGGGGATTAAGTTTGTGGGAAGTGGCTTGTACTTTTCAAGCAGATACTTCTCAAAGAACGGTCGGTTATTGACGATCACGATCGCTGTCGCGATGCAAAACACGAACAGCCCGCCAACTAGGACCAGTTGCATCTTCAACTTACGAATCTCGCTGTTCTTCATGCTGGACCTCTGACGGCGTATCGCCGATCTGTAATCCGCCGGGCGAGCCAACGCAGAATCAGTACCAACACGAAGAGGCTTGCGATGTAAGCAGCAAACGCGGCGGGAATCCGCGCGCTGTAGTAATGGATCGTCGCGAGCAGGCCCGCGACGGAACTGACAGCGGCAGCAAACGGCGCGATCGGTCCCAAGCTTTCTCCGCGGCCGAGCGGCGAAGTGAACGGAAGCTTGCGCATGATCGCAGCCGCACAGCCGTAGCCCGTGCCTTGAATGACAAGCCAACCCACGAACGCGTGCAATAACGCGACGAGTGGGTTCTGCCAACGAAATGCAAAGACCGCGAAGAGGACGACCAGCACCGGTAATAGAATTCGATACGTGATTGCTTTGCGAAGTCCTTCGCAGAATGCAGCGCGATTCTCGATCGGGCTCGCATACAGAATCCAACTCGCGGCATGCTCGCGGCTGAAACGCAGGTTGTGGATAATCGTTGGGATCGGAATCGACAGTAGGTAGATACAAGCCAGCGACATGATCGCCGCCCGTCCCGTCGTGACAGTCGGATCGTCGAGTTGATCGCTGAACAAACCGAGAGCCACGAACGCGACGACGATTCCGAGAGACGGCCAACTCCTCATGCGGAGGTTCTGGTCGCGTCGCAGCATCGTCGAGCACAACCAATAGGCGGTGCGTTCTTCGTGTAGTCGCGTGACTAACTTAGCGAACGCGCCGCCCAATGTGCCGGGCTGAGACAACGGCCGCACCGTCGTGCGTTGCCACGCAGTGCGTCCGGGTTGCAGGCGTGAGTAAGCCAGAGAAAGCCGCCACAGAGCGATGCCCCACACGCCGATCGCCGCCGGCACGGAAGCTGCAAAGATCCACCACTTTGTTACCGCAAAGCCGCCCTCGCTGCTGATGACGAAGTCCGCCATCCAAGCTAACGGAGTATATGCGACCCATTCCGGCAGATGATATGCGAGCATCTCTAGTCGATCGTTCGTATCGCGGAGAACGGCCTGACCACCGTAAAACGTCAAGAACATCAGCGCGGCTTGCGTCCACGCGAGGATCTCTTGCAGCGATTCGCCCGGCCGACCGCCAAACATCCAGGCGTACAAAACGATGATCGCGCCAGATGCAAATAGATTGCACGCGAATGCCGCCAGTAGGAACGTCGGGAAAAACCACCAACTTGCGTCGCGTAAACCCATGCCAACGATCGCGGGCACGATGCTCGTTGAAAGAGTAATATAGAAGACATAGACAAGCAGATTCGTTACGCGAGCGGCAGAGTAAGTACGAACCGGCACCGGCTGGTGACCAATGATCTCCAGATCGGAAGGGTCCAGGACCACTTCATTGAACTCGACGATGATCGATGTGACGATTACCAAGGCTGACGCACCGAGGGCCATGAGTGCAAAGAAAAACGCATCGACGCGGGCGAATAACAAAGCGGACAGGAAGACACTGATGAGCAGATTCTGACCGGTCACCCAAAACAGCGGAGTGAAGATATCCTTCGGATTGCTGTACGTCACGCGACCATACTGCTGGTTGCGGAAGTCCATGATCAGATACGCTTGAAGCAGCGCGCGATAAGGCCGCGCGCTAACGCCGAGCCCGTGGAGCATGCGATCGACCAAGCGTACTTCAGGCGGGCGGCCTGCCTTCCGAGATGCTACCGAGTCACGCACTCCGCTCGCCCTCACCACTGCCCTGATCTTTCGTACTCACCGCATCGACGAACGCCTCTGCTATCTCCGCTTGATCTTCGCTGCTAGTCAGCGATCGGAAGACTGTCTCAAGCGTTTCGCGTTGGGAAGAATTCATCAACTCCCCCGGTGTGCCGTCGGCCACGATCTTGCCTTGATCGAGAATGATGACACGATCACAAAGCCGTTCGACGATGTCGAGCATGTGCGAGCAATACAGAACTGTCTTACCGCGATCAGCCAATCCGCGAACCACGTCTTTGATCGTACGAGCCGCGTTCGCATCAAGTCCCGAGAGTGGCTCGTCGAAAAGCAACACGTCCGGATCATGAAGCAACGCTGCCGAGATAACCACTTTCTGCCGCATGCCTTTGCTGAGTGTGTCGATTCGTTTGTTGGCCGAGTCGGCGATCGCAAACAGTTGCAACATCCGGCGACCGCGTTCGTCGATCTCGGCCGGCTCCATGTGGTGCAACGCCCCAACAAGAGCCAGATACTCGTTAACGCTTAAGGTTTGATAAATCGCACCGGTCTCCGGCACATAGCCGATCCGCTTCTTCACCTCCAGCGGCTCTTCCGCCACATCAAAGCCGGCGACAACGGCCTTGCCTGAAGTCGAACGCATCACGCCGGTCAGCATCCGTACAGTCGTCGATTTACCCGCGCCGTTCGGCCCCAAATAGCCACAGACCTGCCCCGCCGGGATATCGAAGCTGACGGCATCAAGCGCAGTCTTATCACCATAATCTTTGGTCAGTTCCTCGACGCGAATCATACAGCACCTGCGGCGCAAGTCGTTGCCAGAATGAGCAGCCCCTTGCCGACCATCGCCAGCAAAGTTGCTCAGAAAGATACCCCTCCCGCTCACAGGCTGCAACAACGGAGTCAAATCGTGTCTCACGGCATTCCCGTTCGCATCAAGCGGTTCGCACAGCAGGGCGCACGTTTCCACCAGTACCTCGCCGCTTCGAAGAACATCATGCAGATAGAACCGCGGATTCTGATGCGCTGCCGGGCGCTCACGTCGCATTCAAAGTAGACGTAGCCCAGCATCCGTCCCAATCACTCGCGCGAGGCCACACGCAGGTCACGCCCTGCCGGTTAATTGAGAAACGGAGCGAAAAGCGGGTGAGGAAAATGGTCGGATCGCGGATTTTTCTCTGAAAGTCTTTCGCAGTGGAATTGGGAAGGGACTGCTACTGGACCCTGATCGACGCTAACTAACTCAAGCGAGCTCTAGTTGGGGCCTAGAATTGAGGCGTCGGCCGCGTGACGATTCGCGTATTGCCTGGAATCGTAACATCAACGCCACGCGTTGCGGATCGTGAGAGCATCGCGATCCGCTCGGCGACTTGGGGCTGGAAGCTGTTCAGGCCGTACGATCTCTGATAATTCGCCAGAGCTTGTGTCGGATCGCCGAGTTGCTCGCGGATCTTGCCCAGGGCAGTCCATGCTCGGTGGCTGTTTCCATCCACCTGAATCGCTTGATTCAGGTGGAGTTTCGCCGTCTCGACGTCGCCAAATTCCTCATATAGCCTGGCTAACTCAATCCGAGCGTCCGCGGACGTCGGGTTGGAGTCCACCCAGTTCTTCAGCAGATTAAACGCACGGTCAGACCGGCTCGTTTCGGCTAACAAGACCGCCAGCCCACGTCGGCAATCGATATGGTTCTCGTCCAAGTCGAGGCATTGATTATAAAGCGTCTCGGCTTGCTCAAGGTGCTGTTTGTCGTTGTTCTGAGTCCCGACGCGATGGTACGTGGCGGCCATGTTGTAGTAGGCGTCGGCGTTGGTTGGATCGGTGGTTGCGACCTGCTGAAATCGCTGCAGCGCGGCGTGCGGCTGGCCCTGTTGCAGCAAGCGAACTCCTTCGATGTTCTGTCCGCTGGCCATCATGTTGCAGCCAACCGATGGCAGCAAAATGAACACGAGCGAAGTCCCGAGCGCGATTACGCCTGTTGCAGATTTTGAACAAGACACGGCAGCATGCCCTTTGTTTACTCTGAGACGAGCTAATTGGAAGTGGCGCAAGTACTTGCGTCCTCAGGGCAAGCCCTGTGGCGGTGAAAGAGTAGCTGACGACCCGGTTTACAGCAAGATCAGAAATTGGCGGACGAAAAGACGAAAAGCGAGTGAACAATTCAACGAGTTTTCTCGTCATAGGAAGCAGCGGGTTGGCCGATGCCAGCCAGCAAAGACGGCATGAGGCCGAGTTCAAACCGCAGGGATGTCGCGTGCTCGTTCGCAGCGCGCCGCGGGTGCATCACACGCGGAGATGACACCATGCCGAATGAGACCAATCGCCCAACGCACCAGCTTGTCCTGATCGACCACAGCGGTCTCGGTCGCATTCACGTCGATATGGAAGCCTTCTTCGACTACAGCTTCTGGTTGGCCGAAGAACTGCAAGATCTCGTTGCGATTTGGCAACACAAGGCCGCGCCTCGGGCAAAGCGTATGGGTGGGCAATCAAACGACCGCTTCTAGCCGATAGCTGATCATTCGTCACGCTTTGACGGTGATTCGCACTTGCTCGATTGTGGCGTGGCCTGACTTGCGGAACGGTCGCGGCATTGGCTGAGCGTGGCCGTTCGCATCGACCGTGCGTGAACGCAACCGGTATTTGCCTTCGGCGAGCGCTGGCATCAGCGTTGCCCAGTGCACCTTTGCCAGCTTCATGGGCCAACTCGCCGGTCGTCCGTCCTCGAAACCCATCGTATGCGCGGGTATCTTGCCGTCCGGCAGGCCGCCGCCCCATGCACCGGGCGGTGGCAGCATCTGCACATCTTGCCAAGCTGCCTTCGTGAAATAGGGATCGTCTTTTGGCAGTTGGTCGCCTTCCTTGTACAGCGAAACCTGAACCTTTGACAAGCCCGAGACACCAACCTGCGCATAACCAGTGACCGCGAACGGAGTGTCCGGCTTGATCTCATTCGGCACGGACAGCGTTGCCGCGAATGACTTTAAAGGGCTATCGAGATCGTTGTTTCCGTTGGCATACGTGTCATTTGCGTGGTGCAGATTGGATAGCACCAATGTTGTTAACCACTTAATCGACTTGAAGCCGTAACCTTCCGGAACGACGACGCGCACCGGGCCGCCGCGTTCGGGAGTTAGCCACTCGCCATTCAGCTTGTAGCACAGAATGATCGGCGGCAGATCGTATAGATCCTCCAGGACTCTGCCGACCGGTTGGGAACTGCGGAACATCTGTTTCGGGTCGTCGTTGTGATAACCATAGTAGAAGACACGTCGCAAGTTCTCACGAGGCTCGGCTAACCAGATCGCTTCGCGCAACGGCACTCCTTCCCAGATGCCCATTCCCAATGGACAGCCGATGTTCAAACAAGTCATTACTTTGGGAAATCGAACAGCATGCTTCTCAGCTAACTGCATCAAGCCATTGAAGTCGAGCGCCGTTTCCTTCTCCTTCGTTAGCTCTTTCGACACACGTGCCGGATTGTCGGCGTCGCTGATGATCTCGAGCTTCCAAGTTTCTCGTGTCAGCCCAACAGCGCGTCTCTGCTCCTCATCCAACGAGTGTGGCTTCGGCTTGCCGCGAGAAACGTCGCGAAAGTCGTCGGGCTTCGTAAAGTAAGATTCCAGGCCGTCGATCGCCGCTTGCAACTCCGGTCCGCTTAGTTTGTCGTTGGAACGCAGAGGCAAGCCACTCATCGCAACGGCACTCGCCGTTCCAGCACGGAGCAGCCAGCGGCGAGTTACTTCCAGGTGCTCTTTAACAAACGCTTCATTCGTATTGGGCATCGTCAAGGTCCTCGGCTGAAGGGTCCCGTCGGTGGCGATCAATGGATCAGCCCGGATTATTACCGAAGGAACTCGCTACGTCACGCGCCGCCCGCTCGCAAAATGTACGATGGCGGCCTTCCAAGGCCGTCTCGGGAGGTAAGTTCTTATTCGACGGAATTGGAAGGCCCTGGCATCCAGGCCGTCGTGACTTCCCTCGGGCTTGCCGAGTACGTAAACTGATCTTGCGGCCACTGGGGGCGTGAAACGTCCCGACGCATGGAGAAGAGCGCCGGAAGAGCCCGTCAGGAAGAGGCGGCAAAGCAAGTCTGTTTCTCTATTGGCTTGCGGTCACCCATTCAGCTCGAACGGAACGTGAGATGCCTAGCTCCAAGTCCTTCCTCTGGCTGTGTCTGACGATGGCGAGCGTGATGTTGCTGACGGGATGCAGCGGCTGCAAGCAAGATCCGCTCGTCGAGCGCAACAAGAAACTGGAAGAAGAGAGAAAGAAGAAGAAGCCCAAAGAGGATTTCGAGTTCAAGCTGGCTCGAACCGTACCGGCCGACGACACGGTCGCCACGCCGTTCGTCAAGCCTGGGCACTGGATGACGGTTGCCAATGAGATCAAGGCGAACAACTTCAACTTCCAAGCCGAGTTGCACACCACCTCGACGGATCGTAACGAGCGACCGCACTTTGTGCGTTACACACCATTCAAGCTCGTGTCCTCACGTCCGGCTCCGCTTCCTAAAGGCCAGGAGAAGCGATTCGAAACGATCTACTTCATTCCTGAGATCGCGGCTGACGAAGACGAAACCGTTGGTTTGCATCGCGAACTGCGTGCTGCCCGAGGCGGCCGACTTCTGAAGAAGGACTGGCAACCGGTTGCTGACATGGAACCGTATCAGTACTTCCTTATGGTGCTGTCTAGTAACGCCCAACGTTACAGCTATCTAAAGACAATGCCTTCGATCGCCGCGCCCACTTCCGATACGGACAACTACGACCGTGAGAGCTTTCTTTACTACCGAGTGCTGATGCCGGAACTGGATCGCATCGCACCCTTGCCCTCCAATCCGCTGACGTGGACGAGCATCGCCTACATCCTGTGGGATGATGCGAACCCGGCGATGCTGACGCGCGATCAGCAAATTGCGCTGCTCGATTGGCTTCATTGGGGAGGCCAACTCATCATCAGCGGGCCGAACTCGCTGGATAAGCTCAAAGGAACGTTCCTCGAAGAGTACTTGCCCGCCAGTTTCGTCAAGGCGGTCGAGATCGATCAGGCCGCCGTTGATGAGTTGAATCAGGCCTGGTCGCTGCCGAATAAGAAGACCGGAGGCGTGCGAAGTTTGAACGTCTTGCCGAGCAAACCACTGGTCGGAATAGAAATCGAGAAGCACCCCGACGCAAACTTCCTGGCCGACACGGGGCAACTCGTCGTCGAGCGGCGCATCGGCGGCGGTCGGATTGTCGCCACGGCGTTTTCGTTAACCGATCGTGCGATCGTTCGCTGGACGAGTTACGACAGTTTCTTTAATGCATGCATACTGAGGCGTCCACGCCGTGAGTTTGACTTCCAGAACCTGATGCTGGATTGCGTATGGAAAGACTACAATCGTAGACTCACCAGTGACGCCAGGCTGACAACCACGCTGCGTTACTTTAGCCGTGATATCGGGCACTTCGCCTCTTCCGTGCAGAGAGCACGCAAGACGGCCGTGACCGAAGAAACGGCTCAGCCTTCCAATTCCGTAGACGCAAGGCAAACGGAAGAGCGGGAAGACATCGTCATCCCGGAGGATGTAAACGATCCGCCGGGCGATGACTGGCATTTCCAGGGATATCCGCTGGCGAAGCAAGGCATGGCGGCTTGGAATGACCAGAGCGGTGCTTCCGATGCGTCTCGTGAAGCGCTCAAGGTTGCCGCTGGCATTTCGATTCCGCGAGGCGACTTTGTCCTGAAGGTACTCGTCGTCTATCTCATTGTGCTCGCTCCGGTGAACTGGGCGATTTTCCGCCTGATCGGACGAGTTGAGTGGGCCTGGGTGGCGGCACCGATCTTGGCGATCATTGGTGCCGTCGTTGTGATCCGTCTTGCACAACTCGACATTGGATTCGCCCGCAGTGTCACCGAAGTGGCGATCGCCGAAGTGCAAGGCGACTATCCGCGCGCCCACATCACGCGGTATTCAGCGATGTACACTTCGCTCAGTTCTTCCTATGACGTTGTCTTTGACGACGAGGCGTCGTTGGCTTCTCCTTTCGGTGCGAACACAGATCACACGCTCGGGCTGCACGATGCAACTTACACCGTCAGCTTGCGTCGCGACCGGAACCTTCGATTGAGTGGCTTTCAGGTCGCATCCAATGATGTCGAAAGCGTCCACATGGAACAAATGGCGGAGTTTGGCGGTTCGTTCCGACTTATCGCCGACGATGGTGGCGGGTTGCAAATCAATAATGCGACGCCATTAAGCTTGACGGACGCTGGGCTCCTGCGGCGCACCGAAAGCGGCGCACTCGAGGTGGCTTGGCTTGGGAAACTTCCCGCCTCCAGCATTCGTCCGGTCCGTTTCAAACCAGCCGAAGGTAAAACGGCACGGTTGCCAGAATGGGACGAGAGCCCGGCGACTTTCAGCTTCGATCGCCAGGCGGATGGCTTGATGCAACGCTACGATCGTGATCGAGACAAGAAGTTGGCTCCGGAGGAAGTCGCTTCGCATCCTGAGATATCTGTTAACTTCTTGAAGTTCGACGAGCCTCCACGAGGAGGTTCGCATGGAGATGGAATCTGGACTCGCGATGAGCTCCTGAACTGGTGTCGGGAATCCCGTTTTGGTGAAGTGTCGGTTGGCCGGTTGGTCGATCTTGCCAGTGAAGGTATTAAGCTGCGACGCGGCGACTCGCGCTTGATTGGATGGACGGACGAGCCAATGCCTGGGATGACGATTCGCCCGACCGCAGCTCAGGCGACGCGGCGAACGCTGTTCATTGTCCACGTCAGTCGCGGACAATTGCCGGATGCCAAGCCAGATACCAACACGAGGCTCGATTTTATGGAAGAACGTCCAGCGGCTGACCTCAAGCTGTTCCAAGAAATGACGACGCCCGGCGAAGGTAATGCAAGCGACAACGCCCCCGCTGCTTCTGGTACAACGAACTCAGACGCAACACCGGCCGATTCTCAATAGGCGACACGAATGATCGAACTGATTGACTTTGGCAAAGACTACGGCGACTTTACCGCCGTTGAGCGTCTGAATCTGAAGATCGAAGCCGGCGAAATGTTCGGGTTCATTGGGCCCAATGGAGCGGGTAAGAGCACGAGCATTCGTTTTCTTGCAACGCTGCTGAAGGCGAGCCGTGGCGAAGGGATCGTTAACGGCTACAGCGTGACTCGCGAGCCGATGAACGTGCGGTACAGCATTGGCTACATGCCGGATAACTTCGGCGTTTATGATGGTATGAAAGTCTGGGAGTTCCTCGACTTTTTCGCGGTGGCGTATCGCATTGGGCGAACGAAACGCAAGCAAGTCATCAATGATGTTTTGGAACTGCTGGACTTGGGGCACAAACGTGACGACTTCGTCAACGCGTTGTCTCGTGGTATGAAGCAGCGGTTGTGTCTTGCCAAGACATTAGTGCATGATCCGCCGGTATTGATCCTTGACGAGCCTGCTAGTGGTCTCGATCCGCGAGCGCGTGTGGAAGTCAAGGCTCTGCTGAAAGAGCTGCGGCGGATGGGCAAAACGATCTTGATCTCCAGCCACATCCTCACCGAGCTTGCCGACTGTTGCACGTCGATCGGGATCATTGAACGCGGGCAGTTGTTGATGAATGGCCCGATTCAGGATGTCTATCGTCGCATCCGTGGGAATCGCATGGTTGTTGTTAAGTTCGTCGAGAATATGGATCGCGGCTTAACGATCCTTCGCAGTTCTCCTCACACACGCGACGTGCAGGTCGAAGACCACAGCGCGACCGTCGAGCTTGAAACCGATGACGAAGGCGTATCCGCGCTTCTCAATCAGCTCGTCGGCGAAGGCGTCGGTGTTCGCAGCTTCGGCGAGAAAGAACCGACGCTGGAAGACGTCTTCATGCTAGTGACCAAAGGACTTGTTTCGTAAGGCTGTTATTCGTCAGTGGTCGCTCGCCGAATGACCAATGACTAATGACCAATGACCAATGACGACCAACCGCATCGCATGCTTTGGCGGAATCTATAACAACTACCTCGCCCTTGAAGTTGCCATTCACGATGCGAAGGGGCGCGGCGTGGATGCGATCTATTGTCTCGGAGACATGGGAGCTTTTGGGCCGCACCCTAATCGCGTCTTTCCACTCTTGCATGAGCACAACGTGCTGTGTCTACAGGGGAACTACGACGATTCGATTGGCAATGAGCTAGAGGATTGCCAGTGCGGTTACACCGATCCGAGAGACAATCACTTCGCGCAGATCAGTTATGACTACACGCTCGCCAATACTTCGAGCGACAATCGGCGATTCCTTCGTGAGTTGCCCAAGCAGCGGCGCATCGAGTTGGGACCTTTGAGTGTGCTGCTATGCCATGGTAGTCCTCGGAAGGTCAACGAGTTCCTTTGGGAATCAACAACCGCGACACAATTCCTCGATTCGCTCGTCGAGAAAGAACGCGTCGATGTCATTGCGGCAACACACACCGGAATCAAGTGGCATCGAAGGCTTCGCGACGATCAGCACTTTGTCAATGTTGGTGTGCTTGGCCGGCCGGAGAACGATGGCCAAACGAACGTGTGGTACGCATTGCTTGAACATTCGCCAGCGTCGGGATTCAAGACGGAGTTTGTTTCGGTGGAATATGATCACGAGCGACTGGCCCGTGAGATGGGAGAAGAACACTTGCCTGATGAGTTCGTCGAGGCAGTCATCAGCGGGTGGTGGACCACATGCCTGGAAGTTCTGCCAGGCAAGGAACGCAAACGCGGTCGATATTGATTGGACAGCGCCAGTTTGTGTTGGAGTCCCACCTTTAGGCGGCTTGGCCGGGATGTTCGACGAAACCGCCTAAAGGTGGGGCTCCAACCAACTTGCATCGTCAGTCCCTCAGCAAAATGGCGCTATCCGATTAAGCCGGAACATTCTCCGACTCGCTAATCGCGTCCAATAATCGCTGGCGGATCTCCGCCAGACGCCCTTCATCTTTAATCTTCCCGCGATCGTCTTTGACGTAGAACACATCGACAACTTGATCGAGGTGTGTGCCGATCTTAGCACCATGCACTGACAAGCCGAGTTCAAAGATCGTGCGCGAAATCGTATAGAGCAAACCGGTTTGGTCGTGCGTGAAGACATCGATAATCGTGAATTGCTCCGACGTTGAGTTGTCGATGCGCACTTCGGTTGGCAGCCGCCCCTCGTCGGGTGCTTCGTCTAATTCACTTGACCAGGTCTTTCGGAACGCCGGGCTCGCCGCTTGGATGGTTAGCGCCTGGACGAGCGTCTCGCGCACCTCATCGATCCTTTCGGCTGGCGGTTCGCCCGAGTGGCGAAGATCGCTGACGTAGAAACGATCGAGCACCAGGTCTTCGGCCAGCGTGTGGATCTCGGCAGAGAGGATTGCCAAGCCGTTGCTCGTGAGAGCCCCGGTCAGCTTGTGAAAGATACCGGATGTGGTTCCTTCGTACCCAGCGATTGTGTACTCCACCGCCTTTCGGTCTGGTAAGAAACGTCCCCAGGCAACTGCCGCATCGCGAGGTAGTTTTTGGAGTTCGCCAAGTTGCTGGACGACTTCCTGGGGTTCCGGTCCGACCAGGAAGCCGCGAGGTAGCGCGCTGATTTGCTTATCCCACCAGGCCTTGTTGGTGGCCTCGGTTGTATCGGCAAGCCGCGCGATTTCTGCTCGCCGTTCGCGGAGGAAATGGTCTTCCGCCTCGAGGTTCGCGTCGCCGGCAAGACGAGCCCGCGCCCGCCGGTACAACTGTGTGATCAAGCCGAGCTTCCAATTGTTCAACACGTCGGGCCCGACTGCCGCCAAATCGGCACAGGTCAAAACGTAAAGCATCTGGAGCGTTTCGGCGGAACCGACCTCCACCGCGAACTGAATCACAACGTTGTCGTCATTCGTGTCACGCCACTGTGCGAGGTGCGACATAACGAGATGCCTATGAACCAAGAATTTCAGAATGCCGGTATCGCGTTCGCCTAGGCCTAGATGCTCGGCTGTCTCCGCCGACAAACGACGACCGACTTCGCTGTGATCCTCCGCAAAGCCCTTTCCCAGGTCATGCAGCAGCAAGGCCAAGTGCAATAGCCACTTCTTCTTGATCTTGCGATACGCTCTGCCCAGCGTGTCGTCGCGCGTGAAGAAGCCCGTCGCGGCGCCGATCGCCCGGATCGTGTGCTCATCGACGGTGTACCTGTGATATTCATTGAACTGCATCAAGTGCCGCGCGTGTGCCAGCGGAGGGATGATCTTTTCTAACACGCGAAGCTCGTGCAAACGACGCAACTGTGAGCCGAGACGTCCCGATTGATTCAGCAGTGACAAGAACCGATCGATTGCTTCGCGTGGCACTTCGATGGACGGTGCCGCCATCATCGAATCACGTATCGCTTGCCAAGTCGTGTGCTCGATACGAACGCCCGAGTGGTTCGCGAGGTCCATCAAGCGGAGCACTTCGGTCACATTGGACTTCACCTTCTCGAGCCCGGCCCTTGTTGCTCGGATATATCCAGGGCCGATGCGGAAGTCGCCTTCCATCTGATGGCTAAACAGGTTGGCCAACAGGGGGGCGATCCCGCGCCGCGTCTTGGCGGACTCGACGAAGTGCGCCACGGAGTACCGCACGTTGCTGGTGTGTTCGATATAGTCACTCATGAAACGTTCGACTGGCAGCTTGGTTTCGTCGCCCTTGTATTCGTATAGCTCCGCGATGCGAACCTGCTCGTGACGATCCAAAAGATCTTGTGACTTGCCGGCATGAAAGTGCAGCTCGTTGCGCAATCGCAACAGAAACTCGCGAGCTTTACGCAACTTTGTTCGGTCTTCGCCATCTAGCGCGCCAGCCCGCACGAGGCTCTCCGGTTCTGCTTCGCCGTAACGCGCGAAGCCAACCCAACGCACGACCTGCAAGTCGCGCAACCCGCCTCGCGATCGCTTCACATTTGGCTTGAGCAGGTAGATCGTGTCGCCATGCTGCCGCTTTTCTTCACCTCGGGAGTCTTCCATGCGGGCAATCAAGCCTTGCACTCGCCGTATCGCAAGTCTGCGAAACTTGCGCATGAACCGCGAGAACAACTGCACGCTTCCGGCCAGGTAGCGGCACTCGACCAAGGAGGTGAAGACGGTCGCGTCGGTCAGGGAGAGCGAACAGGCATGTGATGACGTTCGCAGGCTGAAGCCTAAGTCCAAACCCGAATCGACGATGTCTTGCGTCAGCCTTCGGACAAACGGCGCGATATGAGCTTCCGAACCGGGTTTGTGCAAGAGCATCAAATCGACATCGGAGAAAGGCGCGACGTCGCGGCGACCATAGCCACCATAAGGGGCCAGCGCGATCAACGACTCGATGTCGCCAGCAGTATCCTCGAGAGCATCGTGGTATAGCTCCAACAGAACAGTATCGAGCAAGTCCGTTAACTTCGCACAGACCTGAATGCCCGGCGAGCCTCGATCGTGCTGTTCCCGTAGCTTCTCGCGTCCTTCGGCAAGCTTCTCGCGAGCGGCGAGCACGGACGGACGCAAGCGGATGTTGGATGTCATGGACGTGTGTCGCGGCACTGGTCTGAAACAGTTCCTTTAACAGCAAGCCGGAGGCGTGCGCTTCGACAGCGAGCAAGAAACGCACGGCTCCGGCTTGCGGTTAAACGGACCAAACGCAGATCGTATCGGACTGCAGGGCATCGTACAAAACGAAAGGCGGAAAGGGAAAGACATGGCTTCCCGCTTCCCGCCTTTGATGATATCAGCCGTGCTGCTAAGTCAACTCTACAAGGCTTCCTCGCCTGTCTCTCCGGTGCGGATGCGAATCGAGTCTTGCAGATCAGCGACAAATATCTTGCCATCACCAATCTGGCCCGTTTGCGCCGCTCGCAAGACGGTATCGACGACCGGCTGTAGATTCGAGTCTGAACAGACGACTTCGATCTTCACTTTGGGAACGAAATCAACCGTATACTCGGTACCGCGGTACATCTCGGTGTGACCCTTTTGCCGTCCAAAGCCGCGGACTTCCGTGACAGTCATGCCATCGATGCCTTGCTCGGTCAGCGCATTCTTCACGTCTTCCAATTTGAAATGTCGAACGATGGCTTCAATCTTCTTCATTGCCATGCTCCTATCGGTTTCGACCGAGGGGCAAGCGATCAGCTTACTCGGTCAAGGTAACGGTAATTGTATAGCGACTAGTCTACAGGAAGATATAGCCTTCTTCGCCGTGCTGGCTGAGGTCCAGACCCTGCGTCTCTTCTTCTTGCGAGACACGTAGTCCCATGACCGCATCCAAGATCTTCAAGATGATGAACGTTCCCACGGCCGCGAACACGACCGTGACAATCACAGCGACAATCTGGCCAGTGAGCAATTTCATCCCGTCTTGTGCGTCGTAGAAGACGCCGTTGGCAGCGCCTGAGCTCACCTGCGTTGTGGCGAAAATGCCGGTTAAGACAGCGCCAAGAGTACCGCCGATCCCATGCACACCGAACGCATCCAGCGAATCGTCGTAACCCAACTTCGACTTCAACGTCGAACAAGCGAAATAACACACGATTCCAGCCGCAGCTCCCATGAGCAATGCGGGCATGGGTTGAACGTAGCCCGACGCAGGTGTAATGCAGACGAGCCCGGCAACCGCACCGGAAGCGGCACCCAACACACTCGGCTTGCCACGGGTAATCCATTCGATTGCCGCCCAGGCAACAGCGCCGGCAGCCGCTGAGAAGTGAGTGACAACGAACGCGTTTGCTGCCAAACCATCCGAAGCAACCTGGCTACCTGCGTTGAACCCGAACCAACCAACCCACAACATGCCTGCGCCCAGCGCTGTATAGGTCAAGTTGTGAGGACGCATGTCATCTGCGCCGAAGCCCAATCGCTTGCCGAGGAGCAACGCGCAAATTAATGCCGAAACGCCGGAACTGATATGCACCACCGTACCACCAGCGAAGTCGAGCGCGCCGCCTCCCCAGGCATGGTCCTCACCGTAGGCAAGAATCCCACCTCCCCAAACCCAATGGCAGAGTGGGCAGTAAATCAACAGTCCCCAAGCGGCCAAAAACACCACCATTGTTGAGAACTTCATCCGCTCCGCAAACGCTCCGCAAATCAAGGCCGGAGTGATGATGAAGAACATGCCTTGGAAAACCATGAATGTCAGGTCCGGAACGCTGCGACCGGCAGCTTGCGGTGCATCGCCATCCACCATCTTCACGTTGTTCATCAATATGTAGTCGAAGTTCCCGACGTAGGGGTCATCTCCGCCAAACGCCAACGAATAGCCAAGCACTCCCCACAGCACTGTCATCAGTCCCATCAAGAACAAACATTGCATCAAAACGCCAAGCACGTTTTTCTTGCGAACCAAGCCACCGTAGAACATGGCGAGTCCGGGGACGGTCATGAAGAGAACCAGCGCCGATGCGGCGAGCATCCAAGCATTGTGGCCAGCTAACTTGCCTTCGGTGGCTGCGGCCTCGATTTCATGCAATCGCAGAGACAACCGCTCGGCGAAATCCGCACCTCCCGGGTCGATGAGGTTGTACTCTGGTTCAGCAGGAGCTTCCTCTTCACTGCTCTCTACTTCGGCCGTCGCTTCGTCGCCCTCAGCCGCTTCAGTGGCGGATGCTTCCGATTCCGCTGCGGGCTCTTCGGCAGGTTCACTCGTTTCCGCAGCGGCTGCTTTTGGGGCAGCCTCCGCCGCAGGTGTTGGTTCGTCGCCAGCTTTTTCTTGGGCTACTGAACAGCGCGCACTGGCGAACAACAGCATCGCGCACAAAAGCAATGTAAAAAATCTGTGGATTGGCATGATCGACTCCCCACCCGTGAATACGGACTCCCCGCGGAAACCAACGCCACCTAAACGAAGGTCCGTCGAGGTACAACAAACGACGCGTTGACGCTGGACTGCCTGTCACCGGGAGAGGAACAGTTGCCTGGAGCAGCTTAGCGCAAGGCTAACAAGCTATCTCTGCCTGCATGTGGAGTAAAGCACCCGGAGTCGTGAAATACCACGAATCCACCCGTTAGAGCGGGTTTGTATCAGTGGATGGCTTATCCCAAACGACATCGACTTGACCTACAAGCGAGTTCGCTCGTCGAGCCAGCACGAACAAGAGGTCGCCCAGCCGGTTCAAATACTGCAGCGGTCCGGTAACCGATTCGTTTCCTGGCTGCTTCTGCAGCGAGACTACGCGTCTCTCCGCGCGGCGGCAAACGCCACGGGCTACGTGCAAGGCTGACGCTGCTGGCGTTCCCGCGGGGAGAATGAACTGCCTGAGCGGAGCAAGTTGTTGATCTTGCTCGTCGATCGTTCTTTCCAACCAGTTGAGTTGCGTTTCGTTCACGAATGCCGTTCCTGCTTCGACTGGGTTTGGTGTTGCCAGTTCGGCTCCCAACGAGAGCAGCGTGTGCTGGATTCGTTCGACGACACTATCGACTTCCTGTGGCAAACATGCAGCACGACTAACGCCCAGAAACGCGTTCAACTCATCGACGGTGCCGTAGGCTTCGATGCGAAGGTCGTCCTTGGCGACCCGCGGACCCGCGAATAGGCCCGTTTCTCCGGTGTCACCTGTCTTTGTGTAGATCTTCATCGCGACGGCCTTTCGAATGCAAAACAAGCTGCGAGCGGGCTGCACGGCGTCGAAGCTCCGCGTAGAATCATCTACGACGGCAAGCCGATGCTACTCCTCGCGGCACTACCATTTACTGGTGATTGTGATGCCTGAAGTTAAATCATGCGGAGTGATTGTGTTTCGGCAAGAGCCTCGTTCGTTCTTGCTCATGCAACATCATAACCGTTGGGACTTGCCAAAGGGGCATGTCGATCCGGGTGAGACCGACATCGAGTGTGCTCTGCGCGAATTGGAGGAGGAGACGGCAATTCGTGCAGCGGATATTGATCTCGATGATCGCTTCTGCTTCGAGAATCGCTACCCAGTCCGCGATCGGAGGTTTCCGGAGGAGGAGTGCGAGAAGACGTTGAGAATCTTCCTGGCGTGGTTGAACCGCGATGTTGAGATTACTCCGACCGAGCATATTGGTTACAAATGGTTTTCCTGGCACCCGCCCCATCAGATCCAGACAGTGACGATCGACCCGTTGCTTACGGCCGTCGAAGCCTACTTCCGCGACGCACTAGCCTGATCCTTCTTTCTCCAGTTCCTGCAAACGATCACGCAACTGCGTCCGCGCCCGGTGCAATCGGCTGCGGACAGTTCCGACATTGATGGACAACGCCTCGGCAATCTGTTCGTAATCACAGCCGTCCATCTCGCGGAGGATCAGAATCGCGCGATGCTCTTCGCTGAGCAGCCCAAGTGCCTTATGTACCAAGGCAGCTCGCTCGTCGCGCATCATCTGGTCGCCGGGCTGATCACCGGAGTCAAGTGGCTCGATGCCGGATTGTTCTCGAACTTGATCAACCGACGCTTCGTTGCGTTGACGGCGTTTGCGGCTGATCGCGGTATTGAAGGCGATTCGATACAACCACGTATAGAAGGCGCTGTTTCGCTGGAAACTCGCCAGCTTCAGATAAGCTTGGACAAACGCTTCTTGCACGACATCTTCCGCTTCGGTCATGTTCCCGCAGAAGTGAACCATTGCGTTGTACAATCGGTTCTGATGCAACTGCACGAGTTCACCGAAGGCTGCCGAGTTGCCCTGCAGCGAGGCGTCGATCAATTGCGACTCGTCTTGAGAGGGCATGCGGGCTGGGGCCGGAGGCTCGGCAGAAAGAACGGGCTGGATGGAGCGGAGAGATGAAACCGCCTAATCCACTATCTTCACGTGCGACCCCAAGAATTGTCAAACCCAAAGCGGACGCTACTGGCGTCCTGAGTCGGGTGATCGTCAGAACGTGTATCGAAGTTGGAGTCCCGCCTTCAGGCGGCTTTGAGCGTGAGTTCCCGCATGACAAGACCGCCTAAAGGCGGGACTCCAACGAAACGCGTTCTCAGGCGATTGCCTTCACACCAGCGAGGTGCTCTCGGCGATTGATCTCATCGATTTGGCCGTTGAGGGTCAGGAAGTCGTACAGAACTCCGATGCCGAACAGTCCGCCGGTGAACAGATAGAGCAAGCCCGTGACGATCTTGCCCATGTAAAAGCGGTGCAAGCCGAACACGCCCAGCAAAAAGAAACCGAGCAAGATCCAGGCAAGCGAATAGTCGATAGGCCCCGGTTCGAAGCGAAGATCCGCATCGCGGTCCATGCCGGGGATCAAGAAGACGTCGATCAGCCAGCCGATGCCAAGCAAGCCGAAGGTGAAAAACCAAATCGTGCCGCTAACTGGCTTGCCGTAGTAAAAGCGATGGGCTCCGGTGAAACCGAACAGCCAAAGCAGATAGCCGATCACGACGGAGTGTGTTGATAGCGACTGTTTCATGTGCATCATTGTCGTCCAATGTGTGTGCAAGCAGAAGCCTATGTGATTCGCCGCGGCCGTGTGAATCTTGGAAAAACCGAGGACCAATTCCCCCGGTTGCGGATACTCAGCGGCCTTCTAGAATCACCACCAAGGAGTCCAGAATGCCCGAACTTCCAGAAGTTGAAACGATGCGTCGCGGGATCTTGGCGGTGGTCGGTTCGCGTATCCAAGCGGTTGAAAAACTGCGAACATCGCTCAAGCCAATTCTTGTGAGGCCGGGACTAGCGGTGCTAAACAAACGCGTGCAAGGGCAGGGGATCGTAGCAGTGGAGAGGATCGGCAAACGAGTCATTGTGCGGTTGGAGTCCGCAGACCGACTGATCTTCGAGCCTCGGATGACGGGACTCGTATTGGTAGCCGATCCTCCTAACTACGAACATCTGCGTGTCGAGGTCAGCTTGACCGGAGGTAAGATTCCAAAGCTCTTGTATTGGGACCGTCGAGGGCTGGGAAGCGTGCAACTCCTTTCGCCGAAGCAATTCGAATCACGGATCGTTGCCAAGCTTGGCCCCGACGCGCTGGTAGTGACTCCGGACGAGCTGCGAACTCGGTTGGGCAAGAGTCGTCGCGCGGTCAAAGTGGCACTGCTTGATCAGAAGGCGGTGTCTGGCATCGGGAATCTCTATGCATCAGAGATCCTGAACCTGTCCGGGATCCATCCCGCTAAGCGTTGCGATCAACTCTCTCGAGGTGCCTGGCAATGCATCCAGGCGGCGACATTGAAAGTACTGCAGGACGCCATTCGTTACGAGGGTTCAACGTTGTCGGACGGCACGTACCGGAACGCATTAAATGATGCCGGCGGATATCAGAACCAGCACCGCGTCTACGATCGTGCCGGCGAAACGTGCCGTGCGTGTGGCGACGGTATCGTACAGCGAATTATCCAGGCCCAACGATCGACGTTCTTCTGTCCACTTTGCCAACGAAAACGCGGCAAGCCGCGGCACGGCGTGTGATGAGACGCGACACTGAAAGCGATTATTGCTAGCGAAAGCTGGCTCTGAGCGTCTGGCCGCGCTATGATAGGTCTTGATTCGCTCTTGTTTGCTGGAGGCAACCGAGTGGTCTTCAAACCTATTCACGCACCTGTTCGACCGCGGGTCCTTTCGCCTACCACCGGCAACATAACCTTCACTATTTGTTGCGGCATCGCGGCCCAGGCTCGCGCATCGCGTGTTCCGCTGGTTGATGGACACGATCGAGTATCACCCGGCCGGCAAGAATCCTAAACGTGTGATGTGCTTCAGTCCGCACCCGGACGACGATGTGATTAGCATGGGTGGGTCGCTGATCCGGTTGGTGGATGATGGCCACGAAGTTCATATCGCCTATATGACGAGCGGCAATATCGCCGTGTTCGATCACGACGCCCGTCGCGTGGCCGACATGGTGACTGAATACAACCGACTGTTTGAGATCGATGAGCAAAAGTCGAGAGAAGTTGAAACGGATGTGAACGACTCGCTCAACACAAAGGAGCCCGGGCAGTTCGATATCGAGTCGGTGCTAAGAGTCAAAGGGCTGATTCGTTGGAGCGAAGCCAAAGCGGGTGCATTAACGGTCGGCTGTCAGGAGGAGCATCTCCACTTCCTAGACTTGCCCTTTTACCGGACAGGCGCGATCGATAAGAAGCCGTTTGGCTGTGACGACGTTGCGATCATTCGCGAACTCATCGAGCGGGTCCAGCCACAGCAGGTCTACGTCGCGGGCGATCTTTCTGATCCGCATGGCACAACATCGCGTTTGCGCCGAAGCGATCTTGACGGCCCTGCAGGAGATCGAGCAAGGTTCCGGCAGTCGGCCCGAGGTGCTGCTGTATCGAGGCGCGTGGCAAGAGTACGACCTTCACGAAATCGAGATCGCCGTGCCGCTAAGTCCCGGCGACATGGAGCTAAAACGCAAAGCGATCTTCATGCATGAGAGTCAGAAGGACGAAGCGTTATTCCCGGGCAGTGATCCGCGTGAGTTCTGGCAGCGAGCCGATGATCGGAACAAAGGTACCGCCAACAAGTACAACCAGCTTGGCTTGCCGGAGTTTTTTGCGATGGAAGCCTTCGTGCGATGGGATGGTGTTGCGCTGTAGACCTACATGCCATCGACCCGTGTCCCGACGTCGTTGAAGTGGTCTGCCAGCGATTGGGCAAGGGAGTTGATCGCAACGATCACGGCCAGAATAAAGAACGCGATCATCACACCGTATTCAACGGCCGTGACTCCGTCTTCGTCGCCAAGGAACTTGCCAATCATGCCTGCTTCTCGCGCGTGGATTTGCCTACTGTGTTGCCAAACAACCCTACCTTACGTTCGCTAGACTGTAGCACGATTCGTGTCACATCCGGACATGAACGTACCGATCGCGACGGCCGTGCGGTTCGTAAGGCCTCAAACTGAAAACACGAGCGAGAAAGGGGACTGGCTCCGTCCCGCCAAGGCCCGAAATGTCGGGCAGCGGTAACGGCACGGTGCCTGTCCCCTTTCCTCGCGGGCCACGTCGAACCCGCTGGTCCGTCGTGAAAGTGGGACAGGCACGAAAGCAGCAAACTACTTGTATTTTAGTGGTAAGTCGATCGCGCTGCTTTGGAGCCAGTCCCATTTTCACGACTCCCTTTTTAGTTTGAGTAATGACTGGTCCGGCGATTCGCCGTCACTTGATCCGCACTTCGTACGGCATGATGCAGACAGCCGGCTTCGTAAAGAGCTTTCGAAGCCGTTCCACGGTGCGGAGATGTCTGGATAACTCCGGAACGGATTTGGCGGCCTGGCTGGCAAAGTCTGACTGGATCCCAATACCTGAATCGAACAATTGATCAAAGATACTCTTCGGCTTCGGCAGTATCAGCAATTCGGCCTTCTCGTCTTCGCCAATTCCGGCCTGTTGCTTGGCAAACGCGATCGCTTCTCGCAGCGTCCCCAAGTCATCGATGAGCCCTTTTTCTTTTGCTTGGCGTCCAGTCCACACACGCCCACCAGTCAACGGCTCGATCTGCTCGGCTTTCATGTCGCGACCAGCGGCTGCTTTCTCGACGAACTGCCGATACACATCTTCCATCATCTTCTTCCAAACGACTCGTTCCGAGTCGCTGAATGGCTGGTCGATCGACAGCAAGCCACTGTTCTTGCCACGGCTGATCACATCGGTGTTCAGTCCGACTTTGCCGTATAAACCAGTGAGAGCGATTTTGCCACCGACGACACCAATCGAGCCCGTCAATGTGCCCGGTTCGGCGAAGATCTTGTCGCAGCCCATCGAGATGTAGTAGCCGCCGCTCGCCGCAACGTCTCCCATGCTGGCGATCACGGGCTTGTCGCACTGTTCGATTGCGTGCCAGATCATGTCGCTGGCCATCGCTGACCCGCCAGGGCTGTCAACTCGCAGCACAATCGCCGCGACAGATTTGTCGTCTTGCGCTTTGCGGATCGCTCGCACAATCGTGTCGCCGCCGAGGATCTCTCCGCCAAATAGGCTTGCAGTACTCTCGCCGTCCATAATCATCCCCGACGCATAGACAACCGCGATCTTCTTGTTGCGACTGGCCCGCCGAGACGGTTCGCCTCCCATCATCAACTCGAACAACTTCATCATCCCCATCATGCCGGAGAAGTCCGTGTCGGGCTTTTTCTTGCCGTAGTTCTTGACCATCTCCAATTCATCGACGTCGAGTGTCTTCCGCAAGTCCTCTTGGAACGTATCATCGTAAGCGACGCGATCGATCAATCCCGACTGCTGTGCTTCGACCGTCGTGAACAGGCCGACATCAATCAGCTCTTGCACTTTCGCGCGATCGAGTTTGCGATTCGCCGAGATAGCATCGACGAGCTGTTCGTAGACATCATCCAGCAGGCCCTCGTACTGCTTGCGAAACTCGGGACTCATCTCGCTACGTGTGTACGGCTCCGCCGCCCCCTTGAAGGCACCTACCTGCATCATGTCTGCTTTGATACCCAGCTTGTCGAACAAGCCGCGATAGAAGGTGATCTCGGCGCGAACTCCGGGGATCATAAGAACGCCCGACTCGGGCATCACGATCTCGTCGCAATGGGTCGCGAGCAGGAAGCCCGCCGTGGTTGCGGATTCCAATTCGGCGATGACTCGCTTCTCGCTATCGCGCACACGTTGAATGGCCGCACTCAACTCGGCGAGCTTGCCTCGTCCGATCGAAGGTTCCCGAATGCGGAGAAGAACGGCGGCGATCTCGTCGTCGGTGGCGGCTTGGTCCAACCGACCGATCATGCCTGCCAGATTCTGCTCCAACTCACCGAAGATTCCCGGTTGGCTGACCGATTCCGGCAGCGAACCTTTGATCTTGATCTCTGCGATCTTCGCCTTCGTCGGCTTTTCCGCCTTGTCGTCCGCGGCGTGCAAGTGGACGGTTGTTAGGATCAAAACGAAAACGCACACAGAATTACTTGGCTTCAACATCGTTAGTCCTCTAGAAGATGACGGTCAGACCCGACCTCAGGCGGATACTTGTGGTAACTTTTACCTGGAGATTCGATTAATCGCCAGAAATGTTGCCCGTGGGCTCATCACTTGGCTGCCTTGTCTTACCGGCCGAACAGACGACCTCTATTTCTCTTATCTGCAAGTCGTACAAGACTTTCCGTCCAATCAAGCCGATAAACAGTGTACATATGTCATTGACTGTGTACGTCCGTATATCATAAACTGGAAGAGTTCATGTTTCTTATTCTTTCGTGGAAGGAGCGAACGGATGTCCGTGCTCGATCAGCTCACAAACCGCCAAAAGGATGTCTATGAGTTCATCCGGGACAAAATCACGAACCGCGGTTATGGTCCCACCGTCCGCGAGATTGGCGAGCGTTTTGGCATTCGTTCTCCGAACGGCGTGATGTGCCATTTGAAGGCACTCGAAAAGAAAGGTCTGATCACGCGCAGCCCGAACAAGTCACGCGCAATCGAGTTGACTCGCGAAGCGGCTCGCGAGGCGAATGGTATCCCAATGGCTGGCGTCGTCGCTGCGGGACTGACAACACTGGCGTTCGAGCAGAACGAACGAGTCGATTTCAGCAGCATGTTCGGTCGAGAAGATTTCTTCGCCTTGCAGGTCAGCGGCGAGTCGATGATCGACGCGCAGATTGTCGACGGTGATTATGTCGTCGTGCAGAAACAGGAAACAGCTTCGCCGGGCCAGATCGTCGTCGCTCAGACCGACGAGGGCGAAGCCACACTCAAGTACTGGTTTCCCGAGAAGGGCCGGATTCGGCTGCAGCCAGCCAATTCGTCGATGGCTCCGATTTACCTCGATAATGCCAGCGTTCTGGGAGTTGTCGTTGGCGTCGTTCGCAATGTGGCGTGAACAGTTTACAGTTGCCAGTTTTCAGTGTTCAGACTGAAAACTGTTAACTGAAAACTGAACTCTTACTCCTCGACGATCTCGAACCGCTTCACCTCCCACATTACTTCGACATTTGGTCCCCATTGGCGTAGCTCCGTGCGGTGGTATCGCAATGGTGCCCCGTGTGTTTCGTCGAGCACACCGCGGATTAGCAGTTGCTGCGTGTTGCGATCAGCTTTCCCGTCTCGATGACGCTCGACATTGATCACATCCGAGTGAATCGTTTCGAACATGCCGGGAACGCTCCAAGTATCTACCGTACGACGTCTTGAAAGCACTTCCCCATCACGCGTGGCGACTTCAACGTTGCCATCGCGCACCGCGGCAAAATAGACCGCGGGTTGTCGCCCGGTCACGACCACCTCAATGTTGTAGCTCGGCGGCCCACTCTGTTCCCAACGTCGCTTCGCGGCGTGGAAATCTTCCGGCGATAGTGACGGCAGCGAGTTCGCGTTCCGAAACGCAGCCAGGACGACCATCGCGATGAGCCCACACGCGACGCCCAACACGGCGACCGTCGCGAGCGCGGCAATCCGTTTGAGCTTTCGAGAGCTATCTCGTGGCGGCGAATTCAAAGCGGGAGTCTCGGCGTGAAGAAGTTGCCTCGCGGCACGAAGCGAATTCGACTAGATTGTCTCGCGTTCCTCAACATTGGTCAACGAGATGCGACAATGAGTGACTTCCATCCGTCTAATTACTCGCGAACGAAGATTGTTGCCACGGTCGGCCCGGCGTGCCGCGAGCCTCACATGTTGTCCGCGTTGATCCGAGCCGGAGTGGATGTCTTTCGCATCAACACGGCACACGGCTCACGCGAAGAGCATGAAGCGACCCTCCGGCATGTTCGGGCTGCCGGTGAGGAACTCGGCCGTCCCGTTGGCGTTCTCGTTGATTTGGCTGGCCCTAAGATACGGCTGGGGCAACTCATCGAAGATCCGTACGAGTGCCGCCTCGATGAGGAAGTACATTTTGTGCGCGGCGACCAACTGAAGACTGCCGACGAGTTCACCTGTTCGTACGCGCAGCTCGTTGACGAGTTGTCGGAAGGCGATAGCGTCATGCTGGCGGATGGGACGGTCCGTCTTCAGGTCGCAAGTACAAGCGGCGACAGAGCGACTTGCAAAGTCGTCGGCCCTGGAATCCTGCGAAGCCGTCAGGGAGTCAACTTGCCGGGCGTTGCGTTGAGTGTGCCGGCGATGACACCGGCCGATTTGGACAATGCGGTGTGGGCGGCGGAAAATGGCGCGGACTTCATTAGTCTGAGTTTCGTTAGGACGCCGGTTGAGGTTCGGCAACTGAAAGAACTCATACGATCGCATGGTTCGCGGGCGCTGATCATCGCCAAGATCGAGAAGAGTGAAGCGATGGATCAACTCGACGAGATCGTGATGGCGGCGGGAGGCATCATGGTCGCGCGTGGCGATCTTGGTGTCGAGATTGATTTGGCGGAAACGCCAGTGGCACAGAAACGCATTGTGCAAACCTGCCAGCGTCTTGCGAAACCTGTCATCGTCGCAACCCAGATGCTCGACAGTATGCAAACCGCTTCGCGTCCGACCCGAGCAGAAGTCAGTGACATTGCGAACGCGATTCTGGACGGAGCCGACGCGTGTATGCTTTCCGGAGAGACCGCGATTGGCAAGTATCCGCGCGAAGCCGTCGAGGTGATGCATCGAGTGATGCTCAGCACCGAGCGCACCCTGTCGCGAACCACGGGCGACAATGGTCCGATAGCCGCATTGTCCGGAGTGCATTCGATCACCGCGGCGACCGTCTATGGTGCCACGGAAATCGCCAGTCGGGTTGACGCCAAGCTCATTGTCATCGCGAGCAACGGAGGCGCGACGGCTCGGGTCAAGGCGAAGTTCCGCAGTGCCGTGCCGGTCGTTGGCGTCAGTGATAAGCCGGCAACTCTACGACGGATGAGTTTGTTTTGGGGAATCTTGCCGGTGGAGAACGCTCCGGTAAGCGACGGCCCCAAGCTGCGAGAGTTTATTGACCAGTGGGGCAGGGCGGTTGGCCTGTTGTCCAAGGGTGATCGCGTCGTCTACGTCACGGGAACTGAAGTCGTCGCACGCGCTCACAACGTCGTCGTCGTGCAAGAGGTGGAGTAGTATGTCCTGAGTCGAGCTTCGGCGTGGGATAGGCTTCCAGCCTGTCGAGACAGAGAGAGACAGGCCGGAAGCCTATCCCACGGAAGAGGCCGCCGAGTCTTCTTGCACGGGGCGCGCCGTGCCTTCGGAGGTTGCTTGTCGTGCGGCGGTGAAGCTGACCTGAATGAAGCTTGCGGCGGCGAAAGCCCAGATGGCACCTAGTACCGTTGATGCGATGACCGCAAGAGCAACGGCCTGCACCGTGATCTGGTTCATCGACAACGTCAGGCCGACCCCTCCGAGCAAGCCACCCACCACTGCTCCCGCAACGGTCGCCATCAGCGCTGGCCACCCTAGCGCGTATCGATCTCGCAACTTCGTCGTCGGTGCGAAGTCCGTGGCCGCACCGCGTTGGCGTAGCGACGCGCCTCGCTCGTTCATCGGAACCAACGACGTGTCGCCGCTGTCGCGCAGTTTCGTTCCGAGCGCGTTTCCCGCAACATGTGCGAAGACCGCTGTGGCGAACAACGCTAACAACAAGGCTGCGGAAGTCCCGAGATAACTCATCGTGGCGAACAACACCGCTAGCATGCCGATCGCCCAGAACATCGTCGCCAGGCTGAAACGAGGCGGCGGGAGAGGGTGTCTGAAATCGTCGAGGTCGTTGTCCACAGGATCTCGTCTGGAAATGTCGGCTACTTCACCAGTTTACCCACCACGAACGAGCGACATAAGTTCACCTCGACAACCGTCAACATTGTGTCAATGCGATCAAGCGGCCATTCGCTATAACCGACATCTACAACAAGGAGAGTCAGCCCCTATGGTGCTAGGTCCCGTTCGCCTAAGAGGTACGTTGCGACTGGCATCGATCCTGTTGCTCGCCATTCCTGCGCATGCCGCGCGTGCGCAGGTTGTTGCGCTGACGCGTCTGCCGGAACCTACGACGTGGACGCTGAGCGAACTTGAACGGATCGCTCTCGAAGCCAATCCCGCGTTGCTGCAAGCCCAGTTAGCTGTCGAGGCCGCCGAACATCGTGCCTTTCAGGCGGGACGCCGTCCGAATCCCTCGATTGGTTACAACGCGTCCGAAGTCGGAAACGAAGGACGTGCCGGGCAACACAGCTTCATTGTCAGTCAGCAACTGCTCCAACGCGAGAAACTTGCCTGGCGAGTGAACGTCGCCGACGCCGAGGCGTTGCGTTTGCAACAGGCTTGGGCCGCGCAGGAACAACGTGTGTTGAATGATGTACGAGCTGCGTTCTGTGAAACGCTGTATGCCCAGACGTCTGTCGAGTTGGCTCTGCAGTTAGTCGATACGGGGCGGAAGAATGTGGAAATCGCCGAGGCACGATACGTCGGCTTGGAGACTGGGCGTGCCGATTTCTTGCAAGCCAAGGGGGTTCTGAGTGAAACAAGACTTCGACTTGTTGATAGCCAGAACCTGTTGGAAGGAGCGTGGCGGCGACTGTTGTCGGTAGCTGGCTTGCCCGACCTGAAGCGTCGCCGGCTGGAAGGTGAGCTGACGGAAGAATTGCATGAATTGGATTGGGAGCATGCGTTGGATCGGCTTTTGTCGGCCAGTCCAGAAATCGCGGCAGCCGCTGCCGCGGTCGAAAAGGCTCACGCCGCTGTCCATCGTGAGATAGCGAACGCAAGACCAACGCCAACGCTTCAAGCGGAAGTCGGTTACGATGATGCGACTGGAAATACGTTCGTATCGACGCAAGTCATGATTCCATTCCGTATTCATGATAAGAGGACCGGCGCAATCCGTGCAGCACAAGCCGATTCGGCTGCAGCGAAGCACGAGCTAGAACGTGTCGAATTGCAGCTTAGGCATCGCCTATCGACTGCGTTTCAGCGTTATCAAACCGCTCGCCGTCGCTACGAGGTCCACGATAAAGAGATCGTCCCCACCGCGCAGGAATCGCTTGATTTGGTACGGCACGGCTATGAGGCAGAGGAGTACAATTACGTGTCGTTGTTGAACGCGCAGCGGACGTATGTTCGAGCGACTCTAGATCGTCTTGACGCTTTGCGCGAGTTGCGCAATGTGACCCTAATGATTGACGGGATGTTACTTACCGGAGCTTTGCAGGCGCAGACGCCCTAATCGCGAGTTGAACATGTCTTTCACATATCAGACTCTGGTCGCAGTCGTGCTTGTCGTGGCTGTGGCGGCCGGCTGCCAGCCACCGCGGCCGGCTGTTTCAGTTGCGGACGACCACCCACATCCACATGGAGCCGATGCCCACAGCCACGGTGATGACGGGCAGGGCGCGCATTCACATGGCGAGACAGCCGATGCGGAGAGCCACGCGGAAGATAGTGAGTTCCTTGAACTCAGTGAACAGTCTCGGGAATCCCTCGGCATTGAAGTTACCAAGTTATCGCAATCGGACTATGCCCGAACGCTGCGAGTTCCCGGCACCATCGTCGCGATACCGGGTGTTACGCAACTCGACGTGACAGCTAAGGTCTCGGGCCAAGTCACCAAGATCTTCGCCTTCGAAGGCCAAGCTGTTCGTCCCGGCTCGCCGCTGTTCGAGTTGCGCGTGATGCACGAAGATGCGATCACCGGACAAATCCAATTGCTTGACGCATTGGCGAAGATGGAGGGAGTGAACGCCGAAATCGAACGGCTGGAACGGTTGGAGCAGAAGAGCACGGGCAGCGTTGCTGGGATCCGGCTCGTGCAGCAGAAATACGAACGCAGCCATCTGCAACACACGATCGCCTCGCGCCGTCAGATGTTGAGCTTGCTGGGGATTCCCGAAGCTGATGTCGATACGTTCATCGAGCGTCATCGCGGCCAACACCATCACATGGACGGCGACTCCAAGCAGCAGACGGAAAAACCTCCCCTGCTCGAGATGGTTGTGATCCACGCACCTCTCCCTTCGGAAGAAGACTCTGGCACGGAGCCGCTCTACGTCATCGAGCAATTAGACACGCGTGTTGGCCAGCATGTCGAGCTGGATTCGGCCCTCTGCCGGCTCGGTGACTATGGCAAGCTCTATGTCGAGGCGAGTGCATTTGAACAAGACTTGGGTATCATTCGTCGCGCGATCGGAAACGGCTGGCAAGCGACGGCCAAGATCGACTTGCGCGACGCCGAGTCTATACAGGACGAGAAGCTTGACATCCTTTATATTTCACCATCCGTCGATACGGCGTCACGAGCGGCTCGTTTCTACGTCGCGCTCGATAACGACTTGTTGTCGCAAGCCCCCACCGGGGACGAGCATCCGTTTGTAGATTGGAAGTATCGGCCTGGGCAACGAGTCGAGGTGCATGTTCCGATCGAGGAGTTTCGCTCTCACTTGGTCCTGCCCGCTGATGCCGTTGTTCGAGATGGACTGCGGCAATTCATTTTCGTAGTCGATGGCGAGCATGCTCATCAGCAGGAAGTGACGGTCCAGCATCGTGACGAAGATGTCGTGGTGCTTGCCAGCTCGGATCGGTCACTCGCAGGCAAGAAGGTTGTGACGTCCGGTGCCTATCAGATCAAACTGGCTTTGCTGAATCGTTCTTCGGGACCGGTCTCGCACGGTCATCAACACTAACGCACGGAAGTCGGCAGGATGCTGAACGGAATCATTCGGTTCGCACTGCGTCAGCCATTGCTGATCGTTGCAGTGGCCCTGTTGCTGCTCGGTGCGGGTGCCGGGGAATTGACGCAGCTTCCGGTCGATGTCTTTCCCGATCTCGATCGCCCTCGCGTCGTGGTGTTGACCGAAGCTCCCGGCCTTGCGCCCGAGGAAGTCGAAACGCTCATCAATCTGCCGCTTGAGCAAGCGTTGAACGGAGCAGCGGGTGTTGAGGCCGTGCGTACTTCCGCCGGTATCGGCGTCTCCGTGATCTTCGTCGAATTCGCCTGGGATACGCGAGTGACGGACGATCGCCAGGTCGTCAGCGAGCGACTCGCGACCGTTGTCGATCACCTTCCCGATGGCGTTCAACCAAAGATGGCTCCCCTCGCATCGATCATGGGCCAGATCATGCTTGTCGGGATGTATTTAGAAGAGAGTCAGGAGCCTGATGTTGCGACTTCTATGCTCGAACTGCGAAGGCTTGCCCAGTGGGTTGTGCGGCCGCGGTTGATGAACATCCATGGGGCGGCGCAAGTCTTCACAATGGGTGGCGAAAATGGAGCACAGCGGCAGATCCAAGTGCTCGTGAACCCGGATCACTTGCGAAGTCATCGACTAGCGTTGCATGATGTCGAACAAGCGTTAGCTGAATCGAATGTCAACGCGACCGGCGGTTACGTCGAAGGGGGACAGCGACGGCTGTTGGTGCGGAGTCTCGGACGGATTGAGGAAGTCGAATCGCTCAATTCACTGGTCGTTGATGGAAGCCGGAATCCTCCGGTACTCCTGAGTCAAGTCGCCCGTGTCGTGGACGGGCCAGCAGTTCCGATCGGGCGTGCCGCCGTCAATGGCAAGCCGGCCGTCATGCTCGTGATCGCGAAGCAGCCCGGGGTCGATACACGCAAGTTAACACGGGAGGTGCTGGCGGCATTCGACGACCTGAAAACCGCGTTGCCGACCGATGTCAGAGTCAACCCCGATGTCTATCGCATGGATCGCTTCATCGATCGAGCGATCGAGAACGTGCTCGAAGCGTTGCGTGACGGTTCGATCTTGGTGGTCATCATCTTATTCATGTTCTTGCTCAACTTGCGCACGACCTTCATTACTCTTACGGCGATCCCTCTATCGATCGTTACCACGATCCTTGTGTTCCGCTGGTTCGGAATGTCGATCAACACGATGACACTCGGTGGAATCGCGGTGGCGATGGGCGAGTTGGTGGACGATGCGATTGTCGATGTCGAGAACATCTATCGGCGACTGGGCGAGAATTGGCACGCCGAGCAACCGCGGCCGGTGCGAGTGATCGTGTATGAGGCGAGTGCGGAGATCCGTCAATCGATTGTATTCGGCACATTCATTGTCGTACTTGTCTTCGTGCCGTTGTTCGCCTTGGGTGGCATGGAAGGCCGCTTGTTCGCGCCGCTGGGAATCGCCTATATCGTTTCGATCTTAGCGTCGTTGCTGGTCTCGCTCACCGTCACACCCGTGTTGTCTGCCTGGCTTCTCGGCGATCGAACTCGTTCCCAGGGAACGGAGTCCACCGAACCGCAAGACTCGTTTGTCTTGAGCTTCTTCAAGCGATTGGCTTCGGGGGCAATCAATCTGAGCTTGCGACTGCCAGCACTGACACTTGGCTTGTCCGCAGTCGCAGCCATCATTAGTTGCATCCTGCTAGTGAACTTGGGCCGCAACTTTCTGCCGCCTTTCAATGAAGGCAGTGTGCAAGTGAATATCGCCTTGCCCGCTGGAACTTCGCTGGAAGAATCGGATCGCATTGTGGCGCAAGTTGATCGCGCGCTGTTGGCACTGCCGGACGTCGTGCTTGTCGGACGGCGGACGGGCAGGGCGGAGGAGGATGAACATGTCGCGGGAGTTGATCGTTCCGAGCTGATCCTCGAGCTGGATCCCGAATCGTCGCGCAGCCGAGAGCAGCAGTTGGATGACATCCGTGCCGCGCTCGATTCCGTGCCTGGCGTCGAGAATGCTTCGGGCCGTTCAACTATTGAGCAGCCGATCTCGCATCTGATGTCGCACATGCTCTCAGGCGTCAAGGCTCAGATCGCGATTAAAATCTACGGAGACGATCTGGCGGTGCTCCGGTCTCTTGCACAGGAGTTGCGTCAGCAAATCGAAGACGTGGTGGGCGTCGAGGACTTGATGGTCGAGCAACAGGTACTCATCCCGCAACTGCAGATCCAACTCGATCGTCGCAAACTTGCCGAACGCGGCCTGACGCCGGGCGAAGTAAACCACGTGATCGAAACGGCGATGAACGGTCGCATCATGACGCAACTGATCGAAGGCCAGGCAACTTTCGACGTCGTCGTGCGGCTCGATGATCGGTTTCGTGAGAACGTTGATAGCCTCCGTGGGTTGGCGTTGCCATTGCCATCGGGAGGCACGATTCCTCTTGTCGATGTCGCCGACTTCTTTCCCGACCAAGCAGGCCCCAACGAGATCAATCGCGAGAACGGACGGCGGCGGATCGTCGTTCAATGTAATACCAAAGGCCGAGCGTTAAGTGACGTCCGTAACGACATCCAGAGAGAGCTTGCCGCGTTGGAAGCCGAACTGCCGAGTTATGGCCCGGGGTATTCCATAGTGTACAGCGGACAGTTTGAGAGCGAACAAGCGGCCACGCGGTTGTTATTGTTGCTCAGCATCGTCTCGCTCAGCGGCGTCTTTCTAACGCTCTACACCATGTTCCGATCCGCGAACCTCGCGCTTCAGGTCATGGCTGCGCTGCCGATGGCGGCCATCGGCGCAGTGGCTGCCTTGCTTGTCACAGGGCAAAGCCTGAGCGTGCCCGCTCTGGTCGGCTTCGTGTCGCTGACTGGCATCGCATCGCGCAACGGCATTTTGCTGATTTCTCACTATCTGCACCTCGTGCGGCACGAAGGGGAGAGGCTCAGTCGCGAGATGATCCTGCGAGCGGGCCGCGAACGCGTAGCACCCGTGCTCATGACGGCGCTGACGTCGGGAATCGGCTTAGTTCCTTTGGCCTTAGCCGGCGACGCTCCAGGTAAAGAGATTCTCTATCCCGTCGCTACCGTGATCATCGGGGGCCTGATCAGCACGACGCTCCTCGAATTCTTCGTTCGGCCGGCGTTGTTTTGGAAGTTTGGACGCAATGCAGCAACTCGTAGGATGGAAGAGACAACTTAACCCGCGTGCTAGCAACGATTTGGAGTATGCTATCTCAACCGAAACCCGCGCGAATGCCGATGCACCCCTGCTGTGCGCGGGTCGCTGTTGTGCGCGGGTCTCCGACCCCGCACCTGACTTGACCGAAGGTCTCCCGGTCCGCGTCCTATACTGGCCTGGTAGATTTCTCTAAGTGGTTGCTTGTTGGAGTGTTGCGCTTTTGAGGGCGGCTTTGTGTTCGGCGTAGGCGGATTGGCGACGGGACGTGAACGT
>PBSM01000222.1 GCA_002726245.1 Planctomycetaceae bacterium | reverse complement strand
TAAACAATCCTTTCCCGGCCGTCGGCCGGAGAGGATTCTCTCACTTAACATGGATCAAGTTTAGGGGAGGAGGTCAAATCGAAAGTCACGCCCATTCAGACGGAAGGTTAGATTCGTATGCTCCAAACCTAGCAGGTGCAAGACCGTGGCGTCTAAGTCGTGGACATTGACCCGGTTCTCGGCAGCTTTGTGCCCGATCTCGTCCGTCGCTCCGAAGCTGTGACCACCTTTTACGCCACCGCCGGCCAACCAGAAGACCATTGCGTGTGGGTTGTGGTCACGGCCAGGCTTCTGAGACTTTTGGGCCACCGGCAAACGACCGAACTCGCCACCCCAAATGACCAGCGTGTCGTCGAGCAAGCCTCGTTGATGGAGATCTTCCAAGAGACCTGCGATCGGTTTGTCGGTTTCGTTGGCGAAGCCGGATGGTTTCCGGCTATGTCGTTGTGCCCGTCCCAACTGCGTTGATTCTCCATGCCGCCTGAATAGATCTGCACACATCGGACACCACGTTCGACCATCCGACGTGCGATCAGACACTGCTTCGAGAAATGCGAGCAACTATCATCGTCGAGACCATACAGTTTCTGGATGTGTTCGGGCTCGGCTTCGACATCGAGTGCTTCGGGCGCGGCCGATTGCATGCGGTACGCAAGCTCAAAGCTCTCAATCCTTGCCGCGAGGTCTTTTTCTTCGGGGTGTTCGTCCAAGTGTCTTTGATTCAACCGAGCCAAAAGATCTAACTGCTTTCGCTGACGCTGCTCGTTCAGTTCCGCGGGCCGCGTGAGATTGTCAATCGGCTCTCCTTGCGGCTTGAGCCACGAGCCTTGGTAGACGCTGGGCAAAAAGCCAGCGCCCCAATTCAAGGAGTATCCTTTCGGCAGGCCACGTCCCTTCGGGTCCGACATGACGACGAACGCAGGCAGATCGCGGCTTTCACTGCCAAGCCCGTACGTGACCCAGGAACCGACGCAGGGGTAACCCATCTGCGTGAAGCCCGTATTCATCATGAACAACGCGGGACTGTGGTTGTTGGACTTTCCGTAGCAGGAGTGAATGAATGCCATCTTATCGACATGCTGCGACAAGTTCGGAAAGATCTCTGATACGTACTTGCCCGACTGGCCGTGCTGCGTGAACTTGAAAGGCGACTTCATCAGCGGACCGACAGATCCGGCGAAGAAGCCTGTAAAGCGATCGAAGCCTTCGAGTTCCTTCCCGTCGCGCTTCTCCAACTCGGGTTTGTAGTCCCAGGTATCGACGTGGCTTGGCCCGCCATTAATGAATAGCAAATGACGCGTTTAGCTTTCGCCGGGAAGTGGGCCGGCTTTGGCGCTAACGGATCGGCGACTCGCGACATGTCAGCAGTTCCGGCTGCTCGGAATCGAACGATTGTGCGGTCGTCATGGCCCCAGCTCCAGTCACTCTCGGAAGGCGAATCCTGACGAAATCGTACGTCGCAGAAGCAGTTGCCGTCGAGATCGACATTGACCCGATCTTGCGATTTCCACTAGAGTCCGCCCCCACAATGCTGAGGCGATCTCTTTACATTCGCGGACTTCTAGCCGTCTTGGCTTGGTTATATGTGCCCGGCACACGTGCGTCGGTCTCGTTGTTGGCACAGGAGAATCCTGTTCGCTTCGCCGTTGCGACGACGGTCAGTAAGTCGTTTCATCGTGAAACAGAAGATGCGACGCGGACGATACCGGACAAAGTGTGGCAGACGATCGAGCGTTCGGGCTGGAAAGTTCAGTTGGCAGAGTTTGTTGTTGATGCAGCTCCGTCACTGCGAGGAGTGCGACCGCGAGGGTGGCCAAGCCACTTAACGTGGGAGAACAGCGACGCACTTCATCTCCCCACGTCGAAGCTGCTGGTTGTCGCGGAGAAGCGTCGCAACAGCTCGGGCAAAGTTGTGACCAGTTCTCGTGTTGGCGGCGTCCTCCGCCACGAACTTGGACATGCGTTCGACATGGCACTCGGAGGCAAGTCTCGGTTCTTGTCGTCACATGCCAACTTCGTGAACGCTTACCAGCGCGATGTCCTCCGTCTCTCTTCGGACGAACGAGAGACATTCAAGTACTACCTGCAAGGGACCCGGGCCGGTTGGCAGGAAGCGTTTGCGGAAGCTTTCGCCGTGTCGTTAGGTGGCGGATCGAGCGATGTCGAACCGGCGGTGTTCAAGGCTACATTTCCGAAAGTGGTGTCGTACGTCCGGCAAGTCATCGATTCCCCACCAACAGTTCCAGTTGTGCAAAAGCGGCAACCGACCGGTGTTTCCTTTCGGGTCAGCAAGCTGCCGCCAATTCGCGGTCGCATCTTCCGCCGACGCTAGGCTCGACGTTCTTCATGGCTATCACGTTTCGAGCGTCGCACGACGAACTTCAAGGCCCGTTCGCTCCGCTGTGCTTTCAGGCTAGACTAGTACGTTGGGTTATACACACGACGCAACGTGGACGACGAACGATTGAGCAACACTGGGCAAGTATCGACTCGCAGCGAAGTCGCCGCGTTGATCTTCGCGATTGTCTTACCCACGGTCGTTACACTCGCCTATTTCGTCGTGCTTGTCGGGCTGCCGCCTGCCATCGTGCAAGCTGTCTATCTCGTCTTGAAAGTAGTGCAGTTCGGCTTTCCGGCTGTGTGGGTGTTCCTGATCGTCGGCGACAAGTTCCGGCTGACGAAGCCGAAGCCGACTGACCTGGCGTTCGCGGGAGCATTCGGCTTGCTCGTTGCCTGCGCGATGATCGCTCTCGCGCTGTTAGTGCTTCAACCGACCGGCTTTCTCGACGGTCCGAGCGAAGCGATTCAGGAAAAGCTTCGCGACCTTGGGATCGATTCGCTGGTGAAGTACGTGACGCTAAGCGTCTTCTACTGCCTGGCGCATTCACTGATGGAAGAATACTACTGGCGCTGGTTCGTCTTCAAGCGGCTTCACCTGCGGACTAGTCTGGCCAACGCGATTCTGATTTCCAGCCTTGGATTCATGGCACATCATGTGATCGTCCTGGCCATCTACTTCGGTTGGGATTCACTAGCCACCTACTTGCTGTCCGCCTGCGTCGCGATCGGCGGTGCCGTCTGGGCGTGGATCTACGAGCGGAGCGACTCGCTTTACGGAGCTTGGCTGAGCCACTTGTTGGTTGACAGCGGCATCTTCAGCCTCGGATTAATTCTCGCTTGGGACATGCTGCTGTGACTATGGAGCGCAAATACACACTCCCTGCGGCCCTGGCTTATATTCCAAACGTTCCGATCGGGCGTTGTTTCTCCCTGTGACTTTCAGGACAAGAACATGAACAGTCGTTTTCTGAAGACAATTGCTGCCGGAACCGTGCTGCTGAGCATCGCGACTAACGCTACTGCCGCGCGGCCCAACATCGTCGTTATCCTGACGGATGATCAGGGCTATGCGGACATCAGCCTGAATCCGCAGCACGCCAAAGAAGTCTCAACGCCGCACATGGACGCGCTAGCGAAAGACGGCGTTGTGTTTGCACAAGGTTACACCAGCGGGCATGTCTGCTCGCCGACTCGAGCTGGCTTGATGCTCGGGGGTTATCAGCAACGCGTCGGTGTTTACTCAGCGGGCGATGGTGGACGCGGCTTTGATCCGAAGACGAAGATCTTCCCGTCGTTCCTGCCAGAGGAATACGTATCAACCGCCATTGGCAAGTGGCATCTCGGTCTAGACGACGACTACCCTGAACTGAAGTGGCACGCGATGCATCGTGGCTTTGACGAATGTTACAAGTTCATGGGACGCGGCGGCCACAGCTACTTCAACTTGCGTAGCGACAGTGAGGGAAAGTTCGCTCATCCAATATATCGCAACAAAGAACGGATCAACGACAAAGGATATTTGACAAATCGCCTGAGCGAGGAAGCGGTTGAGTTCATCAATCGCAACAAAGCCAATCCGTTCTTTCTGTACCTTGCCTACAACGCAGTTCACGCTCCAGCGGAAGCGCCGGAGGAAGACATCAAGGCGTATCAGGCGAAGTTCCCAGGACTCAGCAAGGAACGCGCGATCCTGATGGCGATGCTCAAGCATCTGGACGACGGCGTCGGTGATGTCGTCGGCAAGCTGAAACAGGAAGGGTTGTTCGACAACACAATTCTGTTCTTCCTGACGGACAACGGTGGCTCGAAGGCGATGCGTGCGGACAACACACCGCTTCGCGGCTTCAAAGGCAGCCTTGAGGAAGGCGGTATCCGCACACCCTTCATTGTCAGTTGGCCGGACAGATTCTCCGGAGGTCGCACCGTTGATACACCCGTCATTTCGTTCGACATTCTGCCGACAGCTCTCGATGCTCTTGGGAAGCTGTCAACAAGAAACAACTTCGACGGCAAGAGCATGTTGCCGCTGTTGACCGGCCAAGCTACGCAGCATCACGACACGCTGTACTGGAGCAAAGGTGGCGATGTCGAATGGGCCATCCGTCGAGGCGACTGGAAGCTGCGATCGGTCAAGGGACAAGTGGAGTTGTTTAATCTCGGTGACGATCCGTCGGAAACAGTGAACCTTGCCGACAAGCAGTCAGACCTCGTGAAGAAACTGAATGGCGCATTCAACTCGTGGATCGAGGCGATGGCTGACCCGATCACCGCTGGCCAGAAGCGTTGGGAAGCGGAGCAAGTGAAGAAAGAACTCACCGCTCGCGAGAAGGAGCGTCTGAGAAAGCGGATGGAACGTAAAGAGCGCCGCGACGCGGAAAAGAAGGCGAAGCGGCAGAACTCTCGCAGTACTCGCGCGAGCGTCGATTCAGTCACGCGGCCCAACGTCCTGTTCATCGTCTGCGATGATCTCAATACGCATGTTTCTACGTCGAGTTACCCGCACATCAGCACTCCCGCATTTGATCAACTGGCTGCTGCCGGCATGACCTTTCGTCGTGCGTATTGCCAGTATCCCGTGTGCGGCCCTTCACGAGCTTCTTTCCTCAGCGGGCTGTACCCGCAATCTACTGGCATCCTCGACAATAAATCGGATATCCGCAAAGTGCGACCGGGAACGATGTCGCTGCCTCAGCGATTCAAGGAGGTCGGTTACTGGACAGGGGGTGTTGGCAAGGTCTTTCACAACACCAATGCTGATCCGGGCGAAGTCGCGTGGGACGAGGTTGTCCGATTCGAGAACGACGAATTGCCGATGGTCACGCCGATCCGTAAAGCGTTCGAAGCGAAACATGGACCGATCGACAAGGGACATTCCCGACGGCTCTGGCGAGAAAAGTACGCGACGATCGGGCCGCAAACGCGCGGCCAGAAGCCGGGCTACGGCCCGACCGGGCTTCGTGATGATCAGCACAAGGACGGAAAGAACGCTCGACAGATCGTGTCATGGCTCGAAAGCAAGGCTTTCGGCAAGAAGCCGTACTTCATGGCCTGTGGCATCCAGAAGCCTCACGTCCCATTTCTGGCACCGGATAAGTACTTCGAAATGTATCCGAAAGAGAATCTGAAGTTCACGCCCGCGTCGCTAGAGTTCTGGCAGCAGGCGCCGAGGGCCGCCATGACGCGGCGCTACGAAGGATTTGGCTTCGAATTCGGAGTCGAGAACGACGCACTGCGGCGCGAGTACATGCAAGCCTATCACGCCTGCATCTCTTTTATCGACGCCCAGATCGCCCTCGTCTTCGATGCTCTAAGACGTACTGGTCACTGGGACGACACGATCGTTGTCCTCACATCCGATCACGGTTATCTGCTTGGTGAGAAATTCATGTGGGGCAAGGTGATGTTGTTCGAAACGTGCGATCGCGTCCCTCTAATAATCCGAGTTCCCGGCCAGACAAAGTCAGGTTCTTCCAGTGCAGGACTCGTCGAACTGATCGACCTTTTTCCGACGCTTGCCGAACTCTGCGACGTAACCGCGCCCGACGAAGTACAGGGCCGAAGCCTTGTTCCGATGCTTCGCGATCCGACTGCAAAGGGAAAAGAAACCACCTACACCGTCGTGCGCCGAGGCAATGAACTCGGTAAGGCGATCCGGACCGATCGTTGGCGGTACACAGTCTGGCCAGCCGGCGAGGAACTGTACGATCTAGAGACCGACCCGGCCGAACGCGAGAATCTCGTCGCCTCCAATGAACATTCAGAAATCATCAAAGCCGTGCGAGACCGGCTGACTCAAGTCGAAGCGAAGGCGACGTCGGCCAGACAGTAATCTGCGGATTCATATTCGCTTCATTGTCAGCCGGTCGCCAATCGCAGAACCGTGATGTGTAGCGGCCAAGCATCGAAGTGGCGTGCGCATGATCCGCATCCAGACACGCAAGCTGCTGGCCTAAGGATCGTTCGATCAATTACTGTCGTAGCGAAACTCGCCAAGAGTTTCGGCCACCCGCAATTCCGAAAGTCTTGGTGACTTTCGCTACGAGCAAATCGGACACTTACTTTTCGAACGAGCCTAAGCGGCTGCGTTCGGTACACGCTCCAATCGTGTCGGCTCATTGCGAAACGTAAACGCGAGCATTAGAATTCGGTGTTTCGCACAAGCAGCTACCCTCGCTGGGGCTGCTTTCCTCACGAATGAATCTCTTAGCGACGCGGATCACATGACGAATTCAGCCACCGGCCTTGATATTCGAGCAGAGGCCGCTCTTGATTTTGCTGCCATTGGTGCCCTCGTGCATCGTCTTGATCCGGGGATCATTCCCTTCCGGAAGGCTACCCAGTGCCAGATCCACGTTAGTGGTGGCGAGTTCAACGCTGCGGCGAATCTCGCTGATTGCTTTGGAATGAAGACCGGTATCGTCTCGGCGATCGTTGATTATCCGATCGGTGATCTGATCACCGAGCGCGTGAAGGCGATGAGCGTGCAGCCGTACTTCAAGCACTTTGCTCATAACGGCGTGAATGGGCCCAATATGGCGACGGTCTTCAGTGATCGGGGCCACGGAGTGCGCGCACCCGTCGTGTTCTACAATCGCAGCAATGAAGCTGCTGCGCGATTGAAACCGGGCGATTTTGACTGGGACAAGATCTTTGCCGGAGGTGCCCGCTGGTTCCACAGCGGAGGGATCTTCGCCGCGCTGTCGCCGACCACACCGGAAGTGATCATCGAAGGGATGCAAGCCGCCAAAGCGGCTGGTGCCATCGTCTCGTTTGACTTGAATTACCGAGCCAAGCTGTGGGACGTTTGCGGTGGTTTGGATCGGGCACAAGAAACGTTGAGACGCATAGTATCGAATGTGGATGTCATCGTTGGTAACGAAGAGGACCTTCAAAAGGGACTCGGGATCGAAGGGCAGGACGTCGAAAAGTTGTCGAAGCTAGATCCCAGTGCATTCGTTGGGATCATCGACAATGTTTTGCAGCAGCAACCCCATGTGAAGGCGGTTGCAACGACGCTTCGAGAAGTGCATTCCACCAACCGTCATAGCTGGAGTGCCGTGGCATGGGTCAACGGCGAGACGCACATGGCTCCCACCTGTGAGTTAGATGTGGTTGACCGTGTCGGCGGCGGTGACGGATTTGCAGCAGGCTTCATCTATGGCTTGCTATCTGGCATGTCGCCGCAAGATGCGATCCGTATTGGATGGGCTCACGGTGCGCTGCTTACCACTTTCCCGGGCGATACAACGATGGCAACTCTCGATCAGGTGAAGGCGTTCGCCGAGGGTGGGTCAGCGCGAATCCAACGCTAACAAGAGTTTCGCCGGTCTTCGCTCGACAGGCCGGCCTAAGATAACCAGAGGCACGCGATGAGCGATTGTGATTTTGGACTGATTGGCCTCGCCGTGATGGGCGAGAATCTGGCTTTGAACGTTGAGAGTCGTGGCTATAAAGTCGCGGTCTTCAATCGCACAACGTCCAAGGTCGATGACTTTATCAACGGCCGCGCGACCGACAAGAACTGCGTTGGCTGTCACAGCGTCGAAGAGCTTGTTCAGAGTCTGTCGCGCCCGCGCAAAGTGATGATGCTCGTCAAGGCTGGGCCGGCGGTCGATGACTTTATCGAACAGATACTCCCGCTGCTCGAACCTGGCGACATCATCATCGATGGTGGAAACACGCACTTCGCGGATACCGAGCGGCGTACGAAGTATGTTGAAGACAAAGGCTTTTTGTTCGTCGGCACGGGAGTCTCGGGCGGCGAAGAAGGTGCGTTGAAAGGTCCTAGTCTGATGCCGGGTGGCAGCGAAGCCGCTTGGGAACATGTCAAGCCGATCTTTCAGGCCATCGCATCCAAAGTAGGCCCGGACAATGACATCCCGTGTTGCGAGTGGGTCGGCCCGCGCGGGTCGGGACATTACGTCAAGATGGTTCACAACGGCATCGAATACGGTGACATGCAGTTGATCTGCGAAGCTTACCTGATGTTGAAGGAAGCTCTCAGTCTCGACAACGACGAGATCTATGACGTGTTCGCTGATTGGAATCGAGGCGAACTGCAAAGCTATCTGATCGAAATCACACGAGACATTTTCAGTGTGAAGGATGACCTCGCAGACGGCTATCTGGTTGACAAGGTCCTCGACGTCGCCGGGGCGAAGGGAACCGGAAAATGGATGAGCCAGCTCGCACTCGACTTGGGTGTGCCGAGTACTTTGGTGACGGCAGCCGTTTATGCACGTGGGCTGTCTGCTCAGAAGAAGTCGAGAGCGAACGCCAGTAAGGTACTGAGAGGACCTACGGATCGCGTTCCCGGTGATGCTGAAACGCTCGACCGGGATACCGAGATGACCGAGGCTGTGCAAGTGGCGACAGATCCCGCGAAGCGAGACGAGTTCGTTGAGTGTGTAAGGAAAGCTCTATATGCTTCGAAAATCTGCAGCTACGCGCAAGGCTTTGTGCAGTTGCAGGCGGCGGCTGCAGAACACGATTGGCCGCTCGATTATGGCCAGTGCGCGCTGTTATGGCGCGGCGGATGTATCATCCGCGCACAATTCCTCGACCGCATCAAGGAAGCGTTCGACGCGGACAAGAGCCTAGAGAATCTGTTGCTCGCACCTTACTTCACGGAAGCTATTCACAACGCCCAGATCGCATGGCGTCGAGTGATTACACTCGCGACACACCAGGGGCTCCCAGTTCCAGCCTTTAGTACAGCCCTGGGCTATTACGACAGCATCCGTCGCGAAGCATTACCCGCCAATCTCTTGCAAGCACAACGCGATTACTTCGGTGCGCACACCTATCAGCGCACCGATCGCGAAGGAACATTTCACACCGATTGGTTGAGTGAACGACAAGCTCCGAAAGACTAGTGCTTGTCACCTACTCTTCGCGCGATGGAGTCCAACATGCTGCGATTGCCTTCCGTTTCACTGCTCGTTGTCGGTCTCGTTGGGATTTCGCAGGCGTGGAACGCCACTGCCGAAGCTGCGGAAGAGGATACACGACCGAACATTCTGTTTATCTATACCGACGATCATTCCCACCGCACCGTGAGTTGTTATCCCGAGGCGTTCGATTGGGTGGCAACGCCGAATATCGATCGACTCGCCAAGCGCGGCGTTCGCTTCACGCACTCCTACATCGGTACTTGGTGTATGCCTTCTCGGGCGACCATGCTGACTGGCCATCACAGCTATGGCGTGGAATCGATGCGGATGGTGGGCGATTACCCAGGCAGTGAGTACGACGCGAAGCAATGCCCGTTCTGGCCAAGCGTGTTCCGCAAGCAGGGTTACTCCACCGCTCAAGTCGGCAAGTGGCATACCGGCACAGATACGGGAGCCGGTCGCGATTGGGACTATCAACGCGTCTGGAATCGACCGCGTTATCAGAAGAATTCCGGCGCGTACTACTACGGTCAACTCATCGAAACAGACGGTGGTAAGCCGGAACTGGTGAAAGGCTACACGACCGACAACTATACGAATTGGGCGGAAGACTTCATTCGTGGCGAGCATCGAGACGCCGAGAAGCCATGGTATCTGTGGGTCTGTTACGGTGCCGTTCACGGTCCGTTCACGCCAGCCAATCGTCACCGCGATACATATTCCGACCTCACTGTGCCGACGCCAAAGGATATCTTTCCGCCTCGACCAGGCAAACCCGATTACATGCAGAAGATTGAGTTCTGGATCAAGGGCGACAAGGGCGAACCGGTGATGAAGGGTGGTGCATTCGGTGGACGAACTGTTGAAGGCATCAAAGGCATTCACGGCAACACGCTTACCGATTGGGTGCGGCAATACCATCAAGGCGTGTTGGCGATCGATGAAGGCGTAGGCCGCTTGATGGCTACTCTGGAGGAAACAGAGCAACTCGACAACACTCTTGTCGTGTTCACCTCAGACCAAGGCTTCGGGTGGGGCCAACATGGCTTCTGCACGAAACTCGCTCCCTACGATGCAACGATCCGCTCGCCGATGATTGTTAGCATGCCGAGCAAGATCGCGACGGATGCCGTCTGCAAGTCTCCTGTTGGTGGCGTTGATCTCGTTCCTACCTTCTTTAGCTTCGCTGGCCTTGACCTTCCCTGGGAGATGCACGGTCACGATCTGACACCGCTGCTGAAAGATCCGACTTCGAAACGCGATGAACCTGTGCTGGTGACGCTCACTGGCCGCAAGTATGGCTCCGATACGAACGTGATTCCCACCAACGAAGAAGATCTGTATCTGAACGGCGTCCCTTGGTGGATCTTCCTCGTCAATGGTCGCCACAAGTACATTCGCACGTTGGTCGAAGGGCAAGTCGAAGAGTTGTATGACCTGCAAGCTGATCCCGAGGAGCTGAACAATCTGGCCCTAAAGCCAGGCTACGCGAAACGGCTAGCCGAATTACGAGCGGCCACGATTTCGGAACTAAAGCGAACGAGAGCCGGGATGGTCGAGAATCTGCCTGCCGTGAGGGACATAGAGCGATAGCGTATTCCATCACGGCGCCGTTGTGACGTGGCTCGACCGAGTTCTGTTGACGACGGAGACTCCGTTGCTGAGAATGAAGCACAACACGCCAACTGTACGGGACAGAGCGCCATGGCAACGGTTGCCTTTACAACTCCATCTGACTCGCCGTTCCCATTGCATCGATTTACAGTCGATGAGTATCGTCGACTGGGAGAGGTCGGTGTGCTCACACCGGAGGACCGCGTTGAACTGCTAGAAGGTGTGGTTATAGAAAAGATGAACCATAATCCGAGCCACAGTGGTACAGTCAGTGTCATCGAAGGCTTCTTGAATCCGCTGCTGCCTGACGGTTGGTTCATACGGGTGCAGGATTCCGTGACAACCGAAGACAGCGAACCGGAGCCCGACTTAGCTATTGTCCGCGGCCACCGCCGAGACTACCTTCAGCGTCACCCCGGGCCTGCGGACACTGCGTTACTGATCGAGGTCGCGGACTCTTCGCTCGAACGCGATCGTTATAAGTGTCAGATCTACGCCCGAGCGGGTTTTCCCGCGTATTGGATCGTCAATCTCGTCGATCGGAAAATCGAAGTCTACACGGATCCGACCGGGCCGAGCGCCAATCGCGTCTATGGCCGGCACGAAGATTGTGTGGAAACGGCTTCTGTGCCGGTGTTGATCGAGCAACAAGAGATCGCACAGTTGAAGGTGCTTGAGCTACTGCCTTAGGATCGTTCGAGAAATAAGTGGCGTAAGCTTCCAGCTTGCGAACCCGCATTATCGCAAGCTGGAAGCTTACGCCACGGAAAACCGGACAGTTATT
>PBSM01000221.1 GCA_002726245.1 Planctomycetaceae bacterium | reverse complement strand
CTGTAACCACAACGAAATGTATCTGTGTTAAAAAAGTCAGGAGACCGTCCTCAAGTTCAAACTCTTTCAGGGACGGCTTGTGGTTAAACGAGACGCTCAGATTCTCACCGGCCACGGTATAGCTCGCGTCGCCGCTGGTAAGCAATGACGCCCTATGACGCGGCGACGACCCTAGTTCGCTCGTAAGCGCGTCGAACCGTGTTCGGTTTACCAGATTCTTCGAGATCGATCTGATAAAGCTCTTGGCCGCGGTCGGTGGGATAGTTGCCGGTGATGCAGGCTTGGCAAAGGTCAATGCTCGGCAGATTGATCGCACGGGCAATCGATTCGACCGGCAGATAATGTAGCGAATCGCAATCCAGCTTCTTGGCCATCGCCGCTTGAACTCCGTCGGTTAAAGGTCCGCCCTTCAGGAACTTCGGGGCAAAGAGATCGTCAACCGTCGGCATATCGATCCCGTAGAAGCAAGGCGCCATGATTGGCGGGCACGCCACTCGCACGTGAATCTCCTTCGCGCCGCCAAGCTTCTTGATTCGCTTCAGCAACACTTGCATCGTCGTTGAACGCACGATCGAATCCTCAACGAGGAAGACTCGCTTACCTTCCAGAACCTCACGCAGAGGCGTGTACTTAGTTTCTGCTTTCTTGCGGCGATCCGATCCGCCTTCGATAAACGTGCGGCCCGAGTAGCGATTGCGAATCAGACCCTCGCGGGAAGGAATACCCAACTCGTAAGCCATCGAGTCGGCTGCCGCTTTGCTGGTATCCGGCACGGGTACGACGATTGTGTTCCCGTCGTTATAGTCGATGCGACCGTCGGCCGCTTCGAGTTTGGCGAGTTCGACGCCCAGCGCCGTACGTGAGAGATAAACGCTGCGTTCGTCCAGTGTGCTGGCGACGTTGGCAAAGTAAATCCACTCGAAGAAACAATGTGCTCGCCGCGGCGCTTCAACGAACTGTTGAATCTCGAACTTGCCATCGACGATCGTGATGGCGTGGCCGGGAGCCAGCGACTTGATTTCTTCCGGGTCGAAGCCAAGGTTTAATAATGCCACGCTCTCGCTGGCTGCCGCAAAGAGGCTGCCGTCGAAGGCGTAACACAACGGCTTGATGCCGAGCGGATCTCGCGCGACGAGTACCTCACCGCGGGCGTTGATGTAGACCAGGCTGTAAGCACCGTCGAACTGCGTTCCGATGTTTCGAATCAGCTCGATTAGCGTCGGGTTGCGATCCCCCGACAGCTCTCGGCCGATCAGATGCATGATGATTTCCGTATCGGTTTCGCGAGCCAGATGGTGATCGCCAGCACTCAGCAGGTCATCTCGCAAGGCCGTGTAGTTCGCCAGTTGCCCGTTGAACCCAAAGCTGAACCACTTCCGCTTCACCAAGTGATGGCTCTCGAAGGGCTGAGCATAGCTGCGATCTTCCTTACCGCAGGTGGCATAGCGGACGTGCCCGATGCCGGCGTGCCCTGCATACTCTTGCATCAGTTGCTCGCACCGTTCCCGATGGGACAAGCGAAAGACCTCGCTGACCGAGCCCAGCTCCTTGTACGTGTCGATGAGCTGCTTGCGTTTCGGATTGTAAGTCGTGATTCCAGCGGAAAGCTGCCCACGATTCTGGAGATCAAGCAGCATGCGCGGTAACAGACGCGAGGCGTACTCTGGGCCATCAGGGCACAGGTCGCTAATCGGAGCCCCTGGCAGGTGACACACCGCGGCAACGCCGCACTCGTGGTGAATTTCGCTCATCGAGACTTCCTCCAGCGACATCGTGTCACCGGCTGAGATATGATGAAAGGAGCGGGCAAGGGACGGTTTTCGGGACTCCTCCCGACACGTGAGTCATTCTATTCAAGTCCGCCCAAATCCACAAGCAACCGCCTCGCACGAAGGTTTCGCAAACAGCCGCCGTTTTCGCTCCCGTTGTGAACATTCCAACTTACCGCTAATGTCAACCTGAGCGTCCAAACCTAACACACCAGCCTCATCCGATGACCGATCTCCTCCGCCAAGAAGTCGCCACGGCCGCCACAACCATCGTGGTGAAAGTAGGGACGCGCGTGCTGACAAATCCAGACGCCACGCTGGACGAGGTACAGATCTCGCGTTTGGCCGAAGAATTGAACGAGTTGACGGAGGCGGACCGGCGAGTCGTTCTTGTTAGTTCAGGTGCCGTCGGCGCAGGGATGAGCCACATGGGTTTGTCGGCGAGGCCAACCGATCTCGCCAAGCTGCAAGCCGTTGCGGCTTTGGGACAGACAAAGCTGATCGAGTTGTACGACCGCACGTTTCGAAAGCACGGCCGACACGCGGCACAAGTCCTGCTGACTGCGGAAGATCTCGACGATCGCACACGTTATCTGAACGTCCGAAACACGCTGCTGGCTTTGCTCGAATACGGTGCGATTCCGATCATCAACGAAAACGACACGGTCGCGATCGAGGAGTTGGCGACAACATTCGGCGACAATGATCGGCTGGCAGCTTTGGTCACGAACCTGCTTCGAGCTCCGCTGCTGATCATCCTGTCGGATGTTGACGGACTGTATACCGGCGATCCGACTCTCGACTCGTCAAGCCTCGTGCCACTGGTAACGGACTTGGACGACAAGATTGTGGCTTACGCGGAAGACAAGCAGACTGGGCATAGCAAGGGTGGCATGGCAAGCAAGCTGAGGGCAGCTCGCATCGCCACAGTGGCAGGAGAGAACGTGATCGTCGCCAGCGGGCATCGCCCCGGCATTTTGCGACAGATCATCGACGGCGAAGAAGTCGGAACGCTCTTCGTCGCGCAAGGCAAATCAATCAGCCCCTGGAAGCGTTGGATTGGCTTCTCGGCTCAGCCTCGCGGCAAGATTGTGCTGGACGAAGGAGCTTGCAAGGCGATTGCTCAGAACGGTAGTAGCCTTCTAGCGATCGGCATCACCGCGACCGATGGTGTCTTCGACAAAGGCGACGTCGTCGCGATCTGCGACCTCCACGGCAACGAACTTGCTCGCGGACTCACCAACTATCCCACCACAGAAATCGAACGCATCAAGGGCTTGAAATCGGACCGGATCGCCCAGGTTCTTGGCTCGTGTCCATACCAAGAAGTTGTTCATCGGGACAATCTTGTGACGTTGTAGGCTACAGCCATGATAACCGGCAGAATCGGCAAGCTGCGAGGAGGTGTCTGCTTACGGCCTCAAACTCTCGCCGCCTGCGGCTTTCGCTAGCCGTATGCTTGCCAAGGGAATGCAGATCGTTCCCGTTAGCCATCGTTTGCCGGGGCACCATCATGACCGTAGAAACCGAATTGGAACTCCTTTCCACGATCGAATTGCTCCTATCTGAGCAAGGCGTCGATCCAGTTGAAGAGCGTCGCAGCGGTGACCGCCGACACTACGAGTGTACGCAACTGCTGGCCCCTTTCGATCAGCAGCATCTGCCGCAACAAGCAGACTTCCGACAGGTACACTGCCGAGATCTGTCGCCGAGCGGATTCTCGTTCTACAGCTACCGACGCCCAGACACTGACCACGTGGTGGTGGCGTTAGGCGCGATCCCGTTCAAATTCTTCGTCGCTGAGATCGTGCACGCGAACGTCGTCGATGGCGAGAACGGGCAAGAATTCTTCATTGGCTGTCGATTTGTGCGGCGACTCGGCGAATAGTACACGAACTATGCCATGGGCCCGGCAATGGCAGAATGCTGGTTGCAGAATAATCCGCACTGCAGTCTGGCTGGCATGAACATTGCGAACCGCTGATAGACGCTAACAACCGCTAATAGGAAAGACCGCAAGCCATCAGCGTTCATTAGCGTCTGTCAGCGGTTCTCCCTCGTCACGCGTTCCCCGCAGCAAGAATAGCATCAACGACACCCGCCATTGTGTATTCGGTTGCTTCGGCAGCGACTTCGAAGCCGGCTTCGCGGAGCGTGCCAGTCGTGATTGGGCTGATGCTGGCAAGACGTGCATGACGCAGGGAATCGCCAAACATCTCGACCAGCGAGTTCGCAATGGCGGAACTCGTTACGGTGATCCAATCGACTTCACCTGCGTTCAGCATCTGTTGCGCGTCCTCGTCCGGTTGTGTGACGTCTGTGCTGTTGTACACCACGACTTGCTCGACGCTTCCGCCTGCCTGAGTTAACTGTTCGGCAAGCACTTCGCGACCGCGACTAGCTCGCACCAGGAGGAAATGCTTGCCGCTTGCGGCTGTCGAGAGTGATTCGGCGAGCACCTCGGCGCGGAACTCGTCGGGTTGTAGATTGGCTCGCAAGTGATAACGTTCCAGCTCTTCTGTAGTAGCCGGGCCGATCCCGGCGATCTTACAGTCTCGCAACACTCGCATGTCGAGTCCGCGTTCCCACAAGCGATCGCAGAAGGATCGCACACCGTTAGCACTCGAAAAGACGATCCAGTCGAACGTGTTCATCTTCGCCAACGCAGAGTCAACCGGTTGCCAGTCATCGGGCGGAGTGATCTCGATCGCCGGCTGAATGCGGACCATGGCTCCGAGTTCCGAAAGCATCGCCGCAAGCTTCGCGGACTGGTGCCGCGGGCGTGTGACCAGAACTCGCCGGCCGAACAACGGACGTTTGTCAAACCACGAGAAGCTGTCGCTCAACGTGGCCACTTCACCGATGACGATGATCGCCGGCGGACGTACTTGTCGGGATCGCAGGACATCAATAATTTCACCGAGCGTGCAACGAATCAGAAGCTGCTCGGGAAGGCTACAGCGACGAATGATCGCCGCAGGCGTGCTGGCAGGCTTCCCGGCCTCCATCAACGCCTTTGACCAAACTGGCGCGGTGGTGACGCCCATATAAAGCACCAGCGTGCCGGGGAAACTTGCAAACGCCTGGTAATTCAAATTGGAGCCCTCTTTGCCGGCATCTTCATGGCCGGTGACAAGGGCAACCGCGGATGCGTGCTCGCGGTGGGTGATCGGAATCCCGGCGTAGCTGCCTGCTGCTAGTGCGGCCGTGATACCGGGAACGACCTCGAATGGAATCCCGTGACTGGCGAGTGTCTCCAACTCTTCCGTGGCGTGCGCGAACACGGCTGGATCGCCGCCTTTAAGCCGGACGACACATTTGCCTTGCGTGGCAAGTTGCACCATGCGGTCATTGATTTCGTGCTGCGTCCAAACCCGCGAACGACCGTGCTGGCCCGAGCAGACTAGTTCAGCGTCGGCGCTTGCATGTTCGAGAATCGCTTCGTTTACGAGGTAGTCGTACAGGACGACATCAGCCTGCGCGAGACATTGAATGCCGCGCAGCGTGATCAATCCAGGATCGCCCGGACCAGCTCCGACGAGAAAAACCTTCGCTCGATTCTGCAAGATTCGCTCCGAGTTAGCGTATCCCTAACATTGGTGCCTGGTTTGAATTGGACCTTGATGTGGGATCATCCGCAAGGCGTAAGGAAAACCAGCGTCGTGGAAACGCCGGTGCGTGCTTGGCCCTAGGAAGTGTGGGTGGTTAGAATGACCAGATCAAACGTGCGATAGGGTGGAACCGGTTTCGCGCAAGGAACCGAGAGCAGCATGGTCCAGGACGCAACAAGTTCAGCAAACCAAGACGATTTGCCAGACGAGTCGATTTCTCCAGCGTTACGGCGGCGTTTACACGAGTGCTACGAGCGCGCGATGGAGCTGATGAAGGACGCCAAGTATGACTTTGACTACGTGCACCAGTTCTTGAGCCCGTGTGTGAAGAGCGACCCGGGCAACGCCGTTTATTTAGATGCGTTCCTCGACAACTTGCAGCGGAAGTACAACAACAACAAACGTGGGGCGAGGCTGAAACTTGGCGGCAGAGGTCCGTTCAAGAAGGCTGCTGCTGCCCGGGACTGGAAACAAGTATTCAAGCTGGGGCCGGAAGTTCTCAAAACAAACCCTTGGGATGTCACAACGCTCCGAACGATGGCGGAAGCTTGTGCCGAGTATGGCAACAGCCAAACCGAACTGCGGTATCTCAAGAACGCTTTGGCCCCCAACCCGCAGGACGCCGATGTGAATCGGCATTGTGCGATTACACTGGCTCGGATCGGGCAGTTCGATCAAGCGATCTCGTGTTGGTCGCGCGTTGATGAGACGTTGCGCGGAGACGACGAAGCACAACGAATGATCTCCGAGCTGCAGATTAAGAAGAGTGGCCTCTCTCGAGAAGACTCAAAGGCTTCGGTTAAGAATCGTGCCGTCAAACGAAATCCCGCGCAGCAAGATTTGGGGAGCAGCGAGATACCAGAACGGCAAGAGATCGAACTCACGCCGCGGCAAAGGCTCGAACGAGCAGTCGCCAACAATCCAACCGATACGGATAGCTATTTCGAGCTCGCTGAAGTTCATGTTGCCGAAGGGCGTCTTGGCGATGCTGCGCATGTGTTAACCAAAGCCGTCTCAGCCTCCGGCGGAGATATTAAGTCTCGCGAGCGGCTGGAAGATATCGAGATCTTACGGAAGGCTGAGCAGGTGAAGATTGCCGAGCAACGTGCAGACGGTGGTGAGGATCCAGAAGCCGTTCAACTGGCGGAGCAACTTCGTAGCGACCTGAATCGATATGAAATGGAGGTCTTCAGCGCACGTGCCGAGCGTTATCCTCAGGACACAGAGGTGCAATTCCAATTCGGACTGCGGCTGAAACAGGCGGAAAACTACAGTATGGCCGCTCCTTGTTTCCACCAAGCGATCCAGCACCCCGAGCGACGCCAGGCCTCATTGCTCGAACTGGGCGAATGCCTTCAGCGAACCAGGCAATATGGCAATGCTCTCGAGTGCTACCTCCAGGCCGTCGAGTCGGCTCAGGCCGCCGGCGACCCGGACGCCGAGAAACTCGCCCGCTATCGCAGCGGGTTGCTCGCGTTTGGTCTGAAGAATTACTCGACGGCGGAGGCCCAATTGACCGCTTTGCTCGAGCTCGAGCCCGGGTACAAAGATGCCGCTGCCCGTCTGGACAAGATTCGCGAGATGCGTCATAAAGGGTGATTCCACTGCATTGTTGGAGTACCGGCTTCAGGCGAAAAAGACCGGCTGAAGCCGGGACTCCAACGTAGCGATCTCGCTCGAAACCTTCCAAGACAGAACTTCAGCCATGCCAAATACTCTCGGTGCCAAGAAGCGACTCCGTCAGAATGTTGCCCGACGCGACCGGAACCGCGCGTTGAAGTCGGCTTTGCGAGGGCAGTTACGCAAAGTGCGCGAGGCCCTTCAAGCAGGCAACGTCGAGACGGCAGAAGCTGAATACACCGACGCTGCCAAGCGACTCGATCGAGCTGGCCACCGGAACATGATTCATCCGAACAAGGCCGCACGAACGAAGTCTCGTCTGCAGAAGGCGATCAAAGCCGCAAAGAGTAGCTGATCTGCAAGGCAGTCTCGCCGGACAGCTCTCTTAACTCTTACCGCAGCCGATTTCTCGGCGACAAGTAGCTTGCAACGGCCCTTCGTGCAGCTTACAACCGAGCGCGGAGGTTGAACATGAATGTTTCCGTGCGCGTTGTGCTTCGTTTGCTACTCGCGGTGGTGATCATGACAGAGTTCTTTTCCGATAATTCGCAAACAGTTTTCGCTGCCGGCTATGATCGTCCTGTCGGAGATCCACACCAAAGCCGATCGGTGGTCTTGGCGAAGCATGGCATCGTGGCAACCAGTCAGCCGCTGGCTGCGCAGGCCGGTTTGGACATCCTTCGTTCCGGAGGCAACGCGGCCGACGCGGCGATTGCCGCGAATGCGATGATTGGCTTGGTCGAGCCGATGAGTTGCGGAATTGGTGGCGATCTGTTCGTCATCTATTGGGACGCGAAGACTCAGAAACTGCACGGCCTCAATGCCAGCGGCCGCAGCCCCTACAATCTGTCTCGCGAAGAGTTCACGCGCCGGAAGCTGAACCGGATACCTACATTCGGTCCGCTGGCATGGTCCGTGCCAGGTTGCGTTAGCGGTTGGCAGGAATTGCGAAATCGTTTTGGGACGATGTCGTTTGACGAACTGTTGGCACCGTCCATTGCAACGGCCGAAGAAGGCTTTCCGGTCACCGAGATTATCGCTGGAAGTTGGCGCGGAGCGGTGAAGCGTCTCAAGGAATGGCCAGACTCGACGGCGACGTATCTGATCGATGGCGAACGTGCTCCGAAGTTCGGCGAAGTCTTCAAGAACCCGAATCTCGCAGAGTCCTACCGCAAGATCGCCGCAGGAGGCGCGAGTGCCTTTTATAGCGGTGCGATCGCTGAAGAGATTGTGCGGTTCAGCGACAAGACCGGTGGCTTCCTCTCCATGAACGACTTTCTAGATCACAAGTCCGATTGGGTCGAACCCGTCTCGACGAACTACCGTGGCTACGATGTTTGGGAACTGCCGCCAAACGGCCAAGGCATCGCGGCGTTGGAGATGCTTAACATTCTGGAACAACACTATGTAAAGGAACTGGGCTTCGGAAGCACGGAGTTAGTTCATCTGCTCGTCGAAGCGAAGAAACTAGCTTTTGCCGATCGTGCCAAGTTCTATTCAGATCCCGATTTCAACGATCTACCAGTCGCGGAGTTGATCTCCAAAGTGTATGCCCAGCGTCAGGCGAAGCGGATCGATCCGAATCACGCTGCAACCGACGTGGCCGCGGGTGATCCGCAACTCAATCACGGCGACACGATCTATCTGACGGTCATCGATGAGGATCGCAACTGCTGTTCCCTCATTCAAAGCAACTATTACGGCTTCGGCTCGCAAGTCGTACCGGGGAACGTCGGCTTCGCGTTGCAGAATCGTGGTGCGTTATTTGCGTTGGACGAAGATCACTTGAATCGCTTCGAACCGCACAAGCGACCGTTCCACACCATCATTCCGGCAATGATCACGAAGGAGGGTAAGCCCCATTTCTGTTTCGGTGTGATGGGTGGCGACATGCAACCGCAAGGACACGTGCAAGTGGCAATGAACTTGATCGACTTTGGCATGAACGTCCAAGCTGCGGGTGACGCAGCTCGAGTCCGTCACGTCGGGAGTGCACAGCCAACCGGTGCGAAGGCGGATGGTGTCGGTACGGTCCAAGTCGAAACTGGGATCTCCGATGAAGTCGTGGCACAACTCCGCGACAAGGGACACAAAGTCGTTCGCGCAAAAGGCTCTTTCGGCGGCTACCAAGGAATCTTGATCGACTGGGAGAACGGCGTGTTGCACGGAGCGACGGAAGCTCGTAAGGACGGCGCGGCGCTTGGATATTGATTTCGGCCAGGAATAAAGGCTCGTTTAACCGCAAGCCGGAGGCGTGCGCTTCCTTGCTCCAGACAAGCGCACGCCCCCGGCTTGCGGTTAAACGAGTGATCAACGAAACGGAGACTCAGCCATGACGATCAACCGGCGGACGTTCATCCGAAATGCCACAACCGCTTCCGCGGCTGCAACACTCGTTGCTACCAGTTATCACGTCGCCGAGGGAGCAGCCTCGTCGAAGATCAAGATCGGGCAACTTGGCACGAAGCACGCGCACGCAGGCGGCAAGATGGGGACTGTGAAAAAGTTCTCTGAACTGTACGACGTTGTCGGCGTTGTCGAACGGGATGATGTGCGATGGCGTGCCATGGCGGATTCGCCGACATATCGCGGTGTGAAGCGGATGTCAGAAGAAGAGCTGCTGAACGTGCCCGGGCTGCAGGTCGTTGCCGTTGAGACTGAGGTTCGCAAGCTACTCGACACCGCCGAGAAGTGCGTTGCCGCGGGAATGCACATCCACCTCGACAAGCCCGCTGGCGAATCGTTGCCCCGCTTCAAGAAGATTCTCGACGATGCGACTCGGCAAGGCAAAGTGGTTCAGATGGGATACATGTACCGCTATAATCCTGCCTTTCAACTGGCGTTTCGAGCGGCAAGAGAAGGCTGGCTCGGACATGTCTTCGAAGTTCACACCGTCATGAGTAAGAAAGTCGGTGCGGATTCAAGACGCCGACTCGCGGAATACGCCGGCGGTTCGATGTTCGAACTTGGTTGTCACGTTATCGACGCCGTTGTGACTGTATTGGGCAAACCGACAAAAGTCACCGCTTTCAACCGGAAGACATTCCCTGACCAAGACTCGCTGTTGGACAACTGTCTAGCAGTATTCGACTACCCGCAGGCGACGGCAACCGTTCGCAGTTCGGTGATCGAACACGACGGCGGGCGACGGCGCCAGTTTGTCGTCTGCGGTGACCGCGGCTCTGTCGATATCAAGCCGCTTGAACCGCCCCAGGTGACGATGGCGTTGGACTCCGCGCGCGGTGACTATCAAAGTGGGGCCCGCGAGATTCCGCTGAAGCCACTCGGCGGGCGGTACGATGGCGACTTCCTCGATCTCGCAAAGATCATTCGCGGCGAGAAATCGAGCGACTTCACGCCCAAGCATGATATCGCGGTGCAGGAAGCTATCCTCTTAGCCAGCGGACTACCCACTACGTAACCGTGGGTCGGCATGCGATAATGCGGGAGTACCGCCTTTAGGCGGTCCGAGTTGGACAACGCCACTTTGTTTCGTGATCGCGTGCAGAAGCTCATGCGAGTACGTCTTTTAACCGCAAGCCGCAGAGGCGTGCGCTTCCTCGTTTAACCGCAAGCCGTCCCTGAAAGAGTTTGAACTTGAGGACGGTCTCCGGACTTTTTTAACACAGATACATTTCGTTGT
>PBSM01000220.1 GCA_002726245.1 Planctomycetaceae bacterium | reverse complement strand
GAATCTGGCTTTCTTTCATGAACTCCGATCTATGCAAACCTCAGTTTTTCCAGCACAAAACTCCTTCACGGCGTTGCCCGCAGGGGCTTTGGGCGTGGTTTACCTTCCTTCCCTGGGGCTTACGCCCCAGGCTACTACATGCCGCCGCTCCGCGGCTAAGACGCGTCCGCATTCAGGCCTCGGTCGTGCGGTTGGCCGCCGCCTGAAATACGCACAAAATAACATTACTGTCCGGGTTAACGGTGTAGGCAACTTTGGATTACCAGAATACCGAAGTCAGCCACTCTCGGTATTCTTGAACTCGCGACTTGCCTAAGGCTCATTCGGCCTTCGGTGTTTCCGTTCGGCCGGTTTCCGGTCATAATTCAATTTATGAGCCGTGCCATGTTGTTCTCCCGCATTGTCGTCCCCTCGTTTGCTCTCCTGTTCTTGCTGGCATCCCAATCGCCGGCAGTTGAGGAGAAGGAAGACTATTTGCCGGAAGAGCGACAACATTGGTCATTCCTGCCCCGGGCTAACCCGCAAGTTCCCGGTTTCACGAACGCTGATCATCAAGCTTGGGTTCGCACGCCAATCGATGCATTCCTTCTAAGGAAGCAATTGGAGGTCGGAGTTGGCCCAGCCACGCATGCCGATCGCGTGACGTTAATCCGCCGACTCACTTTCCAACTGACGGGCCTGCCGCCTTCGCCGCAAGAAGTTGCCGCGTTTGTGAATAACGAATCGCCAAACGCTTACGAGCAGCTAGTGGATCGGTTGCTGGCAAGTCCTCACTACGGCGAGCACTGGGGCCAGCATTGGCTTGATGTTGTTCGTTACGCCGAGACGGAAGGTTTCGAATACGATCGGTATCGACCCGGTGCATGGCGATTCCGCGATTATGTCCTTCGTTCGTTGAACGAAGACAAGCCTTACGACCAATTCGTGCGTGAGCAGATTGCTGGTGATGAACTGCGGCCGGACGATCACGAGTCGCTCGTCGCAGCCGGCTTTCATCGCTTGGGTCCGGTTCGTCGCAATGCTGGCAATCCGGAAGTGGCTTTCAGTCGCAATGAGGTACTGACGGAGCGAGTCGATTCCATCGGACTCGCCTTTCTCGGCTTGACCATTGGCTGCGCGCGTTGCCACGACCACTTCTATGATCCGATCCGCCAGAAAGACTACTACAGAATGCAAGCTTTTCTGGCGGCGTCCTTCGAGGAGAACGTTGTGTTAGCGGACGACCAAGAGAGAGCCGCATGGCAGAAGCGTCATGACGAGGTAACGGCGGAAGTCAAACGCATCGGAAAGCAGTTGGCGAAAGCTAGCGGCGAAGAGGAAACTCCACTGCGAGCGGAGTTGAAGGCCGTGCAAGCACGCGAGCCGAAGCCGCTGCCGACAATCTCAACAGTTCGCAACAACTTGAGTGAACGAACGCCAACCCACCTGCTGGAGCGCGGTGACGAGTTTACGAAGCGCGAGCGCTTGACCATGCGTGTGCTCGGCGTTTTGTTACCTGACGATGTCGAAGGCCTACCCGATGCCACTCCGAACCCAAAGCAACAACTCGCCGCTTGGATCACGAATCCTGATAACCCCTTGACCGCTCGCGTGATCGTCAATCGGCTGTGGCAGGTCCACTTCGGCGCTGGAATCGTGAGCACACCGAACGACTTCGGAGCCAACGGCACAGAGCCAACTCATCCCGAGTTGCTGGATTTCCTGGCGAATCAGCTGATCGAGAACGATTGGCGATTGAAGCCGATTCACCGGATGATGCTGTTGAGTAGCGTCTATCGACAGGTTGGCGGAAGTGCGGAAGTCGGAGTGCGGAGTGCGGAATCCAAGAACATTCCCCAATCCCCAATCCCCAATCCCCAATCCATTGACCCAGAGAACCGCTTGCTGTGGAAGCACAATCGCCGAAGGCTGGCCGCACACGAGATACGTGATGCGATGCTGGCGGTGTCGGGCGGCTTGAATCGAATCGCGGGTGGGCCGAGCATCATGGCACCGGTCGATCAAGAGTTGATTGACTTGCTGTACAAACCGTCACAGTGGGAAGTAACGCCGCAAGAGCGAGATCACTTCCGGCGTTCGATCTATCTGATCGCCAAACGCAACTTGCGGCTACCCTTCATGGAAGTGTTCGACCAACCGGACTTTCAAACAAGTTGTGCTCGCCGTGAATCGAGCGTACACGCCCCTCAGGCTCTGGAGATGTTGAACGGGAAGTTCTCGAACCACCTTGCACAAGTCTTTGCGAAACGATTGCGACAGGAGGCAGGTAGCGATGCCGCCGCACAGATCGACTTGGCCTATCACCTGACGACAGGCCGCTCGCCCACCGAGAACGAACATCGCCTGTCGATCGCATTCTTGGATAAGCATCCTATGCGAGAGTTTGCGTTGGCGATGTTTAACCTGAATGCGTTTCTGTATGTCGATTGAGCAGGGACGATCGACGTGACATCAACGAAGCTGATCGCTGGCGTCGATGCCCAGACTCGCTGCTGGTGGTGCGGCGACGATCCTCTTTACGTTCACTATCACGACACGGAGTGGGGCCTTCCGGTCGATGATGATATTCGTCTGTTCGAGAAGATCTGCCTCGAAGGCTTTCAAGCTGGCCTCGCTTGGATCACCGTGCTTCGTAAACGCGAGGACTTTCGAAAGGCGTTCGCTGACTTCGACTTTCACAAGGTCGCTCGTTTCACAAGTGCACGAGTCGAGCGACTGGTTGAGAACGCGAAGATCATCCGCCATCGCGGCAAGATTGAATCGACTATTAACAACGCCAAGCAGGCCATCAAGCTCATCAATGAGTTTGGATCGCTCGGTAAGTTCTTCTGGCAGTTCGCTCCGGAATCACAGGCTGAGTTTGACGGATGTCGCTCCATAACGCCGGAATCGACGGCTTTGAGCAAAGAGTTGAAGCGGCGTGGGTGGTCATTCGTCGGCCCGACGACGTGCTACGCCTTCATGCAGGCAATGGGTATGGTGAATGATCATCTACCGGATTGCTTTGCCTTCGCAACGGTGGCGGCCAAGCAGGCTCGGTTCGCTCGCCAGCGGCCGAGCTGAACATTTTCGGCGTGAAGTGACCTTTGCGTTACGCGTCCGCGCGGCATTAGAATCGAGAGCATCGCGGTGTTCGCTTTCACGCCATGCGGCCTCAACTCGGATAAGGTAGTTCGTCATGCCGGCTCGAAAACCATCCGGATTCACGCTGATCGAACTGCTCGTGGTCATTGCGATCATCGGGATTCTGATTGCTATACTGCTACCCGCCGTCCAAGCCGCTCGCGGCACGGCACGGCGGTTGCAATGCTCGAACCATCTACACCAGTTGGGGATCGGACTGCAGAACTATCACGATACGTTCGGCACATTCCCGCCGGCTTTCGTCTTGCCGAACAAGACGCTGTGGACCGGATTACTGCTGCCGCAACTCGAGCAACAACCGCTGTTCGACACCTTGAATTTTTCTGCTCCGTGGCATGTCCCCGGCAGCCCCAACGAACGAGCTTGTGCCACGTTGTTGTCGCTCTACCGATGCCCGTCATCGACGGCCAGCGAACACATGACCGTGCAAGGCATCACGGATCGAGTCCCCTGCACATACTTGGCCTGCGCCACCGGAATTGCGCCACGCGAGTCAGGCTTCGATCCGCGAGCTGGAAATCCCAACCAAGATGGAACCATGTACTTCAACAGCGACACGCGAATCCGAGACATCACCGATGGTACTTCATCGACGGTTTTGCTTGGCGAAGCCGAGCATGACATCAAAGTGCGCGGGCCGGATCACAGCGGTCAAACGCACATCGTCGATCATTGGTACATCGGATCGCCGCAAATCTGGGCGTCGGACGTTTCCGAGACGCTCGGTTCAACGGCGGTTCCGGTCAACGCCTTCTTCGACAACAACGCCTTCATCGACGAACGTGAGCTTTGCTTCAGCAGCCGTCATCCGGGAGGGGCTCAAGTTGTCTTCGCCGATTCACACGCCACGTTCATCCACGAAACGATCGACCAACAAGTATGGTCTGCGCTGGGCACGCGAGACGGAGGCGAGGCGGTTTCCGCGCCATAGCGTCACCGCAGGCAGCGGTTGCACAATCGACTTCCCATTTCACAGTGGCGTGTCCAGGCAAGCCCAGACGTCCTATGAGCAAGCGTATCTCACACAGCGTTCTCGATCCCTGGCTGACGATACCGTTGAAGAATCTGTATCGGTGGTTGCCGATTCCAAAACGGTTTCCGCCAGAAGGCATCGTCTTTACAGGACATCTGTTCGCCATCGCAGCAGCCGTCGGCTTTGCGTATTCGACTGAGGAATGGTGGGGCGGAGTTTTAGTTGCCATAGGCGTGGCGGGGAATCACATTTCCGACTGTCTCGACGGCACGCATGCTCGTTCGACCAACCAATGCCGCAACGGCGGAGAGCTTCTCGATCACTTCTTCGATCCGCTATCCTTCTCCTACTGGATCGTCGGCATGTCCGTTTCGATCGGTCGGCTTGATCTTGGGCTGGCTGGCGTGATCTGTCTTTATGCGACCGCTGTACTAACCAGCATCAAAGCAAAACTGATCGGCGAGTTCACGTTAGCCAGTTTCGGGCCAACAGAATTCAAGACTCTGCTTGTGCTTTACGGCTTGTTGTTGACAGCAGTCACGAAGAATCTGATCTCGGGAATCGACGCACTAACCGCCGCCTGTTGGTGGTTTGTCATCCTCCTCAGCATCGGCATCCTGCAACTCATCATCAACTTGATGACAGCCGTTCGCGACGTCAACCGTCACGGCGAGTCGCCGGATACGAGTGAGTGGGAGACAACACGCGAGACTCAATAGGGGTCAGTCTACACGACGTCGCCAGTAACCCGGCTTACGCTTGCCGTGTGCAATCGCGATCACTTGCAGCTTCTCCTCCGTTTCGCGATACACAACAAAGTAGGGAAACCGCTCTAGTAAATATCGTCGCGTGCCGTGAAGGTACGTTGGCCCAACGCTCCGGTGCGTCACGGATTCGGTCAATCGCTAAATCCAACTCAGCCATCAAGGACTCGGAAGCGGCAAGACTGCATTCTTGATACCACTCGCGTGCCGCGCGGCCTTCAGCAATCGCCTCAGGATGCAGCTCAATGGGCCGAGGATCCATCTGCCAACCCCATGATCATCTTGCGCGCTTCCGGCCACGGCACGCCCGCCACTCGACCACTGTCGAGTTGTTCGATCCGCTGTTGGATCTCGACTTGCCACGCAGCGTCGATGTCATCATCAACATCGGCGTCTAGGCTCTCAATCAGCCAAGCCGCCAACTCAGCACGATCGGACTCCGGCAGTTGCAACGCGCCGTTGTACAATGCTTGGGTGGTTGTATTCATGCCTATCATTCTAACCTGGCCCGCGCAGCTCGTCATCTACTGGGGTGTAAGGTGCTCTTTCAGACAGCGTACTGATTCTATCTGAGCACCTTCTCCAACCATTCGTACGCTTCCTGTCGAATATTTTCAGGAAAGTCGTGACCAGAGTCTGGGTATCTGGTCACCAAGTTATCGCGAGTTTGCCGTAATTCATACGCTTTGCCAACTTCAGCCACCGCTTCGCGAACGCCGGCGACCTTGAAGTTACTGTCGTGCAGTGGCGCGTTAATGAAGATGGCGCGAGGGCAGATGGCGGCGAGGACCTCATAGAAGTCGAAGGGCATCTTGTCGGGATCGTTGTTGTAGAGATCGCGGATGCGAGGCATGTAGCGATCGCTCGTCCAACCGGCAAGCTTGCCGCCCATGTAATGGTGGAAGGGATCGAAGCCGCAACTGGTGACGACGGCACGAAGGCGCTGATCGAACGCAGCGGTATACAGTGAATTGTGTCCGCCCAACGAATGGCCGATGCAGCCGATTCGATCGGAGTGAACCTGAGGCAACGAGACGAGCAGGTCGATACCTCGTACGTTGTTCCAGATCGCTTTCATCGTTCCGCTGGCGTGGTGTTTTCCCTTTCCTTTGAAGTCGTATGGATAGTCACCAAAGGATGGGTAGTCAGGCACGAGGCAGACGAAACCGCGTTCAGCCAGTTCATGAGCGTAATGAAGTGTTGGCCTGCCACCCAAACCTGCTGGTTCTCCCTTGCCGATCTTGGTGGTTTGATGCAGACAGAGCATGGCCGGTGCCTTGCCTTGCAGGCCCTTCGGTCTGAGCAGATAAGCCGGTACGCGGTCATCGGGCTCCGACGCGAAGGAAAGGCGTTGCCGAATGTACTTGTCGGTTTCTGTTTCGTCGATGATCTCCACATCGAGCGGGACCCGACGAAACGTGTCGGGAAGACCTCCCATCGCTTCCTGCATGCCGACGAGAATGTGACTGCGGCGGAGACCGAGATTGAACGGCGTTTCGACCGCGTGCTCTTTGCCATCGGTGTCCTTGTAGGCCATCACGTGCTGATGGTCGTTGTACTTGGGTGACGTGGCGGCGATCGACGTCGGATTCAATCCGCCTCTGTTGATGATCAAGTTCTCGAACCAATACAGCCCGCTCCGGCCAGACGCCACAACATCCATGTCGCCATCTCGATCGATGTCAGCAACCTTCGGATCGAGGCCAAACCCGGCCGGACCACCCGGCGAGATCGTCTTGCGATGCCAGGTTCGCGTCCGGGTTTCAAAGTCGTACCAGTAAGCGACAAGCGGATCGTACGCCCCGGGATCTTTGCCATCGTGCGCCATGTAACGCTTCCCCGCGACGAGCTCTCCCTGCCCGTCGCCATCCATATCGGCCCAACGAATTGCATGAGCCTGCGACCAACTCGTATCAATCGCGTGCCGTGTCCAGGCGCGACCCACATCGGTCTCGCCCTGCTCCAGCCAATACAAGCCGACGTTGTGGCCTCGCCCCCAAACAACATCATTGTCGCCGTCACGATCGACATCAACGACCAACATCGGCACGCTGCAATCTCGGTCGAGTGAGAACTCGTGATGCATGACCCAACGCCCCGTGCGCCGATCTTCCGGCGCTTCGAGCCAACCGTGCGGGCTGACAAGGTCACCCCGACCATCTCCATTCACATCGCCGAAGCCAGCGCCATGCCCGGCGATCTCAATCGGTAGATCGTGCCGAACCCACTCATGCTTCTTGTCGTCGCCATCACCTTCGCCCACGATCTCCCACCACGCAGCAAACTTGGTTCCGTTCGGTAAGAGATCGAGTTGTCCGTCGTCGTCGATGTCCGCCAGGATCGCGGTCTCCATCGGCCCTGGCTCATCGACAACGTGCTTCGCCCACTTGCCACCAGCCTCGCCCGGGTTCTCGACCCAGTAAATCGACTGGCTGCGATAGTTGGCACTGACATAGTCCATCCAGCCGTCGCTATTCACATCCATTGGCAGGTGCGAATAGTCATCGAAGCGACCGCGAATCTGCTGGACCTCGCGAATGAAGTGTTTCTTCCAGGCTGGTGCTTCGTACCAAAAGCCGCCGCAGACAATATCCAACTTCCCGTCGCGGTTGACGTCGATCGCCGCGCATGCACTGTAGGTCGAATCAGCGTTGATCGTGTGCATGCGGAAACCCATCGGCTTCTTCGCGAAAGCCGCCGACTCGACGAGCAGTAGCAGAACTGCAGCATGTAGTATTCTCTTGGCCATTGAATCACCTTCTTGAAGCAGCCTTGGCACGTGTTCGAGCAACCATTGATCGGCTAATATAGCTTCCCAGGCCCGTGCAAGCACGCACACGGTAGCCCTCACGCTCCGCGTGAGGAACAGCGGTGGTGTGAGTGGAGTTGATTCATGGTTGTACGACAACCGACGTCGGTTCTAGCACCGCTCACATCACGCGGAGCGTGATGGCTTTGAGGACAAACAAATGCCAATCGAATTCCGCTGCGACGAATGCGACCACCTGCTGCGTACACCAGACGAGGCCGCGGGCAAGAAGGCTCGTTGCCCATCGTGTAAGAACATCCAAGACGTCCCGAGTTCGCAAGCACCGCTCGCAGCAACCCCTGCGATCAAGCCATTTGAGCCGGTCGTAACGCCAAGCCAGCCCCAACCCACCGACAGCCCAATCTCGGCACCTGCCAATCCTTTCGCGGCTGCCGCGCCTTTATCCAATCCATACGCGGCACCAACGAGCCGAACCGGTTCCACACGAGAACTTGCCCTTGCGAAGGTTCGCATTCCCGCCATCATCTTGCTGGTACTTTCGATCATCAGCTTGTTGGTCTGGGGCCTAGCCATCCTGGGCCTAATCGTGAACATCGCCGAAGAAGGTTGGCAAGACGACGACCTTTGGCCGTTCATCATGGTTGCGGCTTCCATTGTATTCGGACTCGTCGTGATTGCTGGGACTATCCAGATGATGCGACTGAAGAGCCATGGATTCACCGTTGCGGCAATGGTCATTGCGATCGCGCCGATTACCTGCCAAGTTTGCGTGACATTCCCATTTGCCATTTGAGGACTGATCGTATTGCTCGATAGCAGTGTGAAGTCGGAGTTCGGATAGCTTCGCTTGTTTAACCGTAAGCCGGAGGCGTGCGCTGTTTTCCGCCACACTGCACGGGGCGCGCACGCCTCCGGCTTGCGGTTAAACGATACAACCCAATTGCTCGGCAACAACATGAAGCCTCGAGAGTATCAATACGACATTCTTGTCATCGGAGCTGGCCATGCTGGCACCGAAGCAGCGTTGGCGGCGGCGCGGATGGGTGCACAAGTCGGGTTGCTGACATCAAACCTCGACACGGTTGGCCAAATGAGCTGCAACCCGGCGATCGGCGGAGTGGCAAAGGGACAGATCGTGCGCGAGATCGATGCCTTGGGTGGTGCAATGGGACAGGCGATCGATGCGACGGGCATTCAGTTTCGTTTGTTGAATCGTCGCAAGGGCCCGGCGATGCACAGCCCGCGGGCTCAGGCCGACAAAAAGGCTTATCAGCAGGAAATCAAACGGATCGTCGAGGAACAAGAAGACCTCGCCTTGCGGCAGGAAATCGTCGAAGACATTTTGACCGAAGAGATCGACGGCTGCACGCGAGTGGCAGGCGTTCGGGTCAAGGGCGATGCCGTGTACAAGGCACCAGTCGTTATTCTCACCACGGGAACGTTCCTGCAAGCGTTGATGCACACCGGCGAAGCGAAGATCGCAGGCGGCAGGGCTGGGGAGGGAACTACAGCCGGCATCAGCGACGCGTTGAATCGGCTGGGTTTCCGCGTCGAACGGCTCAAGACTGGCACACCACCCCGCTTGAACGGCCGGACCATCGACTACGACAAGACAGAGCATCAGCCGGGCGACGACGAGCCGCAAGCCTTTTCGTTTCTGACAGAGAACCTAGAAGTCGAGCAGATGCCATGTTGGATCACTTACACTAACGAGCGTGTTCACGATCTGATCCGAGCCAACTTGCAGCGTGCTCCGATGTACAGCGGCCAAATAAACTCCAGTGGGCCGCGCTACTGTCCGTCGATCGAGGACAAAGTCGTTCGCTTCGCTGAACGCAACCAACATCAGCTCTTTCTGGAACCGGAAGGTCGGCACACGCAAGAGGTCTACGTCAACGGCATCTCCACGAGCTTGCCTCGCGACGTGCAAGACGAGATGCTCAAGCTGATCCCGGGTCTCGAAAAGGCTCAGATCATGCGTTACGGCTACGCCGTTGAATACGACTTCTGCCCGCCCGATCAGCTTTGGCCGTCGCTTGAGACAAAGTCAGTGTCGGGGTTGTACTTCGCGGGGCAGATCAATGGCACGACCGGGTATGAAGAGGCTGGCGCTCAAGGCCTCGTCGCCGGTGCCAATGCCGCGTTGAAGCTGCGGGAGTCAGAACCGTTGATCTTGTCGCGCGACCAGGCTTACATCGGTGTGCTGGTTGACGACTTGGTGACGTGCGGCGTCGATGAGCCCTATCGCATGTTCACCAGTCGCGCTGAATATCGCCTCTTGCTCCGGCAGGACAATGCGGATCGACGACTGACTCCACTCGGCCATCGGGTTGGACTGGTTGACGACAACCGCTGGCGACGATTGCAGCAGAAGCAGTTGGAAGTCGAGCGAGTTACTCAACTCTTGGAACAACATCGCACAGCGGGTGTCACACTGGCGAAGTACTTGCGGCGACCGGAGATCACTTGGCAAGACCTCTCGACACTGCTGCCAGAACTGGGAAACGTGCGCCCTGACGTCGAGCAACAAGTCTTGTATGACGTGAAGTACTCTGGCTATGTCACGCGGCAGGAGCAGCAAGTCGAACGCCAAAAGCGAATGGACGGCAAACGGATTCCCCAGACATTCGACTTCGACGCCATCACACATCTACGAACAGAAGCCCGTGAAAAACTCGCGAGAATCCGCCCGGTAACACTCGCCCAGGCGAGCCGCATCAGCGGGATCACGCCCGCCGACGTAGCGCTCATTCTCGCACATCTCGAAAGTTGATCGAAGCTTCGCAAGTAGTTTGAACCTCCTGTTTAAAGCGGAAAGTTCGCCTGGAACGGCTAACTTACCAAGCATACTCACTTTTCTTTGTTGTAAAACTAAAAGTCCTTTGCTGGCACATAGTTGTGGCGATTTGATCAATCTTGACGCGTCCTGGGAGGTCGCTATAATTTGGTCGTCTGTGAAACTCAGGTAATCTCGGAAACCCGTGATACGCCAACCAGATGGAGCGAAGCAGAAAGGTGTGCGGTTTGCGTACGCCACGGAGTCTTGTTGAACGAGGGAGCTAAGGACTAGCCACAACGTGGCGGACCACGGAGGTTTAGGGAGTCGAGCAGGATGCCCGTTCCCAGCCGCTAGTCCTACCATCGATAGGAGGGATGGTAGTAGACATGACAACCAAAACCGTCTTCACCACCGGCGAAGCAGCGAGAATTTGCAAAGTCAGTCAGCAAACGATCATCCGATGCTTCGATAATGGAACACTCAAAGGCTTTCGTGTGCCGGGAAGCCGCTTTCGTCGCATACCGCGCGACCTGTTGTTCCAGTTCATGAAAGAGAACGGTATCCCCACGGATGCCCTGGAAAGCGGCAAACGCAAGGTCTTGATCGTTGATGACGACCAGGAACTCGTTGAGCTGCTAGTCGATGTGTTTCAACGCGACGCACGTTTCGAGACCCGAACCGCGAACAACGGCTTCGACGCTGGCATGTTGGTCAAGGAGTTCCGTCCTGACCTGGTTGTGCTCGACGTCATGCTGCCTGACATCAACGGTAAGGAGGTCTGCCAAAGAGTGCGCAGCGACGATACGCTTGACGCCGTGAAGATCATCTGTATCTCCGGCATGGTCGAGCAAGATAAGGTCGCCGATCTAAGACTTGCCGGCGCGAACGACTTCATTCAAAAGCCCTTCACGATCGATAAGCTGCTCGAGCGAGCCTGTGATCTCTTGGATATCGAGCGAACCGTTTCGAGCTAGAGATAGATCAGCATCGATCGCCTAACTTCAAACCGGAGACGTGCGAGTATCGCACGCCTCCGGTTTCTGCATAACGACGCTGCGATATAACGACACTCCGAGGCGACGGATCGAAACTCATTGAGCGATCACATTTCACCAGAACTACTGTCAGCATTGCTGCTCGTGTCGGCCACCGATCGAGAATCAGCGCTCTTTGCCCTACTGCCACCCGAGGCGCGTGGCGGCGATATTGCTCAGCTTCTGAGCAAGCTAGCGCGACTCGACTCGCTCGAAGGCGACTTCGCGGCGACCTTGGAACGTGAGAAGCTGGCCTCGCTGCGGGAGCTCGCCTATGGAGCCAGCCACGAAATCAACAATCCGCTGGCAAACATTTCGACACGTGCGCAAACGTTGCTGCGAGACGAGACCGATCCCGACCGGCGCAAGAAGCTGGAGACTATCAACCGGCAGGCGTTTCGCGCTCACGAAATGATCGCCGACATGATGTTGTTCGCGAAGCCGCCGGATCTGAAATGCCGCGAGTTGGATCTTTCGTCGGTAATCAGGCAGGTCGTCGGCGAACTCATGAATGACGCGTCCGAGCAGGGAACGGCGCTGATTATGCGAGGCATCGACGATCCGACGATGCTTGTCGCCGATGAGAATCATTTCGCTGTTGCGCTTACGGCGCTGTGCCGAAACTCCTTGGAGGCCGTTTCGTCCGCCGGGCAAGTGACGATATCGGTCGCCGAAAATGACGAAAGCGTGACGCTCCGCGTTAGCGATAACGGACCGGGAATTCCGCCGGAAGTGCGTCGTCACCTGTTTGATCCTTTCTACTCCGGGCGCGAAGCTGGCCGGGGACTTGGCTTCGGGCTGTCGAAGTGCTGGCGGATCGTCGAACTGCACGGCGGCACAATTGAAGTGGAGTCGGAAGAAGGACGAGGAGCGACTTTCACGATTCAGCTTCCGCGGCAACCCGTTTCGGAAGAATCTCCAGGAACGATGTACGTTCACGGATAGAAGCGGTGGCTTGGTCCAACTCCATTCTGCTGGCAACCGCTGTCGATGGCTCAAGCTACGGCACACTGAGCTTGCTACCGCCCGTCGTGGCAATCGTGCTGGCGATCGTAACGAAACGCGTCACTATCTCGCTCCTGGCCGGGATCTTCATCGGGGCGCTTTTGGTTGCGTCAGGCAATCCGTTCAGCGCCGTCGCAACTACTCTGGAAACACACCTCTGGGCCAGTCTAAGTAACGCCGACCATTTGCGTGTCTTCGTCTTCACGCTCCTGATGGGGGCGATGGTTGGTGTGATGCAGCAGAGCGGCGGAATGGCTGCGATTGTGAAAGGCATTGCGCCCCTCGCGCGCACTCGATGCGGGGGACAACTCACCGTCTGGCTACTCGGCCTCATCGTGTTCTTCGACGACTACGCCAACTCGCTGCTTCTTGGCAACACGATGCGTCCCGTTACTGATCGTCTTAGAATCTCTCGGGAAAAGCTGGCGTACCTGGTCGATTCGACGGCAGCGCCCGTCTCAGGACTGGCGCTCGTTTCGACATGGGTGGCAACCGAAATTGGACTGGTCCAAGCAGGGCTGGCCACGACGGTGTTGGCCGAGACCGCCGACGCCTTCTCGATCTTCGTCGCAACGATTCCGTACCGCTTCTATGTGTTGTGGGCATTGCTCTTCGTGCCGCTGGTCGCACTGCTCGGTCGCGACTTCAGTGCCATGCTGCGAGCCGAACGCAACGCCATCGCAGCACCGGAAGCTCCCAACCGCTCGCCCGCAGCCGACGATAGAGGGATGCACTGGGCGAATGCCGTCATTCCCGTCGCCGCGGTCGTCGTTGTGACGGTCGGCCTGATTGTACTTACGGGACAGAACGCGCTCGCCGAAAAGGACGTCACCGATGCCAGCATCATGAACATCTTCGGTAACGGAGATTCCTACTTGGCCCTCGTTTACGGCTCGCTGACTGGACTGCTGTTGGCAATGCTACTGGCAAACCTCGTCACTCGACTGGGCTGGCAGGCAATTCGCGAAGCCGCGGCAAAAGGCGCACAACAAGTAGGGGGAGCATTGGTGATTCTCTGGTTGGCGTGGGCGCTCTCCGGCTTGACCGATCTGAAGTATCTCGGCACCGGCCAGTACCTCGGCGAGTTGCTGCAAAGCAGTCTCGATGTAAGGCTAATGCCGACCGTTGTATTCGTGCTCGCGTCTGCCGTTGCGTTTTCAACAGGCACGAGTTGGGGAACGATGGGGATCTTGATGCCGCTTGTCGTGCCAACGGTGGTCAGTATGTTGGCGGCTAACTCGGCGAGTGTCTCGCCCGAGAATCCAATACTTGTCGCATCGATCGGCAGCGTGCTAGCCGGCGCGATCTTCGGAGATCATTGTTCGCCGATCTCCGACACAACCGTGCTATCTTCGCAAGCAAGCGGCTGCAACCACGTTGCCCACGTGCGCACGCAACTCCCTTACGCACTATCCGTCGGTGCTGTCTCGATCATCTGCGGAACGCTACCTGTAGGCTTCGGAGTCCCCGTCTGGTTTCTGTTACCGGCAGGCGTGGCTGCGCTGGTGATTCTGCTACTGGCGATCGGACGGCGCGTTGACGAGTGAGGCACAACCCGCTTGTAGTTTTTACAAGATCGAGCGACCGTCACCGACTTACTCATCGGTCCAACAGGACTCCTCTCACGACTCAGAGCTCATTTCTCGGTCATCGAGAGCTCATTCCGTAGTTCGGCACGCAGCTTGCGTTTCGTACCGATTCAGGAACTCACCTACTGAATCAGAATGGAGGCTGGCCATGAAACTCATCGCCGCATTCGCGCTTGCAGCAATTCTATCTCAGCAGCAACCGAGCGTTGCACAGAACCCCACTTGCTCACCAGTCGTGTTGGCTCATCAACAAACGTTGGCTGCAAGCCCCTTCGTCGCTCGCCACGCAGTCCACTATGCCGGTTCACCGCGCACGCATTACGCGGCTGCGCCTGTATCGAGTTATACCAGCAGCGGTGTCGCTGAGTATTCGTTGGCAGCTCGATACGTGGGCCCGCAGATCGTCTTCCGTCCTCCGACGTCTGTCGCTTATCCCGGCCGTGTCAGCCCGACATCGGTTACATACGCAGCGTGGCCACCATACTCGCCCCAAGCGATCCCGGCCGGATACTACGCTGGTCGCGGGCTCATTGGTCAACCGAAGCTCTACGGAGTTGGCCAGCCGGTTAGGAACGTGTTGCGTTATCTATCGCCATAACGTGATGGCGTAGCTCCACTGCCAAGACAGCCTCGCCCTGGCGTGGTAGGAATGCCGGAAGGTGCGAAAATTGGGGGACATTGCGTCGCGAACTGCCACGTACTCCGGAGGCGATTCGTTGTACTTCGTGCGCAGCTCGGCAAGTTGCTGGTCGAGCGTCGCGAGTTGCGAGCTCTGTTCTTCCGTTGGCAAGGCGACTTGCGATTGTTGACCTACGGCACGCTCTTCGACATCCGCAAAGAAAACGCCGAAGCTGTAGAAATCTTTCATCGTGAAGGGATCGAACTTATGGTCGTGACACTCAGCACATCCCCTTGTCACGCCTAGCCACCCGTTGCCGTGTTGCGGACTCGATCGGCTTGGTACTTGGCCGTGTACTCTTTGGGCTGTGCGCGCCTTCTTGCGTCGTTTGAAGCAGCCGGTTGTAACCGGAAGCGATCTTCTGCCGGTTTGTCGCGTCTGGGAGTAAGTCGCCGGCGAGCTGTTCAAAGGGCATGTTGCCGTTGAAGGCATCGATTACGTAATCGCGATAGGGCGTGAGGTCGCGATGATTATCGCTGTGATACCCGCCGGTGTCGGCATAGCGAACGACATCAAGCCAGTACATCGCCATCCGCTCTCCAAAATGCTTCGACTTCAAGAGCCAATCAACGACCTTCTGATAAGCGTCCGGCGATTGGTCTGCCGCGAATGCATGCACTGCGACGGCGGTCGGTGGCAGACCGATCAAGTCGAATGAGATCCGACGCAGCAATGTACGTCGATCGGCAAGCGGACTCGCCTTCAGACCGTTGTCTTGAAGCGAGGAGAGGATGAAGCGATCTACGTCGTTGACCGCTCCGGCGTCTGCAGCCAGTTCCGGTACTGGCGGCTTCTCGGGGCGAAGCAGCGACCAGTGTTGTTCCCACTTCGCACCTTGTGCGATCCACTGTCGAAGCGTTTCAAGTTGTGCATCGGATACCGACTTGCCGGTCGATCCGGGCGGCATGCGTTCCTTAGGATCGTCGGTTGTGAGTCGCCGCAGAAGTTTGCTCTCATCGGGTTTCCCGGCAACGATCGCCGAGTCCTTGGCACCTTCTTCACGGTCGAGCCGCAAGTCGGCTTCGCGCTGATTCGTATCAGGACCGTGGCAAGCGAAACACTTCTCCGCCAAAATCGGCCGCACGTCGCGATTGAATGACACGGTTTCGCTCTCGGCGGCGAAGCAGTTCGTTTGCGCAAGAAGAATCGCGAATGCAAGAACCGGGTAACAGTTGCGAAGCTGACGCATCGGATTCCTCGACCGATCACAAGGTTGATGGAACGGCGTGGCAGTCGGTAGGCATGGGGAGCACTAGTGTACCAGCGTTTCTCGCGTCGTTGCGGGGCTCAAGACGCGGTCAAATCCTATCACGACCCGTGACCACGATCACGGGTCGGATTCACCGCTAAAAACAGTGCAGTGACCGCACAGTAAGCGAGCAGACCGCCCAAAGCTCCTCCCGCCATGCAGCTAATCAAAGCGGGTGCAATCTCGCGCAGCGACGCATATGCGTAGAGTGCTCCGAGGACTGCGCCGCTCAAGTAAGCAACACTCACGACGATATCTTCGATCCAGTCCACTCCGCGGCGCGTGCGGCGTTTGCGGTCCCTTGGTTCGATTGCTGAGTCTTGATCGCTGGTGGTGGTTGGACGCTGGGGTTCGAATGTCGCACCTAGTGGACTCAGCAGGATCGCCGGCAAAACAATCAGATCGACGACCAGCGCCGAACCGAGCATGGCAAACATCACCCAAGAGAAGCGAGCAATCGGCACGAAGGGACTGAGTGAGTAGACGAGCAGGCCGAAGCCGCAGATACACGATGTCTGCACCATCGCCGCACCACACTTGTCGTAAGCGTGACGTACTGCGTCGCGACGGCTCTTGCCTTCGCCGAGCTCGCGGCGGAACCAGGTGATGAAGTGCAGCGTATCGTCCACGGCGATGCCGAGCGCTACGCTGGCTGTCATCATCGAACCGATTTCGATCTTGAGATGAGCCAGCCCCATCGCGCCAAGCACCGCGACGCAAGGCAAGATGTTCGGCAGCATCGCGATTGCGCCGGCGCTGCCGCTGCGAAGTAGTATCGCCGTCCGCATGGACATGGAATCTGCTTGTCGCAAGTCGTTTATCGATAAACCGAACATCAGTACAATCATCATGCCGCCAATGAAGGCAAAGGCAACGATGAAGCTCTTGATCAGGTCCTTCATCATCTGATCTTGAGCCTTTTGGACGAGCGGTACGCCTCCGCAATAGATGGCAGTGACTCCGCCGAACCCTTGTTGATTCGCTGCATCAAGAATGGGATCGACAGTCGCTGCCAACTCCTCCATGACGCCCGTGTAGTCCAGCCCCATCCCCGCGAACGCGCGACCACTAACTCGCCACAGTTCTTCCTTCGCGTTTTCGCGCAGCAGCGCCATCTCTTGGAATGCGTCGCGGTTCTTGATCAGGTTCTTTTCAAACACGGAACGTCGCGCGATCTGTCTGGCACCACGCCCATACAAACCTTGCATAGGTGGACAGAAATTCCACGCCGACAGCGCTGCCCCGATTCCATCGACATTCAGCGCCGCCTGATGAACGCGATCTACCAACTGCATTCGCAGTAACATCGAAGGCTTGACGTTTCCATCCTCTTGCTTGGGAAAACGCAAGACGACCTCGACAGGAACTAACGGACCGACACGGTCCTCCAGCCATTCATAGTCCTTCAGGATACGCGATTCGGGGAGAAACATCGCGTGGATACGAACGCTCGCACGGAGTTGAAATACGCCATAGAGACTCACAGCCGTGAGCAGTAGCGCGGCGGCCAAGATCGGATATCGCAGTTGTCGAACAACCGCAAGCACCCAGTCCCAGAAGCGCCCACCGCTTGAGTCGTTGGGCTTCCAGTTTCTGGCGGCTCGGCGGGGAGGCGCTTGTTCCATTTGAGCTGGCAACAACAAGAACAACACCGCGGTCCCCAGGACCACCGCCAGGCAAGCGAATGTGCCGAACTTGCGAACCGGGACGAGAAAACTCACCAACAGAGAGCCCAATCCCAAAGCCGTGGTCAACGACGCCAGCCAACATGGCGAAATTGCATCCAACACGGCTCGGAGCGGCGCTCCCTCTAACCCATTCTCGCGAACGGCATCACGGTAGTAGTTCGCCAAATGGACGCCTGCGGATACCACTAATACGAAAACCAGCAGCGGTACTATGAGTAGCACGCTATCCATCTGCGTGCCGGAGAAGTGAATCAGGGCCAGACTCATCTGCTGGCAAAAGAGAGCATTCAGAAAGACCATGCCGGCCAACAAGAAGCTGCGAAACAGCAAGTACATCAACAGAAAACAAAGCGAGAACGATACAATACTCAGCGACACCAACCCTTCGTTGCTGGCGCGATCGATAGCAACCGAATCCACAACCGAGCCCGCCATGCGCAGGTCACTCGGCGATAAGCCAGGCACTCGATCCGCGACCGAATACATGTGATCAATGACCGCATGGCGGTATTGCGCTCCTTCGACCGTGAAGACCGCCACCACGCAACTCGTCTCGCCGTCTTGGCCGACCGCCCACCCGCCGAGCCTCGCTTTCGCATCGCGGCGCGACAGCTCAAGCGGCGGTTCCATCATCTGCTCGAATGCCTCTGTGCCACTAATCACCTCATGAAAGGGCAGCAGACTCGCATCGGTATCGACATCGAAAGGCTTTCTCAGTTCAGTCGCGTAGCTTGTAGCTCGTGGATCTTCCAGCGAGCAGCCCTCCCAACTGACCATCAAGAACGCGTCGCTACCAAACTCGTCGGCGAACCACAGCAGTTGCTTTGTCTCTTCGAACGAGGGTGGCAACCAGTCCTCGATGTTGTTCGAGTTGTTCTTCACTGCCTGGTTTGCGCCCCAGATCGCGAACGGCGTTGCGATCGCAAAAAACGCAAAGATGACGAGTCGATAGCGATAGTAGATGGATGGCGTTGTCAAACCGCTACCGCCTCCCACCGATAAGTTGTTTCAGTTGCCTCCAAGTCCGAGTGTTCGCCACGTCGGCTTTGGTCAAGCCGGCACGACGAGCTTGCAGTACACCGTAAGGCAGGCAGTCGAGTCCTTCCGTGCTATGCGCATCGGTGTTGATGACAATTGGAATCCCATGCGCCTTCGCGGCGGCACAGTAGACGTCGTTCAAGTCCAAACGAGCCGGGTTCGCGTTCAATTCGAGTAGCTTTCCGTGTTCGACGGTTGCCGCAAACACCGCATCCAAGTCGATCTCATAGGCTTCACGCCGATTGATTAATCGCCCCGTTGGATGCGCAATCGCCGTGACGTTCGGGTTCTCGATGGCTTCAACGATGCGGTCTGTGATCTGTTGTCGCGGTTGCTGCTGTCCGTAATGCACACTCGCCAGAACCCAATCCGCTTGAGCTAGTACGTCGTCGGGCAAGTCCATCCCGCCTTTCTCGAGGATGTCACACTCAATGCCTTTCAGAACGGTGAAGTCCTTGCCGAGTTCTTCATTCAATTCGTCGATCATCGCCCACTGCTCGAGTACACGCGTCTCGTCGAGCCCCATCGCCATCGACACTCGTTTCGAATGGTCAGTGATAGCGATGTACTTCAAGCCTCGTGATCGGGCGGCGTCAGTCATTTCTCGCAATGTGGCCCGTCCGTCGGTCGCCGTCGTATGCATGTGCAAGTCGCCACGAATGTCTTTCACGTCGATCAATTCAGGCAACTCGTTCGCCTCGGCCCAATCAAACTCCTTACGTGCCTCGCGCAGCTCCGGCGGGAAGACCGGAAGGTCGAGTGTCGCGTAGACGTCCTCTTCGGTTGCGCCCGCGATGTATGTTTCTTTGTCACCTTCGACGCGATACACGCCGTACTCGTTGATCTTCAAGCCTCGCTGCTTTGCCAAGCCACGCACGATGACGTTGTGATCTTTGGAACCGGTGAAGTACTGTGACGCCGCGCCAAACGACTCCGCAGGGACGACTCGCAGATCGATCTGCAAACCCTTGTGCGTTCGAATCGACATCTTCGTTCCGCCGGAAACGATCGTTTCGGCAGCGTCTTCGAACGCCGCGAACCATTCCATCACTTCGCTCGGATTCTCCGAGACGACAAGCACGTCCAGGTCGCCCACGGTCTCTTTGCCTCGGCGATAACTTCCGGCAAGTTCTAGCTTCTCGATCCTCTTGCAAGCGGCTAGATGCTCACGCATCGCGTGCGCCACTTCGTCAGCCTTGGCCCAATAGATCCGCTGATTAGCAGCGGCTGCGATGCTGATGCCGTGTAGTATCGCCTGTTCGGCCTTGGCACCGAATCCTTTCAGCTCGCGCACCTTCTCGGCTTCGCAAGCTGCCTTCAACTGATCTAACGTCGCAATGTTGAGTTCTTTGTAGAGCGCTGCCGCCTTCTTCGGTCCCAAGCCGGGAACTCGCATGACAGCGAGGACGGTGGACGGCACTTCGTTCAATAGCTTCTGATGTTGTTCGAGCTGACCCGTCTCGACAAGCATAGCGATCTTCTCTGCAAGATCTTTGCCGATACCGTCGAGATCGGTGAGCTTGCGCTCTGTGTCTTGCAGCACGACCGCGACTGGTTCGGTGAGATCGCCAATCACTCGTGCGCCGTTGCGATAAGCGCGCACGCGGAACGGATTCGCTGCCTGAAACTCAAGCAAGTCGCCAATCTCATCAAAGATGTCCGCAATACGAGCGTTATTCATTGAGTCCGATGTTGTGTTTGGAAGCCCCTGTTCGTTTAACCGCAAGCCGGAGGCGTGCGTTCTCTTCTACCGCAGCGAAACGCACGCCTCCGGCTTGCGGTTAAACAGTATTGTTCCTACTACGCATGCAACTCCACAATGTCCTTGTCGTGCAGCACATAGTCCCCCTTGACCGTTGTTCCGTCGTGAACCTCGCTGCCCCAAACTCTCGCGAACTTGAGATTCGTCGCCATGTCTTTGTGGATCTGTCCCGCGATGTCCAGCAGCGTCCCACCTCGTCGAATGGTAAACGGCTTGTCGTAATCGGGCTCCTTCGCGGTCGGTAACTTCGTATAGATGCGCACAACATCCATCGCTTCATAAATCGCCCGCTTTAACTCGTCGAGGCCCAGTCCTTGTTCCGCTGAGATGGCGAACTCAGGAAAGTCGAGAGGGCAGAACTCATGTAAGAATTCAAGTCGGACGATAGCCCCCAGCAGATCAATCTTGTTGGGGGCCAAGACAGTGCTTGTAAAGGAGACTCCCATGTCGCTCTGATCCAGGTAGGATGTTGTCGCGAGGCGTGTCTTGGTCGATGCCAGCTTGTCGATCAACTCGTGTAGCTGTTCAATTCCCTCATCGGCTCCCAAATCGACCAGCAGCACGACCAAGTCAGCCCCGCGGACGAGTCCTTGCGTCACGGGATCGAAAACGTCCTCGGTAATCGGTCGTGTGTCGATCAGTTGGACCGAGATATCTTCGAACGGCATCATGCCTGGAGACGGTTGATGAGTCGTGAAAGGATAGGGGGCGACCGCTGGCGAGGCCTTCGTAATGCTCGTCATTAACTGGCTCTTCCCAGCATTCGGGCCGCCGAGCAACACCGCGCGGCCAGCACCTTGTCGAGGAATCCGCAGAGTCGCGCTCTTGCCACCGCCGCGTTTGCTTTGTGATTCGACTTCTTTCTTCGCCCGGCTGATCTTCTGCCTGAGATCGGCTTGAAGCTTGTCAGTGCCTTTGTGCTTCGGCAACTCACGTAGCATCAGTTGCAAACACTGCAACTCCTCATCCGGCGTTGATGCGCGGCGATACTCCGCTTCCGCTTTGTGATACTGCTGTGTGAGATTAGCTGGCATAGCGATACAGAACTGGCGAGCCGAGGCAGTTCATCCTCAAGTTTCTTCAGTCCCGTCGGGACGACAGGTAGTAGCCGGGGGTGTGAACCCCGAAATCATATCAGTCAACACCCAAGCCCAGGAGGCGCGACATTGTCGGATAACGCGTCGTTCCATGTCGCCCCTTCGGGGCTTGGTTCCTTCTTGGACTCGCACCTGGGGCTTACGCCCCAGGCTATCACCTGCCGCCGCTCGTGGCTAACCAAAGATCGGTAGATACAAAGATGTTCGTCCCTGGGCGCACTTCTCAGTTTATCGAACCGCCCTAAAACTGGCCAGACGCGCGGAGAGAACGCATCGCGATCAGTATGAAATCCACTCCAGGATCGACCAATAATCGAAGATCCACGGATGAGAACAGGGATTCATACTGGCGTAGGTTGCCGAGACGATGTTAACTGCGAGCATTAGGTAAACTGTAATTGTTAATTGTTCCGAAACGGTTGTCGGCGATCTGATCTGGTGCCGAGTTCGCAAAGTAAACCTTCAACCTGGTGGGGAGTGAGTGGCGGGGTGCCTCTTGGGGATTTATTCATCCCGGGACTCAGTCCCATTCACGTTAACCGAGCGCGAGAGGTGGGGCTCGGCGGACACCGGTCATTAGTCCGTAGCTCCTCGCTCTGGCCGCACTGCGCAGAAGGATTCAGCAGCAGGGGCGAAGGCGACCTTAATATGAGGCAGGGGCATGTCGGCGGCGAGCGAATTCGCTAGATTGATGCGTCCGGGAGCGAACCTTTCACTGGGAAGCTTGCCCCCCCTTGGCGCACGGTCAGTCGATGCGTTCGTTTTCCATCTGCCGTTGCCACTCGGGTTTAGCGCACAAACGGCACCTTAACCGATCAAGATGTTAGCCGAGTGATCGAAGACAGCCCCACAACGACGACTCCCCAGCGTACACTGTGGGCGATCACTTCGGGACAACGGGCAAGGTACGCAGCCGCCATCGGGGCAATGGCCGTTGGCACTGTTTTTCTGTTCTTGGTGCCATACATATTGAAGTTAACGCTCGATGCCATCGCGGCCGGCGATGCCAGCTTTTGGGAAGTGCTCTTGCCCGCCGCGGCGGGAATCGTCACGTTCAACGCCTTGCACGGACTATTCACCTATCTTCGCGGGCGATGGGCGGCCCAGGCGAGTGAAGGGATCGTCCGCCAACTCCGGCACCAACTTTACGCTCACTTGGAACGTTTGCCGTGTGCGTATCACGACAAAGCGGATACCGGCGATCTGGTGCGCGTTGTTCTTCGGACGTGGAAACGCTGCGCGTGTTTCTTTCGGCGCAGATCGTCGAGATCGCCCGCGTCTCGCTGTTCTTACTGATCGCGATTCCGATCATGCTGTCGCAAGGCGTGTGGATGAGCCTGCTGTCGCTGGCGCTGTTCCCGATCATCATCCTGTTCGCGATATCGTTCTTCCGGAAGGCACGCAAGCTCTTTCAGCAAGTCGATGAAGCAGAAGGGCGACTGACAACCGTTCTGTAAGAGAACCTCACCGGCATTCGCGTGGTGCACGCGTTCGCGCGGCAGAAGGTTGAAATTGAAAAGTTCTCAAATCGCAATGGCGAGTTTCGCGACTTGGAATTTCGGTTGTTCATGGCGCTGGGTAATTACTGGACGCTTTCCGACTTGTTGGCTATGAGCCAGATCGGCCTGGCGCTGATTGGCGGCGGATATTTCGTCATGCAAGGAACGATCTCTTTGGGGACTTGGGTTCTTTTCTTTTGGCTGCTGCGAACGATCATCTGGCCCATCCGCCATTTCGGCCGCGTTCTTGCGGACTCGGGCAAGGCGGCCGTCGCGATCGGTCGCATCCAAGAGGTATTGAATGTCCACCCGGAAAGCGAAGAACCCGCGACGGAAACACCAATGCGCGGTGACATCGACGTGCGCAATCTCACTTTTTCGTATGGCGATGGTCGGCCGGCGTTGGACAATCTCTCGCTGTCAATTAGAGAGGGCGAAACGGTCGCGATGCTTGGTCCGCCCGGTGCCGGCAAGTCGACGCTCGTAAACCTGCTCGTGCGATTGTACGACTATGAAAATGGCTCGATCACGATTGGCCGGCGCGAACTGAAAACGCTCAATCGCGCTGCGGTGCGCGAGGCGTTCGGCATGGTGTTGCAGGATCCGTTTCTTTATTCGAAGACCGTGCGCGAAAACGTCGTCCTCGGCCGCAATTCGGCCGCCGATCATGAAGTGGAAGAAACCGCTAAGGCGGCGGACATTCATGAGAACATCGTCGAGTTCGAACATGGCTATGAAACCAAGGTCGGCGAACGGGGTGTGACGCTCTCCGGTGGGCAGCGGCAGCGCTTGGCGACCGCTCGAGCGCTTCTGAAGAGCCCCGAAATACTCGTGCTTGACGACAGCCTTAGTGCCGTCGATACCAGGACCGAGGCACACATTTTGCAAGACCTGGCGTCTCGGCATGGGAAGAAGACGACAATCCTCATCGCCCACCGTCTGTCATCGACCCGACTGGCCGATCGCATTTTCGTGCTCGACCACGGTCGCCTGTTGCAACAAGGCACGCACGAAGAACTACTGAATAGGGACGGCCCGTACGCCAGTCTGTGGAAGATTCAAGGCATGCTGGAAGAAGAGATCGAACACGATCTGTCGGAGTCGCCCCAACGATGAGTGACTGGTCCGACGACGATCACGAAGCAAAAGTCGATCTGCGGCTGTGGAAGAAGCTGCTGCGGTACACGCTGCATTATCGCCGCACGTCGATCACGTTCACCTTTGTGGCGCTGGGCCTGGCTGCAACCGATCTGTGTTTTCCTCTGCTAACAGGCCTGTTGATCGCCGACATCGAAGAACGTGGTGCCGAGGTCAACCTGGCCCCTTACGGCTGGACCTTCGCCGTCCTGTCGGTGGGCATCTGCTGCTGCATTTGGGGCTTCATCGTCTGCGCGGGAAAGATTCGCACGCACGTCAGCCACGACATTCGCCGCGACGCGTTTGAACAACTGCAGCAACTTTCGTTCAGCTTTTACGACACCAATCGGTCGGCTGGCTGATGGCCCGACTGACTTCCGACTGCCAGCGACTGGCCAACATTTTGGCCTGAGGCGTGATGGATTTCATTTGGGGCACGATGTTGATGGCCGGCACCAGCGTGGTGATGATCGTTTACAACTGGCGACTGGCGCTGGTCGTGCTGTGCGTGGTGCCGCTGCTGTTTGGCGTTAGCGTTTTCTTTCGCAAACGCATCCTGCGCACCTCGCGCCTGGTCCGGAAGACGAACTCCAAACTCACGGCCTCGTACAACGAGGGCATCGTGGGCGTACGCACGTCGAAAGTGTTCGTGCGCGAAGCGGAGAATCTCGGCGACTTCGATCGCCTGGCCGACGAAATGAGAAGCCATTCGATTCAGAACGCAGTGCTTTCCGCGGTTTACCTGCCGCTTGTGCTGACGCTGGCCAGCGTGGCGATCGCGCTGTCGCTGGCGTGGGGCGGTCATCAAGTGGCCGTCTATGGATTGTGGGTGGGCGAGGTCGTGATGTTCATGTATTACGCTCAGTTGTTCTTTCAGCCGGTACAGGAGATGTCCGCCTGGTTCGCCGAATTGCAAATGGCCCAAGCCTCCGCCGAGCGCGTCTTGAGCCTCGTCGAGGCCGTGCCCGACGTGCGTGATACGGAAGATGTAGCGAAGCGCCTGCGCGAAACTGGCGAGGACGGTCACCCGGATCGGATGGACCATATCGAGTTCGAGAAGGTCGGCTTCCGTTACCGCACTGGGCCGACAATTCTGGATGGGTTTAGTTTGTCGGTCGATCCAGGGCAGATCATCGCGCTGGTCGGGGCGACCGGCGGTGGTAAATCGACGCTCGTGAATTTGCTCTGCCGTTTTTACGAACCGACGGAGGGGCGAATCCTGATCGATGGAATCGCCTACCGCGATCGCAGTTTGCTGTGGTTGCAGTCGAATCTCGGTATCGTCCTGCAGCAGCCGCATCTGTTCAGCGGAACGATTGGCGAGAACATTCGCTACGGCAAGCTCGACGCTGCGCAAGAGGAAATCGAGGATGCCGCCGAACTGGCCGGCGCGCACGACTTCATTGCGGAGCTCGAAAACGGTTACGATACGTTCGTCGGCGAAGGAGGCAACCAGCTCAGCCTCGGCTAAAAACAGCTCGTCTCGTTCGCCCGCGCGGTGCTAAAGCGGCCGCGGTTGTTGGTGATGGACGAGGCGACGTCCTCGATCGATACCGAGACCGAACGCCAAATTCAACACGGCCTCTCCCGCGTGCTAAAGGGGCGTACCAGCTTCGTGATCGCTCATCGCCTTTCCACCATCCGCGCCGCCGACCGCATTCTGGTCATCGACCGCGGCGGCATCGTGGAGCAAGGCACGCACCACGAACTGCTCGCCCAGCGTGGGCGCTATCACGACCTCTACACCCAGCAGTCGATGCGGGACATCGTACGGATCGACAATCCAATGAACGGCAACGGCGAGGCGGACAGTTAGAATAGCCGCCACAAATGTTCGTCCGCGGACGCACTTCTGAGTTTGGCGAACCGACCGAAAACTGGCAGACGCTCAGCAAGAAGGCATCACGCTCAGTATGCAATCCACTCGAGGATCGACCAATAATCGAAGATCCACGAATGAGACCAGGGATTCATGCTGGCGTAAGTGGCGGAGACGATGCTGACCGCGAGCATTAGGTAAGCTGTGATTCTTCCGAAACGGCTAGCAGCGATCTTGTCCGCGGCGGGGATCGCGCAGATCAGCCACAGCGGAATGAACCAAAAGAGCCAACGAAACCCACAGCTCACACCGCCGTAGTTGCGATCATGTTCTTCGCGCAAGACGGTATAGAAGACAACGCAGACCAGCGTCAGCGTGAGCACCATCAACGCGAATGTCTGCAGCGAGCGTTCGCCGCGCGTAAGCCAAATCGCTATCCCGCCAAAGCTCAACAACCAAATTGGCGTTAGCGAGAAGACGCCGCGATGCCCAAGCAATGTGTGGAACGCGTAAACAGCCTTTGAAGGCTCACCCTTATCCACACCCTTCTTCGACTCGGGCGTCCAGTAGCTGCCTTCGTACTCGTACCAATGATCCCACTCGCGGATATCGAAGCCGTTGTTCGTGTTCCAGACGACATAGCGATCCTCGGTGGCAGGATCGAAGAGGTTCCAGCGTCCCGAAGTTGTGGTTGGTGCTAGTGTCGCGGCAACGCTTAACTCGATACCGGCGGCAGACAACTCGTTCCTGAACTCTTCATTGGCTTCATTATGCAAGACCGCCTCTCTTTGTGCCGCCGAGACGCTTGCGAGGACGTCGCCATCACCGCGGTGCGCATACGGCGGACGCAGACTACCGTGGCCGATGTAGGTCGTCACGAAGAAAGCAATCGCGACAACGGCGGCTGCCGGAACGAAGCCGATCGCGGTTTCCCATGGAGCGATCCACAGGAAGGCTGCCAGCAACATCACGAATAATGCCAGACCTGGCAATTCGTTGGCAACAACGAACGCCGAGAAGAGACCGGCGAGCACAAACCAATGAATCGCTTTGTTGCCTTCATGAAGAATCTCGATAGCTGCATAGACCGCGATGAGCACGCTTACCGCAGCGGGCAGATGGTTGTTCAGCGTTACCGCAAACGTGGTGAGAAACGTGCCCCATGTCGCGCATGCCATGATGAACAGCTTCGTCCAGTCGCTGCTGGCTAATGATTCGACGAGGCAACAGAGCAGCGCGAAGTACAGCACCAGTGGAAGAACATTCGACACGATAAGCATCGTACGGGTGACATAGAACGGGCTGTCCGTTAATCCGGCCCCAAGCACGTTCTTCATCAACCAATACTCGGCGGCAAGTAGCGTTGGTAGCAGCGGCGGCTTGCTCGAATAGTAATGTTCGCGCCCGTCGTCGCCTTTATGACGAACCATATCGATGGTGTACCAATCGGTCTTGCGTTTGATGACACTATCGATTTCATAGGTTCCGTGATCGACGAGCGAACGGATCGTACACCAACGACTGCGATCGTTCGCGCTCAGCATGGCTGTCTTGCCGCTCTTCGATTCGACCGAGAGAATCCGTCCGACCATCGTGCTGGCAGACGTGATAATCAGCAACGCGTAGAAAAGGTGGCGAAGTTGCTGAGACGAGTAATCCGAGGTGGGTTCCTTCATGAGTCCGCGGAACCCTCGTTCGCGTCTGACTCTGTTGTCGTACCATCGATCGGTGAGTCTGTGGTTCGTTCGCGGATCGAATACTGCTCCGATTCGCGGCCATAGAAAGCGGTGATCATCTCGGCAAGAAGTCCGACCGATAGGAACTGACTGCCAAGCAACAAGGCACCCATCGAATAATAGAACATCGCTCGCTCATGCAGATGGAGGTCGTTCTCTGAAATGCCGTCGAGTCGCGAAACGATCCACATCATCGACAGAAGAGCAACGCCGACGGCGCCAACCGCGAAACCGAGCAGGCCGAGCGTGCCGAGCAAGTGTTGCGGCCGGCGGCCGAAGCCAGTCAGGAAGTAAACCGTCAGAAGATCGAGGAAGCCTTTGACGATCCGGCGTACGCCGTACTTCGAATGGCCGTATTGGCGTGCGCGATGGTTGACGACGATTTCACCGACTTGCCAACCTTTCGCCACGGCTAAGACCGGCACGAAACGATGTAGCTCGCCATAAATGTTGACTTCGTCGAAGATCTCGCGGCGATAACATTTGAAACCGCAGTTGTGGTCGTGCAGACGGACTCCGGTTAGAAAGCCGACGAGCCAATTGAACACGCGGGACGGTCCGACCTTGTGCCAAGGGTCGTGCCGCACCTTCTTCCAACCACTAACGACGTCAAGATTGTTCTCCATCGCTTCGAGGAAGTTTGGAATCTCATGCGGATCATCTTGCAGGTCAGCGTCGAGTGTGAAAACCAACTCGCCTCGAGCCTCTTGGAAACCGGCGTCCAAAGCGGCGGCTTTTCCGAAGTTGCGGCGGAAGCGAATGCCGCGGATGCGAGGATCGGCTACCGAAAGACGTTCGATCTCTGCCCACGAGCCATCGGTTGACCCATCATCGACGAAGACGATTTCGATATCGTAGCTGTTTTCGCGCGCAACCTCATCGATTTCCGAAACGAGTTCGGCGAGGCTTTCTACTTCGTTGTAGACAGGAATGACGGCTGAGAGCATGCCTCCATCTTAATTGGCCTGGGCGACCGCCTGTAGGGTAGGAAGGTCGGCCTGAGCGAAGGCTAACAAAGAGGCGAAAGTGGGGGAAAGTGACTGAGTTTCCGACTGGCTAGGTGAAGTCGAACCGGGACAACCGAAGCAGTTGGATTTGTTTTAGCGAGGTCCAACCGTTAGTTGTCGTGCTTATGATTCTTATTCAGATGTTCTGGTAACTGATAGCCGCCTGCTTCGAGAGAAGCTAAGAGATTCACGATTTCTGCTTTGCTCAGTACGTCAGCCAGACCATTCGGCATCGGCGAGATCTTTGAGATGATTTGTTCGTCGATGTCTTTCTTGCGAAGACGTGTCACGACATTCGGAGTCAGCAGGTTGGCTACCACATGCAGTTCGTTCGGATCGTCCTGGACAATCACTCCCGAAATCACTTTGCCATCGCTCATCAAGAACTGATAGTTCTGATACTGTTTGTCGATCTCAGAAGAGGGATCGAGCAGTTGCTGGAGTAACTTCATGCCCTTGTATCGCTTGGCGACGTCGGTCAGATCCGGCCCGAGATTGACTCCGTGTCCCTTCACGACGTGACATTGATTGCAACGAGCTCTCACGAACGCTTGCATGCCGCGCATGACCGTTTGCTCGTCGTGCTTGAGCTTCATATCGCTGAAGTCTTCCATTTTCCATTCCTTCACGATCGAGGGCTTTCGCGCAGCGAGCATCGATGCGACGTCCGCCAAGTCCTCCGCGACGACGATGTCGCCCTTCATGATGACCCAGTGGCCGGGAAACGTGCAGACGAAGGGATAGATGCCGGGCTCGGTCGGCGCATTGAACCTCAGGACATGGACGAGCGACTTGCGCGTTGGTCCGATCATCGGCGAGGCTTCAAGGATCAGTTTGCGCTTTTCCTTAGGAATGAAGTTGGAATTCGCGTTGCGAGGATCCTTGGCCATCTCATTCGCTGCCATTCCGACTTCTTCCAGCGCGCCGGGTTTCACAACAACCAGGTTGTGGTCAGTGGCATCGGGATTCGTGAAGACGATCTTTACGGGTTGGCCGACCGTGACGGCGAACTGATCAACCGTATAACGCATACGTTCGGGAACGCACGAGATCTTTACGACCTTCAGATTCTTCTGGCTATCAAACTGCGTTTGTTGAGCACTCGGCGTGGGCTCTTTCAGCTCTTGGCTTCTGCTTGCCTTTCGCAACAGATGAGCGATGTTGTAGTCGGGATTGTTTTCCCAGTGGCGTCGCAACGTGTGCGAGCTGAGGGCACAGGTGATCGCATAGGAAACGTGCTTGCCGCTAGGATGGTTCAGGACGTCAAGCATCGCGTCGAGTGCCTCTTTGCTACCTATGTAACTTGCCGCGATCGCAGCTTGCATGCGGACGATGCCGTTTGAGTCGTTGGCTGCGTTGCGAAGCAACTCCATCGTATCGGGCATCTCAGTGTGCCAGTATCGCAATTGCTCAGTGGCCGCGGCGCGAGCATGATGCTCGTCGCAGTTTAGAAGCTCTCGCAGAAGGTCGGTGTTCGCGGCCGCAATGTTGCGGTACAGCCAGATTGCTTCGATCTGATGATGACGGAAGTGACGATCGGCTTCGTCGAGGCCGGCGACCCATGCGTCGAGCGTTTGCTTAACATCGCTCGGCTCTTCCTCCCGCAACTCTCGCTTTGCCCAGTAGCGATAGCGGTATTCGGGACGCTTCAAGATATCGAGTAATCCAGGGATGGTTGCGCCGGCGATCCGCGGCGGATCTTGCAGCGGCTTGGCTTTGGCTGTTATCCGCCAGATCCTTCCGGAGTGGCGGTCGCGGCGCTCGTCTCGCAGCGAGTACTGTGCGTGGCCTTTGATCGGGTTGTACCAGTCGCAGACATACATCGCACCGCGCGGGCCGAAGCGAAGGTCAACGGGAATGAAGCTCAGGTTAGAAGAGAAGATCAGATCGCCGACGTACTCCTCGTCGTATCCGAACTCCCCTTCGTTCCACTTATGAATCTCGACGCGGTTCGTGGGTTTATAACGCACCTTGATGAAGCCGCCTTGCAACTCGTCCGGGAAGGTGTTGAAGTCGATGAACTCTTGCCCACACGTTCCGGAATAGGCCTGCAATCCGACGGGCTTAAGGTGTTGCTTGGGATAAGGAGGGTCGAGGGAGTGAAAGGCCGCGGCGTAGATAGGATGGCTCGCGACATGTTGCCCCCAATCGTCGAAGGTCACTCCCCAAGGATTCGTGCTGTGATAGGTGCCGAAGCTCGTCAGCCGATGACTGGCCGGTCGAAAGCGGAACCAGCCGCTGTTCTGCTGGCGGATAGGACCATAAGGCGTCTCGACTTGTGAGTGATGAAAGATCGATTCGCGGAAGATCAAATCTCCGTCGGGCGTCCAGGCAAAGTCATGCAGAGAGTGATGCGAGTCTTCCGTGCCGAAGCCCGTGAGCAAGACCTTCCGCAAATCGGCTTTGCCATCACCGTCCGTGTCCTTGATAAACGTGAGATGAGGCATCTCGGAAACGTAAACGCCACCGTCGCCGAACTCGAAGGAAAGTGGAATCTGCAGATCGTCTGCAAACACGGTGGACTTGTCAGCTTTGCCGTCGCCGTCCGTATCTTCAAGGATGACGAGCTTGTCGTTCGGCTCGTTACCGGGATAAACGTGTGGGTACGTCGTCGAGCAACTGACCCAAAGACGACCGCGCGAATCCCAACGCATCTGAATCGGAGCGGCAATGTCGGGGAACTCCTCTTCCCCGGCAAACAGGTTGACCTCGAAACGCGGATCGATTGTAAACTCCTTCAACTCGGCCTCCGCGGTGATCCAGCGATTTGCCCCCCGGCTCTCCGTCGTTTCTGGGAGCGGTAGGACGTTCGAATCATCAACCTTCTCGGGGATATTCTTGCCCATCGCAATGAAGTGAATTCGTTGATCACGGTTCTCGGTCATGATGTCGAAGTTCCGCATTGCCGGCAGGAAGTCGAGATAACCGTAACTCTTGTTCCGCCCGCCTGTGTAATAGAACGTGTTCAACGGGCGATAGCGGCGCGCGTATTGGCGGTTCTTATCAATGATTGCTTGCCGTAGCGTCTCGTCGATGCGTCGCGGATCTTCGCCGAAAAGTCGCCGATACAAGAATCGAGCGAACATCGCGTAACCATCTTCGGTCAGATGAGCACCGTTGAGCGTGAGATCGGAGTCGGGACTGCGAAGAGTTTCCTTTGTGTCTGCGAAGACGTTGGCAAAGCCGACTCGCTCCCGGGCCGCGATGTGGCTCATGGCGGTGACATACACTTCGATGTTCTCGTTGTTCATGTCAGCCGCCGGAACGCCTTCGATATTCTCATTGGCGATCGGCGATACCAATACAATTCGCGGAGCCGATTCGTCGTTAAACGCCTTTGACTTGATCTTTTGCAGGAATGTCGAGAGTGATTCCTTGAACGCATCGATCCCGCTGCTGCCTGCAAACGATTCGTTAAAACCAAACGCAGCAAAGATGACGTCTGCCTTCTCGTGCGTGAGATGTTGCTCGATGTCGGCGAAGTTATCGGGGCGGGGCTGGAGGTCGGTGCTGTCAGCAGGCCACGCTAAGTTACGCACAATGAGCTGGTGTGCCGGGAAACGCTGATGCAGCAACGCTTCGATGTGCCCGAATAGCTGAGAGCGTTCGAGGAGTGTGTTGCCGATCAACGCGATGCGGTCCCCCTTGCGAAGCTTCAAAGGCAAGCTTGTGACGACGGGCTCGGTCATCGCAGCGCGCGGCGCGGTTTGCTCATAGATTCCGTAACGCTCGAGAGCCGGATCGCGCGGTGGAGCCGGTTTGCCAGTCAGCGTGTTCTTCGCGTCAACAACCTTTGGCTGCGGCGGCGCAGGCTTGTTGTTCCGTCTAGCGTTTCGCTTCTTCTGCTTGCATTCAGCAGCAGATTCGTTGCGAGATTGAGCGTCGTCAGAGCGCAGGATCGTATGACTGCTCAGCGTTGCTAAGAGAGCCATGGAGACAACGATGAGGCGCGTAAGGTGCATATGTGGAGTCCTGTTGATGGAAATGTCGTCTATCTATTGCGACCGATACGCTGTTGGAGACGCTAGTTGAAACGTCGGATGCTACTGCTGGCTTGCCCAGCAGTGATTTCCTGATCAAGTACCGCCGGGCCAGCCAGCAGTGGCAGCCGAAGTGCTGAACGTCCCAAGCCTAAAGCGAAACGATGTCAGGTTGTCTTACTCCGCCTCTAGCCGATCTTCGAATCGAACATCGCCATCGACGCTATGGTATCGAAAATTCAGGGTTGGTTTGCCGTCCTGTCGCTCGGCAGTGGCGGAGAGGAAGCCGCCGGCGACTTTTAGAAAGCGGTGATAGTCTTCGCGGTAATCGGATTGCTTCCATCCACCTGCGTGCTTGTCGCTCGCCGGGCCGCAGGAATACTCGCGGACACCGGTTTGGGGGTGGATCGACATGTATTGCCAATGCCGATCGCCGCAGACGACCACCATGTTCTTCTGAGCCGCGATGAATTCCCGCACCTTGTCGCCTTCCACCGTGAAGTCCTTGTTGGAATGGTTGTCGCGCTTATTATCTCGGTCAGGGCCTACGATCGGCGTGGGACTGATAAGAACTTTGAAGGCCGCATCAGATTCTTTCACCGTTCGCTTGAGCCATGCTATCTGTTCGGCTCCCCAGATCGTCTTGTCCGGCCCATCGGGCATGTTGTTCGGGCTGCGATAGTCGCGGCCTTCGACCATCCAGATTTGAAGATCCTTGCCCCAGCGACGCGTCCGGTAAGTCAAGTCGCCCATGGGAACTTGCTCTTTGAAGATGCCCAAACCTTGTTTGAATGTGAACTCGAACATGGACTTCGTATTCATGGTCGGCCAGCAATCGTCCGTCCATGTGTCGTGGTCGTCTTTGATGAAATAGCTGGTGACGTTGTTGTGGAAATCAACGTTAGTCGCCAAGCTATACGTTCGTTGCCAGTGATAGCGGGCTAGGCCGGGTGTCTTGGCGAGTCGGTCGTAATAGATGATGTCGCCGGTATGCACGAAGAAGCTTGGATCGAGCTTTCGCATCGTGGGATAGATCTGATAGCCGTCGGGACGGTCGGTATCTTTGTAGGCTTGGCCCGTCGAAACGGTGAAGACAACGCGAGCCGGATCGTCCGCGGCGGGGGCTGTTTTGAAACTGCCTTCGAGCGACGGGCCCGCTTCGTCGATCCGGAGTGCGTCGATGCGAACGTCATACTTCGTATTTGGCTTCAGCTTTGCGAGCGTGAACTGGTGCGTGAAGTCGCGTTTGGGATCGACGAGCGCCCACTCAGTCTCATTCCATTGATCTGCGTCCGCCGGTTTGTAGCGAGCTCGAACTCGACCTGCCGTTCCCGGAGCAGCATCGCTGATGTCGGCGACGGTCAGGCCCTCTGGGTACTCGACCGACTTAATTCGCCCTCGCCGCCCTGTCTGCCCGGCGACGTAATTCAACTTGACCATCGGAGCGTTAGCCGGATTGCGCGATGCATTCTTCGTTAGTCGCGTCCAGACGATTGCTGTCGTATCGGTGACTTCACCGACCTTCAAGCCAGTGGCCTGGAACGGACCGGCGGCGAGTAGGCATGTTGGTGTCGAGATTGCGAGAAGTGCGAAGGCGAGTTTGGAAGGCTTCATGTCGATTGCCGATCTCGTAAGGTACGCTTTGATTGTCCGCACGAATTAAGGAAAGAGCACGAATCGGGGAAAGTCGGTTCGATCATTCGTGCTCTTTCCTTAATTCGTGCGGGCTACTTCTGCTTGCGGGCTTTACGCTTGGTACGCTTTGGCTTGATTGTCGTCTTTTCCGATTCGAACTTCCGGTCCCACGGCAGAGCGTCTCGTTTGCGGTACTGTGGGCGAGCATCTTTCTCTGGCAGCGAATCGGAGACCGCCTTCAACTTGGTAAAGGCGGCAACGTGTTCGGGCTTGTTGCTACCGAGCAGGTTCGTCTTCTCCAGCGGATCGGACTTCAGATCGTAAAGGGCGGCGATCTTGCGACTCGGTTCGATCCAGATCTTATGACGTTTATTGCGAATAACACGATCCGTGTAGTCGTGAACGCCTCGAACTCCCTGCTCGTCGAGCTTCGCCGAACCGTGCCCAAGGGCCATGATCCACTCACGCGGTGAATCGTCAGCTTGGCCGAGAAGCAACGGCGCGAAGGACTTTCCGTCGAGCGCGCGGTTCTTCGGCAACTCTGCTCCGCCAAGTTCCGCGAACGTCGGCAGCAAGTCGCTGAAGTCGGTTAACGCGTCGGTTTCGGTTCCGCTCGGTACGAGTCCAGGGCAATTCACGATGAACGGTTCGCATACGCCACCCTCGTACTTCTTGGCTTTGCCACCGCTAGGCTTTTGGCCGTTGATCGTGCCGAGCGAGCCGCCGGATGTGCCATTGTCGGTGGTGAAGATCACGATCGTGTTGTCGCGCAGCTTCAACTCGTCGAGTGCAGCGACTAAGCGACCGACGAGGTGATCTGTGTATCGCACCATCGCCGTGTGCTTTTCGATCTTCGTCGAAACCTTTGGCTCGGCAGGGGTGTGAACGAGCGGGCCGTGCGTCAGCGCCATCGGGAAGTACAGCATCATCGGCTCACCCCGATGTTCCTTCATGAAGTCGATCAGAAAGTCGCAGTAGATGTCAGGACCAAACTGGCCTTCGTAAGTCTTGCTGCCTTCGCGTGTGTGAATGTACGCATCCCAATAACGCTCGGAGCTCGGTGGATTCTGAGCTTCGTAGCCGGTCCAAACGCACCAATCATCGAAGCCGTGCTTCTTCAGTGCCTCAGGCTCAACACGAAAGTCGTTGATTTGCCACTTCCCAGCGATCGCCGTCGAGTAACCGGCGCTCTTCATGACCTTCGCGAACGTTGTGTAATGCTCCCAGTCGAAATAGCCGACACCCCAACGAGGCACGTCCCAGTGATTTACCCAACCGGTTCGCCAGGGGTATTGTCCCGTCAGCAAAGTCGCCCGCGTCGGCGTACATTGCGGCATCGAATAAGCATTGCGAAACTTCATGCCGGTCTTTGCCAACGCATCGATCCGCGGCGTCTCAATATTGTCAGCGCCGTAGCAACTAATCCATTCCTTTCCCAAATCATCGACCATGATGAAGAGGATGTTGGGCTGATCGGCTGCGGACACATTCGAATGGCGTGCCAGCACAAGAGATCCGGCTATCAGGACAAGAGAGAAGCAGACGGAGCTGGAAACACGGCCGATCCGGCGGTCAAGCATGTTGATCCTCGATGTTGTCGGCAGAAGGCTTGGACTACACAGTGTGCCTACCGGCCGATGAAAGGTCAATTCGGTAGAGCGGTCGAATCCAAACGCAGAAGCTCTTCTCCAGGAGCTTTACACCAGAATCTCGGTGATGATGCGCGGCTCGTATACACCTGTTAGTCGCTCATTGAGACCGTTGCGTCGGAACGTCAGCTCTTCGTGGTGTATTCCCAGCAAGTGAAGAATCGTCGCATGCAGGTCGGGAACGCTCACTCGGTTTTCGACAGCCGCGTATCCGAACTCGTCGGTCGCACCATGAACGTGTCCGGCCTTGACGCCTCCTCCCGCCATCCAGATCGTGAAGCCCTGCCGCCCGTGGTCGCGCCCATTCTTGGATTGCGAGATCGGAAGTCGGCCGAATTCACCGCCCCAGATCACGAGCGTTTCGTCAAGCAGCCCACGCTGCTTGAGGTCCGCGAGTAAAGCCGCCACCGGTTGATCGGTTCGTGCACATGCTCCGCGAATCCCGCCTTCCAGTCCGGAGTGGTTGTCCCAGATCTGACCATCGATGAAGAGTTGCACGTACCGAACACCACGCTCGGCGAGCCGCCTCGCCAGTAGGCATCGTCGTCCATAGGACGCAGTCGCGTCGTTGCCGATCCCGTAGGCTTCCTGCGTTGATTTTGTTTCTTGTGCCAAGTCGAGTGCTGCTGTCGCCGAGACTTGCATCCGCGCAGCCAACTCATAGCTCGCGATGCGGGCGTCGAGTTCCGGCTCGCCAGGGCGGGCGGCGCGGTGTGCCTGATCCATCTTGGCGAGCAGTTCTCGACGAGCCTGCTGGGCCGTGGCGGGAACGTCGCGGGCGGGATTCAGGTTCCAGACCGGAGTGCCTGTCGCTCGAAAGCGTGTTCCCTGAAACTGCGGCGGCAGCCAGCCAGATGACCAGTTGCGAATGCCATCGACCGGCAACCCTTTCGGATCATCCAGCACGACGTAAGCCGGCAGGTTCTGACTCTCGGAACCCAAACCGTAAACGACCCACGATCCAATGCTTGGTCTTCCAGGAATCGTGCGGCCAGTGTGAATCATCCACAAAGCCGGCTCGTGGTTGATGTGCTCAGTCCACATCGATCGTATCACGCACAAGTCGTCAACATGCTTGGCGATGTGCGGCATGATGTCGCTGACTTCGATTCCTGACTGCCCGTGTTTCGAAAACTTGAACGGGCTCTTCAATATGCCGCCCGCCTGTTCAGGCTGTTGCACATCGATCACGCCCGGGAACTTCTGGCCGTCATACTTGTCGAGAGCTGGTTTCGGATCAAGCAAATCAACTTGACTGGGGCCGCCGTGCATGAAGAGCTGAATTACCGACTTGGCTCGCGGTGCGAAATGCGGAGCCTTCGGTGTCAAATCAAACGGCTTGCGGTCGAGGACATGCGTCGCCCGACGCTCGAATGCGTTGACATCTCGCGCGAGCAGGTCCGACAACGCAACGCCCATCAGACCCTGGCCGGCTGAACTGAAGAAATCGCGGCGTGTGAGGAAACTTGTCTTCATTGCCGTTCAATCCACATAAAGGAACTCCGCCGAGTTCAAGAGCACGAGGTACAAGTCAACTAACGAGCGGCCGTTGCCTTCGGATGCCTTGTATCGATCCGATTGTTGCTTTAGGAAGTCGATGGCCAGCTTGGTTTCTGAGTCGGTGGGCTCGCGTCCGAGCACCGTTTGGTAGGTTGCAGCGATAGCTTGCAATTCACCGTTGGTCTTAGCAGTGAGCTGCTTGGCGAGGTCTTCCGCTTGCTTATCGACGAAAGCACTGTTCAACATAAGCAAGGCTTGCGAGACGACATTCGACGTGCGGCGTTGCACACAATTGGTGGTGAGACGCGGAGCGTCGAACGTTTCCAAGACAGTCACCGGTGTCGAGCGGCGATGCAGCAAATAAATGCTGCGGCGATTGCCGTCGGCCGAGTCTTCCGTGACTACTTGACCATCAGGTAGCTTCTTCACACCGACCGCCGATCCGAACATCTTCGTGTTCAACTTTCCGGCGACGGCAAGCATCGAGTCGCGGACAACCTCGGCATCCATCCGACGCAGCGGCATTCGCCACAGCAATCGGTTCTCAGGATCGATGGAGGCAGCATCGTCGCGCATCCGAGAATGCTGGCGCCACGCGCTGGAGGTCATCATCAAACGATGCAAATGCTTAATGCTCCAGCCGCTTCTCACGAACTCGACAGCAAGCCAATCGAGAAGTTTCGGGTGCGTTGGCGCGACACCCGTCTTTCCAAAATCCTCGGACGTGGCGACGATCCCGCGCCCGAAGTGATGCTGCCATACGCGGTTCACGAACACGCGAGCGGTGAGCGGATGCGTGGCTTGTGTTAGCCACGTTGCCAAAGCCAGCCGAGAGCCGCTGCTAGGTGCATTCTCAAATGGTTTGCTGACTTGAAACGCAAGTGGCGATCTGCTGAGGACCGCCGGCACGTTCGGCAACACGCGCCGACCGCGGTTGCTCCATTCGCCTCGCCGAAGCAGGTAGAAGGCGTCAGCCTCCGCTCGCATGTCCGTCAGGCCTTGCACTTGCGGCGGCTTACGAAGTTGCGATTCGAGCTGCTTCTTGTTGGCAGCCAGCTTATCGAGTTGCCCCTTGAAATCAGCATGTGCCTTCTTTAGCGTTTCAACATCCGGTTCCGCTTTCGTAGGATTCTCGCTGCGATACCGCTCTTGGGCTTTCTTCGTCAGGGTCGCCACCTCGAGGTTGATCGGGTGGATCTGGTTGTTGATCGTGGCGTTGAACTCAGCGATCTCGCGTCGATCTTCGCTGCCCGCCATCTCCATCGTTCGTTGTTGAGGTTTGACCCAATCGTTCACCGCGTATGCCGCAGCGAAGATTGCGGTAAAACGGTAGTAGTCGCGCTGCGGCAGCGGATCGTACTTGTGACTATGGCAGCGAGCACAGCGCATCGTCAGACCCATCAAGGAAGAACTAACGATCTCGACCGTGTCGGCCAGGACCTGATAGCGATCGTAAAGGAAATTGGTTTCTGGGCTGGTGGTCGGATCGATGCACGTCCGCAGATAGCCAGTCGCAGTCAAGTTATCTCGCAGCTCCTGCGTCATGCGTGTTACGGTGCGATAGTCTTCCAACTCGTCGCCCGCCAACTGCTCGAGCAGAAACCGATCGTACGGTTTGTCGGCGTTCATTGCCCGGATGACGTAATCGCGATACTGATATACCAAGGGGTAAATCGTGTCGGCGCTCGCTGAGCCTTCGGAGTCGGCGTAGCCCGCGGCGTCGAGCCAATGCTGGCCCCATCGTTCTCCATACCGCGGCGACGCCAGCAAGCGGTCGATCAGCCGCTCGAAGGCGTCTGGCAAATCGTCGTTGAGAAAAGCATGCGTTTCGTCGGGTGTGGGCGTGATTCCCAACAAATCGACGTACGCGCGGCGGATCAACGTGCGACGATCGGCTTCACCGGAGAAGCTGAGATCGCGATTTTCCAAGTCCCTCAACAGAAACGCATCGATTGGTGTGCTCACGTGGTCTCGAGTCGTTACGGTCGGAATGGCAGCGGCTACAGGAAGCTGGAACGCCCACCACTGCCTGTCTTCGTCGATCACAAGCAAGCCGTCATCGTCGATCACGCCAGGTGGCAGAGGCGGAGCGATCGCTCCGCCGTCGATCCACTTGCGGATGAACTCTTGCTCGGATTCAGTGACGGGTCGTATGGACAGCTTGTATCGCACGTCGCGAGGTGGCATCTGATCATCGTGAATGCGGCGGAGCAACAGGCTGTCGGCCGCGTTGCCGCGCACAAGCGCCGGGCCTGACTTCCCACCCTTCAAGATGGAAGCCATCGTACGCATGTCGAGATCGCCTTCTTGCTTCTTCCGGCCGTGACACGGTTGGCATTTGACTTCAAAGAGAAAATGCACCTTGCGAGCAGCAAGCAACTCTGGACTCAGAGCCTCATCGACCGTCGCCAGTTCCTGTCGCGCGGCGGCATCAATCCAATGTTTCAGGATCATGATGCTGGCATCGCTAAGCCGCGTCTCGCCCGGAGGCATCTCCCCCTCTTTCACCAGCGCGATCAGCCGACTCTTTGCAGCGTCACCGGCGACGACGATCGGCTCGCCGCTTTCACCGCCGCGCGCGATTCCACTGAGCGTTCTCAGACTCAAACCACCCTTGCGGCTCTTCTTGCCGTGACACTTCAGGCAGTGTTCCCGCAGGATCGGCAGAACGTCTGCGTCAAACCGCGAAACGGTCGGCATGGCTGGCTCGTCGGCTCCTGCGCGAGCAACAGCCAACAGCAGGCTCGCAGCGAGAAACAGCCGAATGAGAGCGTCTAGATGATGTCGCATAGGAAGGAGCAGCAGGCAGTGGAAGCGTCCAGCGAATCTGTATCATACCTGCTCGAACGCTGAAAACTCAAATTCACGAGCGCTCGGGTCGAGTTGCATTGTGATCTACGAAGAAACAGAGAAACTGTCAGCGAAGTTGTAGGTACTCACGGCACACTCGTTCCATCGACGGATAGGATTTGGGAGTTGGTCAGCGAGTTACCGAATCGCTCGAAGTCGTGGAACGTCCAAACCACCTACTTCTCGCGCGTAACCTCGACAAGCTGCGGATTGTCCCGTCCAGCATGACAATTGCCGATCACGATGTTTCCACTAGGCAGAACTTGCAGCGTTGTGACCCAAGCGAGTCGGACGCCGGGCAGATCGTCCTGATGTAGACTCCAGACAACCTTCTTCTCGGGCGTGACCTCGATAACACTGTGCAGTATGAGTCGGCATCTGTCCACGGTCAACAATCCCGACTTGCCGAAACGCTGCGAAGTTAGGTTGGCTTTCTGTCAGAAACTGCCGGATTGATTATTCTTTCTCGATCCGTGATAATTATCGGCGTTACTGGGATCTCGAATTTCGTTGACCTGTCGGATGAAGACCTCCCAGCCTTGTTTCTTGGTTTCTTGCTGTGGAGGTTCGGAATGAATATCTATGTCGGCAACTTGTCGTACGACGCGAGTGAAGACGACTTGCGTAACGCCTTTGGCGAGTACGGTACGGTCGCGTCCGTCAACATCATCCAAGATCGCGAGACAGGGCGATCTCGGGGTTTCGGCTTTGTGGAGATGACGGACGATGGTGAAGGCAAAGCTGCGATTGAAGCGCTTAATCTACAGCAGATCGCCGGTCGCGCTGTGACCGTGAACGAAGCTCGCCCGCGAAGTGGCGGCGGTGGTGGCGGACGCCGTGGCGGCGGCGGTGGTGGTGGTGGTGGCGGTGGTCGAGGCCGCTGGTAAATCAGGAGGCAGGTGGAATGATGGAGTAATGGAATGATGGAGGAGTACGAGTAATTGGTCCCTCATCATTCCTCCACGACTCCATCATTCCAATCGCCCTCAGGACTCCGGTGGAATGATGGCGTGCGAGTAATTCGTCCCTCATCATTCCTGCTATAATCCATTCACCCGGAACGCGCTCCTCACAGCTCCGGAATTGGGTCGTTAGCACCAACGTCTTTTGTCTCCCAATTCACCTTACCGTTTTCGTAGATTAAGATCCGAGAACGGCTTCCGGGCGCGGGCTTTGCACTCGTCTTGGGCATCCACTTCCGGTGCTCTGCGATTACCGCAGCATACTGCCGATCAGCCGCGAGGTTTGTCCATTCGTTCGGATCCTTGCACATATCGTACAGTTCCTCGCTACCATTGGCGTAGCTGATGTAACGCCAGTGCTCGCTGCGCACGCCGTGGTTGTCGTGATTGTGGGTTGTGATTGCGGGCCGCTCACGCGCGGCGTTCGCGTCCTTGAGCTGTGGTAGCAACGACTGTCCTTCAAGTTTGTCGTTCTTTGGCAAGTCACACAACTCAAGCAGCGTCGGGTACATGTCGAGCAACTCGGCTGGCTTGGTGCAGCGACCGTTCTCGGAGATCCCGGGGCCAGCAAAGATCAATGGCACACGTGTTCCGTCATCCCAAAGCGTGTTCTTGCCGGTGATTTCCTTCTCACCGATATGCCAGCCGTGATCGGACCAAATCACGACGATTGTGTTGTCCGCCTTCCCGCTTTGTTCTAACGCGTCTAATACGCGGCCAACCTGACTGTCGATAAAGCTGACACAGGCCAAGTAGGAACGAGTTAAGTTCTTCCACTCGTTCGCTTCTTCCAGGAACTTCAACCGCACTTCAGGTAGCTTCCAATGCAGATACCACGAGAAACGCGGCGTGTCTTTGCGATCGTCTCGTTGGATCAACGGTAATTGTAGGGACTCTTCCGGATAGAGATCGAACCACTTCTGTGTAGCGAAGCAGGGGACGTGCGGAAGAAAGAAGCCGACGGAAAGAAAGAACGGCTCGTCAGGCGTTTCCTGCAGTTGCTCGACCGCCCAACTCGCGACTTGCCAATCGCCCTTGTCTTCGTCCTTGTGCGGAAAGACGCCCCAGTCAACAAGAGGATGCGGATTGGGCGTGTTCTTGACGAGCATTTCCTTCGGGCGGACTCCAACGCTGGCCCTTGGCCCGAGCACGTCAAATTCGTCATCAGTCGCCTGCCGTCCGAATCGTCCATGGTAGATCTTACCCGTTGAATACGCCTTGTATCCGTGATTGCGAAGGTACTGTGGCAGTGAAACAAGATCGCGATACGGCTCGACGTTGCGGAACCACGGAGCGAGTCCATAGATTCCGGTCGTGCTCGGCCGCAGTCCCGTCATCACGCTTGTGCGAGACGAGTTACAGAGTGGCGATTGACAATGCGCGTTGAGAAAGACCGTTCCGCGCTTGGCTAACGTATCGATGTGCGGTGTTTGCACCTGCGGGTGCCCGCCGAGGCAACCGATCCAGTCGTTCTGGTCATCGATCGCGATGAACAAGATGTTCGGTTTGTCCGCGGCGAACAGTCCTTGGTTCGCCATCAGGATGAATAGAATGGCAGAGAGTGTCGAACGCATTATTCGGAGTCCTCAATCGGGTTAGTAACACATTGCTCTCAATCGCGGTTGCAGCGGCGCGCGAAGCACTTACTCAAGGGAGCGGTATCAACTCCGCCGCTCTTGTCTTTGCTTCCTGAAGCCGTAAGCCCTCTTTGACTCCTGGCCGTTTGTGGCCGACATGACTCAGCCACGCATCATGCAGAAGCTTTTGTCGCTTCGAGACGAGTTGCGCGAGTACCGTGTCAGCCTTCAGTTGCTTGATCCCCAGGGCTGCGGCAATCGTCTCTGCCAGGACTTGATGCCCTTCGTTGTTTACATGGACACCGTCCGGCGACATCGTGAAGTTGGCGTCGGCCTTTCGCTTCTCGGCAACATAGGCATTCACCGGCGTGTGCAAATCGATGACAAGATCAACGCGATCGCCTCGTTGCATGATCCATTGCGAGTAGCGCCTAAGCACGTCGTCGTAGCCTTCGTAGATCGAGAACCAAGCGTACTTGTCGGCACCGGCCGGCAGCAGCTTTCCCTTTTGCTGCAACGGTAGCGGATCGAACGCGGGTGGCGTCATCAGAACGAGCTTCGCGCCGGTAGCTTTCACTTTCCCAATCAATCGCCCGACACCAGCCTTGTAGGCGGCGAATCGTTCCTCGCTGAACGGATAGTAAATCCCGTCGTTCATGCCATAACAAGCGAAGACAATATCGGGTTTGACCTTCGCCAACGCCCGACCTAAACGCTCATGCACGTCTGGTCGCGGGAATGGATGATCTGGCTCGGATAGCCCCGAGCAGGTCTCGCTCGGTAGACCGAGGTTGATTAGTTCCGGGATGGCCTCGGGATCTTCCGCTCGAAGATGTGTTTCCAGCAACGTAATGTAATGGCCAGCGTGAGTAATCGAATCGCCCAGGAAGAGGATTCGCTTCTTGGAGTTGAGCAACCTGTCAGACTCGGCACAGTTTGCGATACTGGCACACGTCAGCAGAACGATGACAGTGATGTTCTTAAGCATGGGATTGTCAGACGTTGGTTTGTGAGACGACGAAACCACCATCTTAGCTGAAACGAATGCGGTTGTGGTTTGAACGAAGTCTTCTATGTTAGCGTCCATCAGCGGTTCCCTTCCGGGCTTTCGAGACGACCGATCACCAAACAAGCTCTCTGAAATGGTGCGGAAAACACCTCCTCTGCTACTTCGACCTGGAAACCACGACGTTCGAGCAAGACCTTCGCTTCAGGAACCAGGAACGTGAGGTAAAACATCACAAACGGCGGACGTATAACGAAATTGCGCACGTGCATCGCGGCATTGAAGCAGCGGCCGAACCAATAGGCCAGTGAGAACATCCTGGGCATGTGAGACGTCACGAAGACGAACCTGCCGCCCGGTCGAAGCGAACTTGCGACTTGATCGACAAAGCGTTCTTGGTCTTTCGGTAGGATGTGACCGAGAGCTCCGAAGCAAACAGCGAGATCGAACTCTTCCTCGAACGGCATCTCCAAGACATTGCCCATGACGAAGTCCATCGATGCGTCGCCCGGTGCATCCGCGATCCGTTGGCGAGCTACTGCCATCATGTTGTGACTGAAGTCGATCCCAACGACTCGCTCGCGGCACAACGGTCGTAGCATTCGCATCGCCGCGCCCGTGCCGCAACAGACATCGAGGGCGCTATCCATCGAATCCGATTCGCCGATGTGCGTCGCGACAGATTCGAGCAATTCATCTGGCGTGCGGAAAGGAGTGTAGTCGAACTTCGCAGCGAGCAAATCGTAACCGCGCTGGGTCGAGGAGAGTGCTTGCCGCGCCAATTCAAGAAATGTCGGCCCATTCGGATGGAACATGGCCCCACGTTACCCAGTAGGAACGCCGCCAGCAACCGATTTCGCCGGACTATCGCACTGGGGAGCTTGGGGCCATCACCTGTCATGCGTTGCGTTGGATTGATATGCCGCCCACGGACCGCTACACTCGACGCCGCATCGAAGCCCTTTAGCGTTAGAGAAGCAAATGAACGACGAACAGGACGCTCACAATCCGACCGAGCCAGATGACACGGAACAACCTTCGGTCGATGAGTCGATCGAGCCCAAGTCCGCTGGCGAGTTTGAGGCCCCGCATCCTGGGGCGCAAAGCATGCCGCAGTGGGAAACGAACGAACTGGTCCATCCGCCGACGTTCACTTGGAAGAATTGGTTCTTACTGCTCGGCCCCGGCCTCGTCATGGGCGGCTCGGCGATCGGTGGAGGCGAGTGGCTCGTAGGCCCCAAGGTGACGGCGGTCTATGGTGGTGCGCTGCTCTGGCTCGCGACGCTCTCGGTGCTCGGTCAAGTCATCTACAACATCGAGATCAGCCGCTACACCCTTTATTCCGGCGAGCCAATTTTCACGGGAAAATTCCGCACGTTGCCAGGACCAGCGTTCTGGTTGGGTGCGTACTTGTTGTTCGACTTCGGCTCGGTGTTCCCGTACTTGGCCGCAAACGCGGCGACGCCGGTCGCGACACTGATCAAAGGTGGTATCGTGCCGGACCCAACGGTCACCGGCGACTTTTGGCTGATGAAAGGACTAGCATACGTCATCTTCATCGGCGCTCTAGTGCCGCTGTTGTTCGGCGGCAAGATCTACAATTCGCTGAAGGCGGTGATGACGTTTAAGCTTGTCGTTGTTTTCGGATTCCTGCTGTTCTTAGCAGCGTTCTTCTCAACTCCCGATACTTGGGTAGAGATTCTGACGGGGTTCTTCAAGTTCGGCAGCGTACCGGTCGAGGTAGCCGCCGGCGCTCCGGCCGTTCGAGGCAGCAATGTCGATAACATCTTTGTTTCACTCGCCGAAGGTCGTGGGTTTCCCGAAATTGATTTCACGTTGATCAGCTTTATCGCTGCGCTGGCCGCGATTGCTGGTTCGGGTGGTCTGTCCAACACGCCTGTCAGCAATTACACACGAGACCAAGGCTGGGGAATGGGATATCACGTCGGCGCGATTCCCAGTGCAATCGGCGGTCATAACTTGGAACTATCGCACGTTGGCTGCGTGTTTGAGCTGAATGAAGAGTCGATGCCGCGATGGAAAAAGTGGTATCGCCATGTGATGCGCGATCAACTTGCCGTCTGGCTACCAGCCTGTTTCATTGGTCTGGCTCTGCCAGCCATGTTGTCTGTCCAGTTCTTGCCGTATGGCACGCAAACCGACAACTGGACGTCAGCCGTGATGACGGCTGGCGGAGTGCAAGAGAGCGTGACGGCAGCCTCCGGAGCTGGCCTGGGCAAGTTCTGCTGGTTTATGACGATTTTCTGCGGCTTTCTCGTACTTGCCCCGACCATGTCAACGTCCGCCGATGGCATCATCCGTCGCTGGGTCGATGTGTTCTGGACGAGCAGCGGCCGGCTGCGGCAGATGGACCCGAAGGCGATCAAGACGGTTTACTTTCGAGTGCTTATCGGGTATTCGATTTTTGGCCTCGTCATGTTGTCCTTGAATCCGGGAGACCTCATCAAGTATGCCACCATGTGCTTCAATATCGCGTTGGGATTCAGTTGTTGGCACACAATCGTGATCAACTCGACACTGCTACCTCGCGCGCTGAGGCCCGGATGGTTCGTACGTATCGCGCTGTCCTTTTCCGGGGTGTTTTTCATGTCGCTCGGTTCGCTAAGTGTTTACCAGCAAACCGGACCGACTGCTTTGGTGATTATCCTTAGCATTGTTGCCGTCCTCCTGTTTCTGTTGATCTTCCTAGCAAGACGCGACGCTGCACGAACCACTTAACGCGGATTCAGGACTCCATCATGTCGAATCGTTTTTGCGAACTAACAGCGCCGGACGGCGTGCCGTCGGTCACGGCGGCTACCGCATTAGCCTTCACGGAGGGGCCCGCCTACGATGCCGATGGCTCGGTTTACTTCTCGGACATCGAGAACAGTCGGATTATGAAGCTTGCCTCGGACGGCACCCGGAGCGTCTTTCGCGAACCGAGCGGCCGGACGAATGGAAACACGTTCGATCAACAAGGCCGATTGCTGCACTGCGAAGGTGCCGAGTTTGGACCGGGCGGCGGTCGTCGCGTTACGCGGACGAATCTGGAGACTGGCGAATACGAAGTCTTAACCGACCGCTACGACCCCGAACGCGACAACGCCGTTCGATACAACTCGCCGAACGACATCTGTGTCGCTGGCGAAGGGCGGATCTACTTCACCGATCCCTGTTACGGCGACCGTTCGCTGATGGAGATGGAGATCGAAGGCGTCTACCGCATCGATCTCGACGGAAGTGTCACTCGCATCTTGCAGCAGCCTGACATCCAGCGCCCGAATGGCATCGCCGTCACACAGGATTCAAAGCTCCTCTATCTTGTTGACAGTTGCCCAACGGTCGGTGGCAATCGAAAGATTTGGTGTTTCGATCTCGATGAATTTGGCAACGCGTCCAATCAACGAGTCGTGATCGACTTCGCGACTGGCCGCGGCGGCGACGGGATGCGACTCGACATCGAAGGTAATCTCTACATCGCCGCCGGTATCTCGAGTCCGCGCGGTCCGCACGAATCGAACGAAGTCCCACCTGGCATCTACATCGTCAGCCCAGCCGGAGAACTCAAAGGCCGCATCCCTATCCCGGAAGACGTGCTCACAAATCTCGCCTTCGGTGGCGAAGACGGTCGAACGCTCTACATCACCGCCGGCAAGACGTTATTCACCACGCGAGTTGCCGTTCCTGGACAAGTCGCCTATCCGAACTGGTCCTGATTGAGCAGGCGGTGCGTCCTGGTGCGTTTGGGTAAACGAACTTGTTGTTGGGGTCAACGGTTGAATTGTAAGAACCGGCCGGGCAAGTTGCAGACATCATCGGCGGCAATCGGTTCGCCGTCGTGAACAATCGGTGTCCCGTTCGTAAGAACGTGCGAGATGCCCACGGTTGGCAAGGACGGTTTGGCGAACGTCGCTTGGTCGACGATCGCGTTCGGATCGAAGACGACGAGATCGGCGAACGCGTTCTCGCGAATCATTCCACGGTCCAGCAACTTGAATCGCCGGGCCGGAACAGCGGAGAGTTTGGCCACCGCCTCTTCAAGCGTGAAGAGCTTCTTGTCGCGAACGCATGGCCCCAAGACTCGCCCGACCGACCCGAACATGCGGGGATGGACCTGACCGTCGGGGAAGTAGATCCCGTCCGTGCCCATCATGTACAGGTCGTGTTGCAAGAAAGGATTCACTAGTTCGTCGTCGCCTTCATCCATCACGCATAGTACTGCCAGACGCTCTTCCAAGAGCAACTCGAGCAACGCATCCGCCGCCTCTTTGCCCGACGCCTCCACGAACTCGGCCAGCGTCTTGCCTTGATGCACCGCGTTTTCCTTACCGGCAACCCACGCGATGCGAATGTGGTCGAGATCGAGTCGATACGCGCGAATGCCTTCGCGGAACCGCGTCCGTGTTTCGGGGCGAGTGAGCCGATCCAAAGCGGCCAGAGGACCATCCTGCCAGGCTTCGGAAGGCATCAGATAGTTCAACATCGTTGAACCGGCTTGGTAAGGATACGCGTCGTAGGTAATGTCGATCTCGCGTCTCGCTTCTTCAAACAACTCCAGGATCTGTTCGTGTGTATACGGCTCCTGGAACTTCAAGTGCGAGATATGCACGGCCACTCCCGCCCGCCGGCCGATCTCGATCGCTTCTCGAATGGCTGGCAAGAGCCCCTTCTTGTAGCGAACATGTGTGACGTAGATGCCTCCGTAGTCCGCCATCGCTTCGCAAGCTTGGACGAGTTCGTCGGTCGTGGCATAACACTGCACGATGTAATCGAGTCCGGTCGATAGTCCAACGGCGCCAGCTTCCATACCACGGCGAATCTCGTAGCGAATCTGTCGCATCTGAAAGTCATCAACACGACGATCGCCGAAGCCACACACCATCGAACGGATGTTGGCATAAGGAAGATGGGCAGCAGAGTTCTGAGCGTTTGTGCGGTCCAGCAGCCGCATGTAGTCTTCCCACGTCTGCCAGCCACGGTACTCATCGACGCGCAACCCGTCGAGAGCGCGCAGGTAAAACAGCCACTGTTCCGCGGTATGCTCGTTGACAGGGGCGTAAGAGATTCCATCGACCATGAGGACTTCGGTGGTGAAGCCCTGCAGTGTCTTGGCAGAGAGATGAGGCGTCTTCAATAGCCAACCGTCGCTGTGATTATGCACGTCGATGAAGCCAGGAGCGACAACGAGCCCCGACGCATCGATCGTCGTTTTCGACTCGGCGCTGTCCAAGTCGCCAATCGCGCCAATGCGTTCGCCTTGCAGTCCCATGTCGGCCTGATAGCGAGGACGCTTCGTTCCGTCAATTATCGCGCCGTTGCGGATGATCGTGTCGAATAAAGTCATTGGTGTTCGTCAAGATACTCTCTTAATTCGGGTAGTAGCCTCTCGACTTCCAGACGAAGGTCTTCCAACAGACCAGAACCGTTATCGAAGATGTCGTCTGCAGCCATCACTTCCAAATCCGACGCAAGCGAACCAGCTTTCGAATCGCCGAAGTACCGCAGGCAGCCCTTCAACGTGTGCGCGAACCGGCGTAGCTCTTTTCCAGAGCGGCTCTCGATTGCCTCTCGAATTCCGGCGAGTTGCTTGGGATACTCGTCGAAAAAGATGGTAATCAGTTCGCAGAGCAAAGCCTGATTACCGCCGGTCGCATCCAATCCGACTTGCCAATCGATCAGTCTCGCCTTTTCCGGTTCGGTCATATCTTGTCTTAGAGTCGGAACCGAACCGGGGTGCGAGACTGCTTGGAATCGCCACCGTAGGCTATGGCGCGACACGGCGAATCGACTTGATAATCACCGGTGTGACAGGAATGCTTGGAAAGCCGTCGCTGTCATGGACCTCCACCTTGGAGAGGCTGTCGAGGATGTCTAGGCCAGTCGTCACTTCGCCGAACACACAGTATCCGGCGTTCTCGCTTGCTTCGTCGTAGTCGAGGGTGGGTTCGTCGGCGAGGTTGAAATAGAACTGCGACGCAGCACTATCCGCGTACTCGGGCGACCGCACCATGGCGAGCGTTCCGCGCGTGTTCTTCGCTGCTTTCGCGGCTTCGTTCCGGATCGGAGCGCGAATTTCGATTGGCGTTAGATCCGCGGTATATCCGCCAGCAACAGCGACTCCAGAATCGACATGATGGAAGATCGTGTTGCTGTAGGCACCAAGATCGACGTAACGCTCCAGGAAATTACCAACCGTCTCGGGAACTTCTCTTTGGTGAAGACGGACCCGCACTTCTCCCAACGTCGTTTCAAGGATTACTTCGGGAGCTACATAAGGTTTCGGCGGTGGAGAGACCGCGGGCAACGGAAACTCGGAATCAGAGGTGTCCGGCTGATTGGGGGACGGGTCGGATTGATCCCCACTCGGAGACGGAATACTGGCCGTTGGCGGCGTTTGACCAGATCCACATCCCGCCAAGCAGAACCCAAGTAGAGCCACGATCGAGGCGTAGTATGCCACGTTTACTAGATGCTTCATCAGAAATGCCTCCCTGCAAACTAAATGCTCAGCCAACCACGGGGCTAGCTGCGCTCGAATTCCATGCACCGTAATATCAGCTCTTCGGCCGTTTTTTGCAACATCGTTTCAGAACGGACTTTGTGTTCACACGCGTTTTGGACAAAGTCTCAGCAGCCCGCCGCCTAGTATTCCGTCGCAGCTCAGTTTTCGGGTAGCGAAGCTCGCCAAGAGCTTCGGCTCTTCCCGGTATTGGCCGAAAGTCTTGGCGACTTTC
>PBSM01000219.1 GCA_002726245.1 Planctomycetaceae bacterium | reverse complement strand
TGCTTGCCGTGTGTTTCGCCCGGTGAATCGCAAGCTGGAAGCTTACGCCACGAAACTGCAACCCCAAGTTTTAGTTTTGACGAAGCACTAGGTTGTACGAACTAGTCGCTACTCGCCACCCGCTTCGTCGGTGGGACCGAGAAGCCTCACAAGCTGGCGTTCCAACTCGCCGCCGCGAGCGCTCATCGAGACGACTTTGCCTTTGCGATCGACCAGCATCATCGTCGGGATTCCCATCACGCCGTAATACTGCGCCATCGGATGATTCGTACCAACGCCGTCCTCGAACAGGCAAGCCCACGGAAGTTTGTTCTCGACAACAAATCTCATCAAACGTTTGCGATCCTCGTCCAGACTGATGCCAACGACCTCGAAACCCTTATCGTGGTACTTCTCATAGTTTTCTTTGACGTTTGGCAATTCCGCGATACACGGTCCACACCACGTTGCCCAGAAATCGACCAGCACAACCTTGCCACGATAAGCTTTCCAATCGAACTTGTCGCCCTCCAGCGTCGTTCCGTCAATCTTCATCTCTTTGCCGAGCAGCACCAGTCTTCGGGCGACTCCCGACATCATCTTCCCGTAGCCGGCGAGTGTTTCGTCGTCGTTCTTCTCAAAGATTGCGCCGAACTTCGCGTAAGCCTCCCCGGCCAATTCCTCATTGCCGCTCTGCTCGATGAGTTGGCTTGTTGTGTAAGCCAGAGCTAGATCAGGCTGGCCAAACGACTTCCCTGCATCAATATGCTTGGCGACTCTCTCGTAATACTGCTTCTGATCTTGCTCCGTGCCAGCTTGCAGCTTAGGCAAATCGAGTTGCAACTTGACGCTCACCGCCTTGCGATACGCCGTCGAACTCTTGTCCTTTTCGAGTTTCAGGATCTTGTCCGCAGCCGACTCCATCGCTTTCCTCGCCTTTTGGCGGTAAGCCAGGATCTCGTCGGTCGTCTTCGGGCGATAAGCCATTAAGCCGTCGAGAAACTTCGCAAGCGCCGCAACATCACCCTCAGGAACCTGATAGCGATCTTTCGGCTTCGCTTTGGCTGCCTTCTCGTTGTCGGACTCTTCAGAGAAAACAGAAGTGCTTCCAAACAGAAAGAGAGCCGTTAGAAGCAAGAGAGAGAACGCTTGGCGATTCATGGAGGGGCCTCATGGCTGAAGGAGGGCAGTGGGGAGTTCAGCAAGTGTCGCACGGCGAGGATAGTCAAACAAGCGGCGCGATGCCAGTATTCTTCTCCCCGGATCTTGTGCGGACGGTTAGTTGGCGTACAAAACTCGGGAGAAATCCGTTCCTCGCTCAAGCGCCGCGCCATCGCTTAGCAAAGTGAGCCTTCCAGCGGAATGAATGTCGAATATCGAACAAGGAATGTCGAAATCCGAACTTGGACATTCGACATTCCTTGTTCGATATTCGATATTCTGGTCCCGCTGCTTTCGACTCCGAAGACAGCATCAAGCTTGCTCGCCATGCGGGGCGTCTCCGTGGAACTTGGCAATGATTTCCCAAGCCTCTTCAGGTGTCTCGGCGTAGTCGAGCAGATCTAGATGCTCGTCGGCGATCACGCCTTCGTCGGCGAGGAACTGGAAGTTGATGACCGTGTTCCAATACTCTTTCCCGTACAGAATAATCGGGATCGCTTGCATACATTCAGTCTGTCGCAACGTTAGTGTATTGAACAGTTCGTCTAACGTGCCGAACCCGCCAGGGAAAACGACCAGCGCCTTGGCTCGCAACAGGAAGTGCATCTTCCGCAGTGCAAAGTAGTGGAACTGGAAGCACAGCTCGGGCGTGATGTACGGATTGGGAGCTTGCTCGTGCGGGAGTGTGATATTCAAACCAATCGACTTCGCACCAACGTCGTAAGCCCCGCGATTTGCCGCCTCCATAATGCCAGGTCCGCCACCCGTCATGACGACATAGTCGCAGTGCTCGTTGTTTTGACACACCGACGACACGAGTCGGCTGAAGTCGCGAGACGCATCGTAGTACGGCGATTTGGCAAGCACTCGTTCGGCTCTGCCGACCGCCCGCTTCGCTCGCGGATCGTCGGGATTCGCCGCAGCCGCTTCCTTGGCGTCAGCCAATCGTGCTTCCGCCGTTTCAGGCGGCACGATCTGCGTTCCGCCAAACACCACGATCGTCGAATCGACTCCTTGCTCCGCCAGGATCATCTCGGGCTTCAACAGCTCAAGCTGTAGCCTCACCGGGCGCAGATCCGGGCGCGTCAGAAAGTCCGGGTCGTCCTCGGCAAGGCGATAGCTGGGCGAATTAAGGATCCCATGCAAGTCGCCTTCGGCTGGTTGTGACATTGATGCATCTCCTACAGGTCTGTCGTGTTGTTGTTCTGTTGGATCTTTCCACGGACTCGGTTTCCCAAGCTTAGTAGCGAGAAGCGAAGCGAAGCCAACGACGAGGGCCGAGAGTCCGAAGTTCGCTATCGTCGATTCGACACCCAGCCAGGCGAAATGATTGACCATCCATCGCCAAGCGATGAGGTACAACACGATCAGCAGCACGAAGTGACCGGTCCAAGGGATTCTCGCAAGCTTGTGATTTAACCGCGAAACAATGGAGGTCAGCAAGTCCAAGATCGTGGCGATCGCAGCCAGAAGACACGCTGCTTGCCAGCCGAGAAACAGGCCGCAAAGTCCGACCACCGGAATCTCTGCTACCGTCAATCGCTGCCGCTTCGGCTTCCCAATGGCTGCGACGATCCAGCCCATCGACAATCCAACCGCCAGCCCGCTCAAGCTGTTCAGCAGGGCAGCCAAAGCCGGCGACATGTGCTTGATCGTCGCTCCCGGTACGTGTCCGATCGCGTCGAACGGAACTGGATGAAGCGGCAACCACGTGTACTGCAAGCTCGACGTGACGAATGGCAGACTCCAAACGAGCGGTGCTGTCAAGCCGATGGCAAGTGCAGGAACGTAGAGCCGCCGCGGAGTCGCGTGGCCGTCGTAGCGAATCATCGCCGCGCAAATCAGCGTCGTCACTAGCAACATGTGAAAGCCGTAGATCAGCCACAGCGGAACGTCCATCCCGCCCCAGCCGAACTCGGTCACATACGGCAAGTTGTTCCCGCGTGTTGGCGGCCCGACGGCGGCCACAATCAAGAAGATCGCCGCGACGATCGTTTCGATGGTTGGATAGCGAGAAGAAATCGGCAGGCCGCAGAAACGGCATTTGGCTCGCAAGATGAGCCAACTGATGACAGGAATGTTGTCATACCAGCCGATATGATTGAGGCACTTTGGACACCGCGAGCCTGGATGAACGACACTCAATCCTTCCGGCACACGAAAGATCACGACGTTCATGAAGCTGCCAACGTTAGCCCCGAAGCACCAGATCCAGAGCGCTATCAACGCGTTCGCCCACGGCGGCATGTGGGGATAGCCGAGTTGAAAGGCGAATAGGAGCGGGAACATGGGAGCAGAAAGAGGGGAGGAGTGATGGAATGGTGGAAGGCTGGAATGGAGGAAGAATGGATTATTGGAGGAATGGAGAAGAAGAATAGAGCGTTGCATATATCCCGCTTCTGCACCATTCCACTACTCCATCATTCCAACACTCCCTTCCCTCTTCCCCCTCCCTTCACAGCCACTTTGCCAACGAGCCGCCGCGAGCTGCCATTGCATCCACTTTCCTGTTGACTTCCGAGTCTTCGAGCAATGGAGGCGCGTGATGAGGCTTGATTCGGGCGTCGATCACCAACGAACCTCGGCAGCCCCAATGCTTTTGGTCGGTGAAGCTGCCAATACCGTAAACATCGGCGGCGGGATTGCTGCGTGTGAAGACCACCCACAGGAAGTTGTTCAGCGTCCGAGCTGTAAAGTCGCTGTCATCAACTATGACGATTAGTGGGAATCGATTGATCGGGTCATCAACGCGGAAACCGTCGCAGAACTTCTGCACGACAGGATCGCTACCGTCGTCACAAGCCGAGAAACTTGGCCCGCGGACGGCAAGCACGCCAGGCAGGCAAAGCTTCGGTTCGCTAAAGCACTCCGGCAAGCGAAGGCCAATATCGACCGAGTTCGGCAACTGACGTCGAGCCTCACCGACCGCGGCGATGATCACTTTCGAACCCTCGTTCAATCCGCTGCCCGAATAGTCCAGCGTGTCGATCGTCGTGCGGGTTTGGAAGTGCAAGTCCCTCTCCCAATCAACGCGAGCGAGCATGTGTTGGAAGAACGACTCAATGTCTTCGAGATCTAAATCCGATGCATCGTCACGATTGGCGATCAGCAGATACTTCGCCAGAGACATCTGGCCTTGTCCGAGGATCGCATTGGCTTGCGTCAGCAACTCGGCCGGCCGGCGTCTCTCTCGATAGGGTGTATAGCGTTCGCTGCCGATCGCCAGCAGCAGCGGATGAACGCCGGAAGCATCGACCGCATGAACCGCATGCACGCCGGGAATGACGGTCGGGATGATCGGGCCGGTCAACTCATGAATTAGCTCACCGAAGATCGTGTCCTCTTGAGGCGGGCGACCGACGACAGTGAAAGGCCAGATTGCACCGTCGCGATGATAAACGTGTTCGACTTGAAGCACCGGAAAACTGTGTGCGAGACTGTAGTAACCCAGATGATCACCGAACGGCCCTTCCGGAAGCATCTTCTCCGGATCAACGACGCCGGTGATACAGAAATCGGCTTCCGCGTAAATCGGCAGCGAATCGCCGGGCGCTGTCATCGGAATTCGATGTCCAGCTAACGCACCGGCGAACGTCAGCTCGGACATTCCTTCCGGTAGTGGCATCACGGCTGCGAGCGTCATCGCTGGCGTGCCACCAACGAAAATGTTCACGCGGAACGGTTGTCCATTGCGAATCGCCGCGGCTTGATGGACGCCGATGCCGCGATGAATCTGATAGTGTAAACCGATCTGTCGATCGGGCTCGTACTTGCCACCCGACAACTGAATTCGGTACATACCGAGATTGGCATGCATCATTCCCGGTTGCTCGACGTTCTCGGAGTAGACCTGAGGCAGCGTGATGAACGCTCCTCCGTCATTCGGCCACGAAACAAGTTGCGGCAACTCACTGATTCTCGTCACGTTTCGAAGCACGGCGCCTCGTGAACGTTTCTTCGGCAACATTCCAAACGCCGTCAAGGGCGTCTTCACATAGCGCGTTGGTGACTTCCAAAAGCTATTGGGATCGATCTTCAGCTCGATCAATCGCCGCACGGATTCGTATGTATCTCGAAAAATGAAACGAGTCCGCCCTATCGTCCCGAACAGGTTCGAAACCATCGGAAACCGACAGCCCTTTACATTCGTAAACAGCACGGCCGGCCCGCCCGCCCGATAGACCCGCCGCTGAATCTCCGCCACCTCCAACCGCGCATCAACTTCCTCCTCGACACGGACAAGATGTCCGTTCGCGGCCAAATCATCAACGCATTGTCGGAGTGTTCGGTATCCCATCACATAAAGCGCGCGGCTGGCGTGCTCGGCAACTCAACGAATCGCTGTATTCACTTGTGCTTCTTTTTGCGCGACTTCTTCGCTGGCGCCGAGTAGGCTTTGGGTAATGATGAAATGATTTCGACTGTCTCCTTGCTAACTCGCACCACCTGCCCAACAAGCCGGACGATGCATGCAGGATCCTCGCGGCGATTCGGATCGCTCGTGATACCGCTACGTTTGTCGGTCTTCACGCGGTATTGGTCGATCACCCATTCCAACGCGCAGCGATTGCCAAGTCGGTAGTCAAACACTTCCGCTGGAATCCCGGCCAACGTCAGCGCGTCGTTCACACGCAAGGACGTCTTGTCCTTGTTCAGCTTCATCTTGTTTTCGACTTGATACGAAAGCGGCACGCCTTCTGTTTCGATCCATTCCAAGTCAAACGGCTCCAACGCTTCATAGTTCAAGTGCAAGTCAGCGAGTTGTTTCCCGGCTTCGGAGTAGCCCTGGAAGAAGCGCTCGTAGACCGTGTTCAGGAAGTGCTGCTTTTCGCTGAAGTCGGTGATCGTGGCCGCGGCGGATTCGATGGCCAGGTAGAAGCGGTCCAGCGACTGCAAAAACTCGTGGCGGCTGAAACTTTCGCTCGTCAAGGCCGCGATGACCTTTTCGACTTCGCGGGCCACGACGTTGCGCTCGCGGAAATCGCCAGCGTCGAAGATCGTGCGGATCAACCGTTCGGTCAGCAGGTGCTGGACCAGCATCTCGTCAACCGCTTCAACACTGAGATTGGGGTTCAGCGATCGGCGGCATAGTTCGAGGAAATGGTCGAATGCTTCGATGAAATACTGGTTGGACTTGTGGGCCTCTTGGATTTTCTCGACCAGCCCGCAAGCAAGATCCGGCACTCGCTCCTTAAATTCCTCGATGGCCTTATTGAAGTCCTTGTGAGCAGGTTCGATCCAGGCAAAGAATGCGTTGAGCAGATCGCAGAGTGACCGTGGATCGGTCAGGTCGGCAACCATAACCTGCTCGTTGTTCTGGTAAAGATGTGCGTGCCGCGTGTCTTCAAAGATGATGTTGGTGAGCGGATAGCCTTTGTTGATCTTTTTCTGGATTTCAGTTTCCAGATCGTCGCGTGTATCCTTGGCTTCCCAGAAACCTCGTTTCATGTAGTAGTCGTCTTGAAGCGTGCCGTCCGGTCGAATCGTGCCGCCTTTGACAGCGAGGGACTGCTGAGGAATCAGCGTCCAGCCGATCTTATGCCCACATTGGTCCAGCAGATTCTGAAACGCACTGCTGACCGCGCCCTCATGCTCGACATCTTGCCTGGTATACGCGTCAAGAGCTGCGTAGTAGGTGGCGACAGCTTTGTGATTCGGCTTTAGGGAGAGAGCGTCTGCCACGCTGAGGCATCCTTGCTCGTGTCGAGATTATCTACCAATCCATCTCGCAACCATTCTAGCGAGTCGGAGTTGCGTTGTCGCTTCCCCCGAAATGCTGCCTCAACTACTTCACAAATGGTGTAATACGCCTGATATTGGAGGCCGTAGAGAAGTGTCTTCAACTCGCAGCGGGGACCAGCGATGATCGACCTTAAAGGCCATCAAGCGTTAATCACCGGATCCACCAAAGGCGTCGGGCGGGCGATGGCGGTGTCGATAGCGCGGGCTGGCGCGGATGTCTTGATTCATGGCCGCAAGCATGACGAAACGGCTCAGCAGGCAATCGACCTCTGCCATGAGGCGGAAGTGCGCGTGGAGATGGTGACTGGAGATCTCAGCGGCCCGACAGAGCCGAGCGTCGCAGAGATCTTTAACCAGGCCACCGAGCTCATGCCGGACATCGATATTCTGGTCAACAACGCCGGTACGTACATCGACAAACCTTTCCTGGAGATGGATCTGGAGACTTACGAACTCACAATGAGATTAAACGTCGCGTCAGGATTCTTTCTCACGCAGTCGTTTGCGCGGCGTTGGGTCGAGCGAGGTGTTGCGGGCCGTGTCCTCTTCACCGGCTCGATCAACGGCATCTTGGCCGAGCCGACGCACACTGGCTACGACACGTCCAAGGGCGCGGTCGCTTCGATGGTCAGAACGCTTTGCGTCGCGCTCGCTCCTCACAATATTCGCGTCAACGGTGTCGCGCCGGGACTCGTCCGCACGCCGCTCACCAGTATCTTGGACGAAGACAAAGTGCTCGACGATTGGATGAAGCTTCACACACCGAACGGCCAAGTCCCTGACGCCGACGTTTGTGGCGACGCGGCTGCGTTCATGGTCAGCGACAGTGCCCAACACATTCACGGCCAGATGCTACTGGTCGATGGTGGCATGAGCGCCTGGCAGCAGCCCGATCCACCGAGGTAATCTCCGTTGCTTCGCCCTGAAGTACGGCGTACGATAGAAGCATGTCAACAGATATCAACCACTTGCGAAATCTCCCCGTCGCCGACAAGCTTCTTATTGTCGAACAGTTGTGGGACGACATCCATGACTCGGACGAGCCGTTGGTGTTGCGAGACTGGCATCTTGAAGAAGCGAAACGCAGAGCCATCGACCTCGACGCAAATCCGGCAAGCGCGTTGACGCGCGATGAACTCTGGAAGCTCGTTGACGGCTCTGATGGATGATCGCTTACACTTTTAGACGCTCGTTGATGGCAGCATGAGCGCCTGGCAACAGCCTGACGCGCCGAGGCACTAGCGTGGAAATTCGATGGGAACGGGTGCCGACCGAATTCCATTACTTGCGGCGTGCGGTCGAGGCCTGTGGAGAAACGCGAGTTTCCGAGTTCGACCCAATCGAGGGTCGGCACATCGCTTTCTTTGAGAGAGCCAGCGCGGATCAACTGCAGGTGCTACAGCAGACAAAGAATGTCATCGAACGTCGTGAGGATAGACATCCAATCGAACAATGGTGCAGCCAGGCCGAAAGTGGTCGATCATCGGAGAAGACTGCGGCTTGGTACATCCGCGGGATCCTCTTATTATTAGTCGCAGAGCTTTAACACCCGTCGCCCTGTCTTAAGAGAGTTCACTCGTGGATCTGCAAATCCGCCCGGCAGAACTGCGAGATCATCCCGTATTGGCTGCGCTGATGCTGCGACTGGACTTCGGCCACCGCGAGTATGACGGGATGGAGTTGAGCGTTGAGCAACTGGATGCAATCATCGCCTCAGAGCATGAAGCGATGATAATGACGGACAAGCCACTTGGCTTTGTACATGTCTCGGATGCCAACTCGCCGCATGCGACTGCCTCGCATCGGATGTACGTCAACAATCTGTATGTGTTTCCACACGGGCGACGGAAAGGCGTGGGGACTCGATTGATGTACTCAGCGTTTGACTGGGGTCGCGAGCGCGAGATGACTTCCGTCCGGCTGCATGTTTGGAGTAAGAACGCCGCCGCGAGCGAGTTCTATGCGGTGTTGGGATTTGAGCAAGTCGGCGACGCGCGCGAACGCGAGCTGTGAAGAGTCGTCGGATACTCTGACTGTTGGACGACTCCCCGAGTCGTCCGTTCACGTCTCGGAGAGACGTGCAACAGTGTTCTTGCTAGAATGTCGCGACCAATTTGATGAAGCGATCGCCGGAAAAACATATCGAGGGACAAGCGCGATGAAAGTTACGGCTGCGACTGAGTCTGTGTCATCGATTGCGAGCGATGCCGTTGTTGTCGGGTGCTATTCAGACGGGGCATTGCAGGCTTCGGCGAAGGAGATCGACAAAGCAACGGGCGGAGCCTTGACAAAGCTCATTGAGGCGAAAGAGATTGAGGGGAAAGCAGGTTCGTTGACGACGGTCCTCGCGCCGGCAGGAGTTGCGGCGTCGCAGGTCGTTGTCGTAGGCCTCGGCGATCGCGAGAAGCTAGATCGGGGCGGAGCGTTTCGGGCTGCGGCGAGTGCTGCGAAGCAGATCGGCTCGAAGGAACGAAAGTCCGCGGCGTTTTATCTAGACGATGAATGGGATGCCGATGACGCGTCGGCGGCAGTATGCGGAGCGATTGTCGGTTGTCAGGGCCAGGATTTGTACCGAGAGAAGAAGAACCTGTTTCCCTTTGAGGAACTGCATTGGGCGGGGAGCAGCGATGATGTTCTTTCCGCCGGGCAATCGCTGGCGGATTCGGTCAGCTTGACGAGGCGTCTGGTGAACGAACCGCCCAGCAAAATGACTCCCGTCGCTTTCGCGACCGACGCCGAAGCGATGGCCAAGGAAACGGGCTTAGAAGTCGAAGTCTGGGACGAGAAGAAGCTGGAAGTGGAACGCTGTGGTTCGTTGCTGGCGGTCGCTCGCGGCTCGGAGCAACCTCCACGCCTCGTGATTCTTCGACACAACGGCGGGAAGGCGGGCGATGCTCCTCTCGCGCTGGTCGGCAAAGGTGTGACGTTCGACTCCGGGGGCTTGTCGCTCAAGCCGAGCGACAGTATGAAGACGATGAAGTGCGACATGGCCGGTGCGGCGACGGTCGTCGGGGCGATACGTGCGATTGCTGAACTGAAACTGTCTGTGAACGTGATTGGCTTGGTTGGCCTTGTCGAGAACATGGTCAACGGCGATTCGTATAAGCTCGGCGATGTGCTAACGGCACGAAGCGGCAAGACGATCGAAGTGCTGAACACGGATGCTGAAGGGAGATTGGTGCTGGCTGATGTGCTGGATGTTGCGGTTGAGCAAGGTGCCGCGAAGATCATCGACCTCGCCACGCTCACCGGTGCGTGTGTCGTGGCGCTCGGCCTCGATGTGACCGGGCTGATGACGAACGATCAAGCGTGGTGCGACGAGGTCGCCGAGGCGGCGAAGACTTGCGGCGAGCAAGCCTGGCAGTTGCCGATGTTCGAGGAATACGGCGAGCAAATTCAAAGCAAAGTCGCCGATATCAAGAACATCGGCGAAGGCCGTTGGGGCGGCGCGATGACTGCGGCGAAGCTCTTGGAGGAATTCGTACAAGGCAAGCCGTGGGTCCACATGGATATTGCCGGGCCCGCCTTTCTCGAATCGCCGAAGCCGTGGATGGATGCCGGCGGCAGCGGTGCCTTCGTGCGGACGTTGGTTGAGGTAGCGAGACAGTGGAAGTAGCGGAGGCGTAGGAAACCGTTAATCAACGCTGATTGAACGCTAATAGGATCGTCCTTTCACTCATCAGCGTTCGATAAGCGGTCATTAGTGGTTCAACACAAAACCGCTCCAATCGCTACATCCCGATAACTCCTGTATCTGCCCGCTGTTCAATCTCTCTTCTTCAGCACTGCCCACAAAACCCCTGACCTATTCTTCTCAAAAGAGGCTCTTCCAAGCCGCTGCGCGAATTTGTTACGCGGGCGGACTTGTGGAAGGGGCAGGATCGGTCAACAGAGACACTCAAAACGGAACAAGATGCATGTCACACGATGATGGCAAAAAGAAACCGGGACCGATTCGGTTTCTGTTCGAAAACTCAATCTTCTTAATCGCTGGTGCGATCGTAGAGCGTTGTTTTGGGCGAATACGAACCTGCAGACGTACCACAAGGTTGTCGAGTTCCCGATCAACTCGTTGTGGGAAGACACCGATCACGCAAGTAGCGACTCGCACGATTCTGTTCACGAGCACGGTTCGCACGAAGCCGACGACCATTCGATCACGGACACGACGTTCACGCCGATCATGAGTCGGATGTGACTCACGACGAAGGACATGGCGAGCGCGACGTGGCGAGTGCCGACGGGCACGATGATGAACATGCCGCACACGGCCATGCTACACGCTAGTCCTGCCTTTTGGTTTCGAGTTGCCTTTCGCTCACGGCTTGACTCCGTTAGCGCTCATCAACGACCTCCTGATGGCTTTGTTCTTCGCGATCGCAGGCAAAGAAGTTTGGGAAGCGTTGCTGCCGGGCGGTGCTTTGTCGAAGCCTCGCAAAGCAGCAACTCCGCTGTTGGCCACACTGGGCGGCATTATTGGTCCGGCCGGCTTGTAAGCGATCGGCGCGGTGCTACTTGGCCAGTGGGCGACGCTTGGCAGCGGCTGGGCGGTGCCCTGTGCGACGGATATCGCCTTTAGTTACCTCGTGGCGCGTTTGATCTTCGGAGCCGGGCATCCGGCGATTGCGTTCTTGCTGTTGCTGGCGATCGCTGACGACGCGGCGGGGCTCGTGATTCTCGCCGTCTTCTACCCATCTGGCGCGTTGCAACTGCAGTGGCTGCTGCTCAGCGCGGCGGCCGTGGCATTGGGTTACACGTTCCAGAAGATGAAGCTCAACAGCTTTTGGTGGTACTTGCTGATTCCAGGCGCACTGAGTTGGATTGGCTTCCTGAAGTCCAGCATTCATCCGGCGTTGGGTCTGGTGCCGATCATCCCCATCATCCCACATGCGAAAACCGACCTTGGTATCTTCGCACGCGAAGAGCTTGGTCGTGACGATCCTTTGAATGCCTTCGAGCATTGGTGGAAGAATCCAGTCGAGTTGATCCTTGGCTTGTTCGGGCTCGTGAACGCCGGTGTCGGTTTTTCGAGCGTCGGTGCGGGGACATGGCTCGTCTTGGCTGGCCTGATGATCGGCAAGCCGCTCGGTATCACGCTATTCACCTGGATCGCTGAGAAGTGGTTCAAGTTAGAAATCCCTGGTGGCATGTCTTACCGACACATCGTGAGCCTCGGCATGGTCGCGGGAATTGGTTTCACGGTCGCGTTGTTCGTCTCGACCGCGGCCTTCCCACCGGGACCAACGCTCGACGCTGTGAAGATGGGAGCACTCGGCAGCTTCTTCGCTGCGGTTGTGGCTTTCGTGGGAGCAAGGATGCTGGGTGTCCGTCCTTTGGCGTCTGAGGATTCAATGGAGGTCTCGGAGCCCGGGATTGCCGACGAAGTCGCGGGGGAAGATGCGCCGGAGTTGGCGGACACCGCGGCTTAAAGCCACACGTAGATTCCATTTCGAGTAAGCTACAGCAGGGGACATGGGTCCCCTGTTTTTCATTGGGCGGCGTAGCCGCAACCAAGTAGGTGCCGCTTGCCGAGCGGCATCGAGTCCCGCCCGGCAGGCGGGACGCACCAATTGCGCGGCCTAACAAATATCGAAGCACGCGAGCCGCGTGCGCTATGTTCATGACAGCCATCCTCGGCATCTCAGCCTTCTATCACGATTCGGCAGCGGCACTCGTCGTCGATGGCGAGATCGTGGCCGCCGCGCAGGAAGAACGTTTCACACGAAAGAAGCATGACCCGGAGTTTCCGAAGAACGCCATCGACTTCTGCCTGAAAGAAGCCGGTTTGCGGCCCGAGGATCTCGACTATGTCGGTTTCTACGACAAGCCTTTTCTCAAGTTCGAACGACTGTTAGAGACCTATCTCGCATATGCGCCGGCGGGATTCGGATCGTACTTGAAGGCCATCCCTGTTTGGTTGAAGCAGAAGTTGCATCTGCGGCGCGAGATGAAGCGAGGGCTAGACGACGCCTACAAGAAGCGGTTCGTCTTCACAGAACATCACGAATCGCACGCGGCCAGCGCGTTCTTTCCGTCTCCGTTCGACGAGGCGGCCGTGCTGACAGTCGATGGCGTCGGTGAATGGGCAACAGCCAGCTATGGCATCGGCCGCGGCAATCGTATCGAGCTAACGCACGAACTGCACTTTCCGCATTCGCCGGGATTGTTGTACTCGGCGTTTACGTACTTCTGCGGTTTTCGAGTCAACTCGGGCGAATACAAGTTGATGGGCTTGGCTCCGTACGGCGAGCCGAAGTACGTCGATCTGATCTTGGAGAAGTTGATCGATCTCAAAGAAGACGGCTCGTTCCGAATGGACATGTCGTACTTCAATTACTGCCAAGGCCTGACGATGACCTCGCGGAAGTTCGACACGCTGTTCGGCGGTCCGCCGCGTAAGCCAGAGTCGCCGCTGAGTGAACGCGAGATGGATATCGCCGCGTCGATTCAGGTTGTTACCGAAGAGATCATGCTGCGAATGGCTCGACACGTGTGTGACGAGACAGGCATGAAGAACTTGTGCTTGGCGGGCGGAGTCGCTTTGAACTGCGTGGCGAATGGGCGGATTCTGCGAGAGGGCCCGTTCGACGATCTTTGGATTCAACCGGCGGCGGGTGATGCGGGCGGCGCGCTCGGGACGGCTTTGTTCATCTGGCATCAGTTGCTCGATAACAAGCGGCAAACCCAACCGACTGATTCACAAAGCGGCTCGTATCTCGGCCCCAAGAACGATGAAGATGCGATTCACGCGTTTCTCGAAGAAGTCGGTGCCAAGTACGAACGCTTCGAAGCTGAAGGCGAACTTTGCGATCGTGTCGCGAGCCTGATTGCTTCGGAAAACGTGATCGGCTGGCTGCAAGGACGAATGGAGTTTGGACCGCGCGCCCTCGGCGCGCGCAGCATATTGGGCGACGCACGCAGCATCAAGATGCAGTCGGTAATGAACCTAAAGATCAAGTTTCGCGAATCGTTCCGACCGTTCGCGCCGTCGGTGCTCGAAGAGCGAGTCGATGAATTGTTCGAGACGAAGCCAGGGCAGCCAAGTCCCTACATGCTGTTAGTCGCGCCTGTCCAACCCAGCCGCCGGACAACACTCAGCGACGACGACGCCAAGCGGTCGGGAGTCGATAAGCTGAAAACAATCCGCTCCGACATTCCCGCCATCACGCACGTCGATTGCAGCGCGCGAGTGCAAACGGTCGATGAGCAGCGGCATGGGCGATACTACAAGTTGTTGAAGAGCTTCGAACAACAGACCGGCTCGCCCGTCGTCATCAATACGAGCTTCAACGTGCGCGGCGAACCGATCGTTTGCACGCCTGAGCACGCTTATCGCTGCTTCATGGCGACGAACATGGATGTCTTGGTCCTGGAGAGCTTTGTGTTGCTCAAGGAAGAACAACCAGACGCCAAAGAGCACGAGATCGATGAATACTTAGCACAGTTTCAACTCGATTGAGAACGTTGGAGTCCCGCCTTTAGGCGGCCATTTCACCTCGCCGACTGAAGACCGCCTAAAGGCGGGACTCCAACAACTAAAGAGAACCAACGTGGCATTAGTCGATATCAACTGGAACCCGTCGCGAAAAGATCTGCGGATCTTCTCGCTGTTGCTAATCGCGTTTGGCGCGATTGTAGGCGGCTGGCTTTGGAGCCGGAATCCCGACGGTATGTTCGGCAAGGCACTTCTGTTGGCTGGCGTCGGGATCGGCGGCATCGGAGCTTGCTTGCCAGGTTTGATGCGTCCTTTCTATGTGACTTGGATGGCGCTTGCGTTCCCGATCGGCTGGACTGTCTCGCATGCGATGATGGCGGCGACTTTCTATTTGGTGGTTACACCGATTGGTCTTATGATGAGGTTGTGCGGGCGCGACCCGATGCAGCGGCGGATCGACCGCGAGGCCAAGACCTACTGGATACGTAAACCCACTAACCGCGACATCAAGAGTTACTTCAGGCAGTATTGACCATGAGCGATAAGCAAAACGACGACCATAAGGATTTCGACTCCTTGGCGGACGAGGAAGATCCCGGCTTGATCGCTGAGTTCTGGGACTTCTTGATCCACAACAAGAAGTGGTGGCTTACACCGATCGTCGTTGTGCTTTTACTGATGGGAGTGCTCGTGCTGCTCAGCGGATCCGCCGCCGCGCCGTTTATCTATACGTTGTGGTAGAGCCAGCACGAATGCCTCACTTATGGACGGTGCCGGATGGAGTTAATCTCTGCAGCGGCTAGAATGACAGTCGAATTGAGAGGCGGCAACTGCAGCGTGTGGAGTTCCAGGTATTGGACAGCTCTTCCAAGAGTGCAATCTCGCTCGATGAACTGGTCGCGTTGAACGACGAGATTATCTCGTTGGTTCGCGCGGGCGTGCCGCTGGAACGAGGACTGCGTTCGCTCGGCAATGATCTGCCCGGCAGACTCGGTCAACTTGCCGGGGATCTGAGCGATCGGTTGGATCAGGGGCAAAGTCTCGTCGATGCACTAGACGAGAGTCGCGACGGCTTCCCTCGCATCTACCGTGCGGTTGTCGCCGCTGGAATTCGGAGCGGCCGTTTGTCCGCCGCGCTCGAAGGCCTGTCAGCCACCGCACGTCGCGCGTCGGAACTGCGACGCTTGATAATCATCTCACTTGTTTATCCGGTCATCGTGTTGATCGTGGCAAGTCTCGTCTTCGTGTTTACCGCGTTGAATACGGCTCCGGTTGTCATCGAAGTTTCCGTCATGCTCGGCGTCGAGCAGCCTTGGTGGTACCAGCAACTTCAGCGAATCAACGACATCGGCCCTCACGCCTTGATCTACATTTGGATTGTGTTCGTAGTCGTCGGCGTTTCGTGGCTGTACTACACCAGTCGCGCGAAAGGATTGAACCTGCGCGGTATGCTGACGGTTGCCAAGATGTTGTACACCGGTCGAATGGGACCTTCAGCGACGTGCTGGCCATGATGGTCGAACATGATGTGCCGCTCGATGAAGCGGTCGTCCTGTCGGCTGAGGCAACGGGCGATCGGATTCTGAAGCAAGCTGGCACGGGATCGGCCGGGCTTCTCAAGGGCTACCCACCCGGTGTCGAAGTACACGGCGAGCCGACGGAGCAGCCGCCCGACGATGAAAGCCAGCTCGATCGGTTGATTGGCACACCCCCCTTCAACGTGAGATCGGATGCCCCGCGCGTGTGTGCGCGCAAGCGTTGGGATGATTACGGAGGAATGGCAGCAGAGATGACGATGGATAGCATGATGGATGATTCGACCATAGAGAAAAAGGTTGACTTCACTCCACCGACGAAGGCCTCTCTTGCCGTGGGTGGCTTTGGCGGCCGCCATCCAGGTGGTGCGCTGTTCGCGCTGGGCGATGGCAGCGTCCGTTTTTTTGCCCAAACCGTCAATCCACAGATCTGGCTCGACATGGGAAACCGAGCTGATCAAGAGTTGGCGGACGACAGCTATTATTGATTCTTTGCCATGCCAATATCGTAGGCGATTCAGCTACTCGATAGGCTTACGAGCGCCGTCAGTCCGACTGTTAGCGCGACAAGTCCGACGAAGGTCCACAACGGCCATCGCACCGTTGGCTTGTCTGGTTTCTCAGGCCTGATTCCGACGGACCAGAAGGTCGTCGTTGTGCCGAGAATAATCGCGACGATGTTGGTCAGAAACAACAGCAGCGCACCCTTGGCGTGCCACCAATCACCGAGTGAAAGAGCTATGCCCGACGCAGCCAAAGGTGGCACGAGGGCAGCGGCAATCGCCACGCCAGGCAACGCGGAGAGCAGGTTCGGCCGGCCCAGCGCGTAGGCCGCCGCAACTCCGCTGACGAGCGCGACGACCAAGTCCAAAAAGGTCGGCGCGCCACGGCTTTCAATCTCCGAAGTCATTTCCGGGGACGTTAGCAAACCGAGAACAATCCCAATGACAAAGGCGGTCGCGAAACCTCGCAACACGGTTTGCAAGGCACTCTTGATCAGCCGCACATTGCCGTGCGCGAGCCCTAGCCCCGCGCCGACGATCGGTGTCATCAGCGGTGCGACCAGCATCGCTCCGATCACCACCGAAGCCGAGTTGCGAATCAATCCCAAACCGGCGATCAACGTCGATAGACACAGCAATGCGATAAAGTCAAAGTCCCATGCCGAGTTCGACTGAATCCGTTCGACTAAAGAGACTCGGTGCTCGCGATCTAACTGGGGCACATGCCGCTGCACGAATCGCCTCAGTCTCATCAGCAACCGTCCGCCGAGGGGCAAGCCACCACGGATGACTCCGACGGCAGGTACCGTTTCCGGCGAAGCACTCGGGAACAAGTTGCCATCTAAGATGCGACGGGCATCACGCTGCCAACGGCTTCCGAAAAGAATCAGGTCGGTGTTGCTGACGTCAAACTCGTGAATCCCCGCGATCAGGCTATCGGCCAGGACAACGCGTCGTTGGATATGCGCACCAAGATCCCCACGAGCTGCCATCACGACACGGTCGAGGATCCTGTAACCGACATCCGGCGACACTTGATCAACGTCCGGGCCGACGTAGATCGCGGTCAACATGCCTTCATTCTGTTCAGCCAGACTGTCGGCGTACTTGACTGCCACCGGATCGTTGTCCTCACCAGTGACGACGACGGCGACGTGCAGTTGGTCGAAGTTCTGGTGAGCATCATCGCGCAGGTACACCGTGTCGCACGGTGCGTTGCGAAAGAGGTTTCGCTGCCAGTCCTCTTGGTGATGCTGTGCCTTCGATGCTAACGAAGGCGGAATGATCAGCAGCGTAATGTGCAGGCCATGCACCTCCTCAGCCAATTCCCAACCCGGGTTCTTGGCGGTCAGTTCTCGCACCGCCAAGCTCACGTTATCCGTCGTGTTGGCCAAGCCTTCGGCGATCGCAACCTTGGCGATCGCTTGACCAATCGCTGAATCATCCTGCTCGATATCGACATCCGACCACTGCGTTGGCGCGTTGCCTCGGCGTGGGATGATAACGACGAGGTCGGTATCGCGTGCCCGCGCGAATCGCGCACCCCAAGGGATCAGTTGCGACGACTGCTGCGCATCGGTAATCAGAACGGCAACGGACATGCTCTTTCAACTAGCACCAAATGGAATCGGGTGAATTCGTATAAACTTTGAAAGCGTAGAAAGTGTAAAACTTCAATGTGAACGCACCTTTGGTCAAATTCCGTTTGGTGCTAGTACTTCGTCTCGACTTAGCTTTCGGGTAGGCCGTAGCGAAAGTCGCCAAGACTTTCGGCCAATACCG
>PBSM01000218.1 GCA_002726245.1 Planctomycetaceae bacterium | reverse complement strand
GTTTCAGATTGTTCGAACAACTCATACGACGGGCTGCTTCGCGGGCGGCTTGAACCGCTGGAAGAAGCAAGGCAACTAAGATGCCGATAATGGCAATCGCTACCAGCAACTCGACCAGCGTGAAGCCGCGCGACCGCTTCGCAATGCGACAAACATTCATAAAGAACACTCCAAAAGGATGAGAGAGAAGAATAAAGAGAGAATCGGCTGAAACGCTGTTAATCGTTTTCGTCGATCCGTGCCCGTTGTCAAACGTGTTGTGCGGTTATGGGGCAGTTCTGTGATTTGCCATAACTCACGCAACGACGGCGGTTTACAAACTAACCCGATCGAACTCGAACAATGCGTCAATACCACAGGCCATCGACTTTCGGAACTGGTAATTCAAAACGAGAAAAGCCCGGCGGCAAGCCGGGCTTTTGTCCACTAGGTGAGATGTCACTAGCCTAGCCTACTCTTCTTCTGATTCAGAAGCGTCGGGTTCACTTGCTATTCCACCAACTGCCGTGACTAAGGCTTTGAGCTTCGCTTCGACTGCCGCTTTTGAAGGCCTGCCTTCTAAGAGGGTCTTCACCTCGTTCAGACCCTGTTTCAACTGGTCTCGAGTGGCTTGATCGCCAGGGTCCACTTGCATTTCTTCCAGATCATCGAGACCGGTTTCCACCGTGTCGCGCGCGCCCTCGGTACCATCTTCTTGAAGAGCTGAATAAGCATTTTCGGCGATTTCTCGAAGATCATCGATAGACGACACATACTGTCCCGTGTCAGAGGCACCGCCGTCACCACACCCAAGAACCAAACCCAGCAAACAAACTGTCATGCTACGCGCTAATAACTTATTCATCCGAATGTTGCTCCGTGTTTGAGAAGAAGGATTTGAGAAGAAGGAGCCCGTTTTGCACTATTGAACGTACTCTAACAGCCCCCACTGAGCAACAGGACAGGCGGCCCAGTTCTTCAAGATCTTAGGATGCACATTGTGGGTGGTGGGCTCGCATGCTCGCTCCACCCTACACTCTCCGCACGCGGGGGACGGGGGTCGATCCCGATCGTGATGTCAATCTGGTAAACTGCATTCGATCGGCGGCTTGCTCGCCACAGCCTCTGGTACCAGACCTCACCTACCTGGACGCAACGACCGCCGAACACATCCAGCAACTGGCGCAGAACGCGGAAAACGACACTGCCGAAGATTGGCTTGCGCTCGCTAAGATCTGCACGATTTCCGGTATCTTTCCTGCTGCCGATCTGAGTTACCGTCGTGCGGCAGAACTCGAAACCAGATTAGAATTCGTTGGAAGCGTTTCAACAGACGCTACTGCTTGGGCAGACCGGCGTACGCCCAGCAGACGAACGCTGTCTCAGGATAGATCCCAATTGCAGTCAAGCGTTGGCGGGTATGGAACGCCTATTTGAGCTGCCGTAGTTGTGACGTGTTTAAGCGCCTTGGGACAGCTCTGTCGCTTCACGTGTGGCGGCTGGGCCGCAGATCTTTCGCGACCCGCAAAGTTTCCCTCAAGGCTCTCGTTTGACACGTCGAAGTAAGAAGCGATGCGACAGACTATCGTTGCGCTGGCGATTGTGTGCTAGCAGGACCGGGTGCTTGCTGTGTTGGAAGTCGGGTGGTGGTTCGCCGTCACCCCGGCCCTCTCCCGGAGGGAGAGGGAGAAAGAGACGGAGCTGGGAATGTCAACAGGGACGGCAGATCGAAGACCTCGCCGCGGGCTCGCGGAGGGGATGCACGAGGTCGTCGTCGATTGGGGTACGGTCGCGATTGAGGCGGTCGTTTCGGTCGGTGATCTGGTCCTGTTCTGCATGCGGATTCTCTCGTGGATGTTCACTCGGATGCCGCGCCGCGAAACGTTGCTGCCCAACTTCTATCAAGTCGGTGTAATGAGCTTGCCCGTCGTGGCGCTAACCGGAACATTCATTGGGATGGTGCTCGCCGTACAAAGCTTCTGGCAGTTTCGCGAACTTGGCTTAGAGACTCGGCTGGGAGCCGTAATCAACATGTCACTCGTTCGGGAGCTAGGTCCCGTGTTGGCGGCGACGATGCTCGCTGGCCGTGTGGGCAGCGCGATGGCAGCCGAATTAGGCACGATGCGAGTCACGGAGCAGATCGACGCCTTGGCCAGCATGGGCGCGAACCCGATTCACTACCTTGTCGTGCCCCGTTTCCTGGCGTGTTTGTTCCTGATTCCCACGCTGACGGTGATGGCTGACTTTATGGGTGTCGTCGGAGGCTACTTCTTTACCGTCGAGATCCTGGGCATCGACAAACATCACTACTGGCACAACTCGCAGCAGTTCGTCGGCGTGTTCGACCTGCTCAGCGGTATCTTCAAGAGCTTGTTCTTCGGAGCAGCGATTGCGATGATCAGTTGTTACCGCGGCTTTCATTGCTTGCCCGGCGCGGAAGGCGTCGGACGAGCCGCGACCGCTGCTTTTGTCTATTCGTTTGTGATGATTCTCATTCTGGATTTGTTTCTCGGAGTGTTGATCAATTCGGTCTATTACACCTTTTGGCCCGAGGGAGTGAGTTTTTTGTGAGCAGGGAAAGGGAAGAGGAATGATGTGCTAGCCGCGGCTAGCAACATTCCGCGACTCCAACATTCCACCGCTCCAACAATCCAACTCGTTTTCCGTGACAGTATCACCAACATCCTCGAATCGCTCGCTTGTCGATGTTCACAACTTGCATGTGAGCTTCGACACGCAGGACGTGCTGCGCGACGTCACGTTGAGGGTGCGGCGTGGGGAGACGGTGGCGATCATCGGGGAAAGTGGTTGTGGCAAGACGGTGCTGCTGAAGAGTATCATCGGCCTCATCAGACCGACCAGCGGCAGCGTGCATTTTGATGGGAACGACCTCGCCAGCCTGAACGACCGCGAATTGACACAGCAGCGGGCACGGTTCGGCTATGTCTTCCAGAACGCCGCACTGTTCGACAGCTTAACCGTGGGGCAAAACGTGGCGTTTCCGTTGCGGCAACACAGAGGCTACTCGCCCGCCAGAGTTCGGGACCTTGTTCTGACCAGGCTCGCTATGGTGGGGCTGCCAGATTCTGTCGTCAGCCAGAAGCCAGCTGAGTTGTCCGGTGGCATGCGGAAGCGAGTCGGGTTGGCTCGGGCTCTGATTATGAACCCCGAACTGATTCTGTACGACGAGCCGACAACGGGGCTGGACCCGATCATGAGCGACGTCATCAACGAGTTGATGCTGCGGACCAAGAGCGAGAACGAGAACGATGTGACAAGCATCATCGTTACACATGACATGCGGACGGCGCACAAAGTTGCCGACCGCATCATCATGGTTTTCCCGCTCAGTCGTTTGGAGCCTGACGAACCGCAACTGATCTTCGACGGAGCGCCGGAAAAACTGGACCATTGCGCCGATCGTCGCGTGAGCCAGTTTATTAACGGCGAAGCGGGCGAACGGCTGACGGAACTTCAACAAGCCTCTTCGGCAAGGGGCCTGTGAAACGATGAACGACAAAGTAGTTGCATTTCGAGTCGGCGTGGTGGTCGTAGCGGCCAGCGTCCTTGCAACGCTGCTGATTATCTTCTTCGGCAGTGGGCAATCGCTGCTTCAAGGTACCTACACCGTTTGCCTACGCTTTCCGAGAGCACCCGGCGTGACTGTCGAAACACCGGTGCGAAAGAATGGAGTATTGATCGGTCGGATCAAGAGTGTCGAGTTGTTCGATGACCACGTCGATTTGGAGGCCCAAATCGACAACCATCGGAAGTTACGCAGCGACGAAGTTGCTCGAATCAAGACGGCTTCGCTGTTGGGAGACGCAGTCGTCGAGTTTGTTCCGCCGAGCACGCGCGACGCATCGGCGGCCGCGAACGAGTATGTTCAGCACGGCGATCTGCTGGCCGATGGGCTCGTCGCGTCGGACCCGCTGCAGGTGCTGACAAACCTCGAAGGGAAGTTGGAAGGCACGATCGACTCGTTCAAATCGGCGGCCGACGGGGTTACTGTCCTGACAACGAACCTAAATCAGGCGTTTGGTGCCAACGACGATCGCATAGGACGTATTTTGTCGCAGACCGAGGTCGCCTTGGAGAGCTTCAATCGCATGATGGGAACGCTCGATGAGTTCGTTGGAGATCCGCAGTTCAAGGTGGACATGAAGCGATCGTTGCACGACCTGCCGAAGTTGTTCGGCGAAGTGCAGCTCACCATGCAAGATGCCCGCCAGGCCATGGCGACCTTCGAGCGAATGGGGGCCAAGGCCGAACGAAATCTGGACAACATCGAGAAGTTTACCGAGCCGTTGGGTGAGAATGGGCGACAACTCATCGCCGACCTTGGCCGAGCAGCTCAGAACCTGGACCAGATGACTTCGCAGTTAAGCGTCGTCGCTACAGCCATCAACGACTCGGACGGTACACTTGGCCGGTTGATCCACGATGACGAGCTGTACAGTGACATCCGCGAGACGGTTCGCAACTTGAATCAGTCTTCGCGGCAAATCGAACCGATCTTGCGAGACTTCCGCATCTTCAGCGACAGAATGGGGCGAGATCCCGGTGGTGAGCTTCGCCGCGCGTTGTTGGATTCGAGGCCGCCTGGAGCGCGTATCAAATATGGGCCCAACGGTATCCCGTTCCCGTCATCACCCCGGCGGGAGGAGAACACCGCTCCCTACAGTGGGCGGCGGTAGCTGATTGGATGGGGGCTGGGGGAAACCGAGCCGCGTCGCCGGTTGCGTTTCGGCCACCGGCAGAGTCCAGAGCGGAGTGACGTGACCAGCTTGCGTGTTACCGCGCAACATCTCGGCCCGTTCAAGTAGCTGCTCGTTAGGCACGATCTGCTGTGGAATCATTTCGAAACTGACGATGCGTTCGTCACGGACTTCATACGGCCAGAGATTCTCCGTAATGAAATCCAGCGGCGGCAACTCGTACCAGGGAACGCTGAACCGCTGTTTGACTGTGAGCGGTTCGTAACCGTCTTTGAACAGTTGGACCGTCCGCGTGCCGTAATACGTGAACGGAGTTGATACGGGAGTCACACCGATGCGCCGGTCATCGACGAAGGCAACGGCTCCGGCGGGATTGCTGCGAATCGTCATCCTTCGCCGCACGCAGCCACTCTGCACCAAACAAAGCGCTAGCGCGAGCAGCAAGATATGAGCCGGCAATGAGGATCGTTGGTTCGTCACGTTCTATCCGCGCAGCGGTGAATCCGCGAAAGATGAGGGGCGGGAGTATACAAACCCTTCTACGGCAGAACTAGCCCGAATGGTCGCGGCGACCATCACTCGGGCAGGCTGTGAAGAAATCGCTGGTTGGGCACTATCTTGCGATTGCAGGGCAGTGCACACGCTACGACTTTCTGCGATTCAGATCCCGCTCGGCTCGCCGGACCTACTGACTGCTATCATCGGAAACAGCTGTGAGGTTAGAATGAACCGCTGGCCGTCGCTGGTCGAAACCCTTTGACTGTCTAGCTTTCCAAACACCGGGCGCCCGATGGCGGAACAAAACTCGAACTGGGACAAGAGCCTTCAGCATGCCACCGTGACGGATATCGGCATGCGGCGAGCCAACAACCAGGATTCGCATTCCGTCGTGCTGGCCAGCGATGAAGAGGAACGAAGCAACCGAGGGCACATCTTCATCGTGGCTGACGGGATGGGGGCGCATGCGGCCGGCGAACTTGCTAGCAAACTGGCGGTAGACGGTGTCGCCCATCTCTATCGCAAGTACGAAGAGCTCTCACCGCCCGAAGCTTTGGAGAAGGCTTTCGTCGAGACCAACAGCGAAGTCTATCGTCGCGGGCAAGCTAACAGTGACTTCCGCAATATGGGCACAACGGCGAGCATGTTGGTGATGCTGCCACAAGGAGCCTTGATCGGCCACATCGGCGACAGCCGCGTCTACCGCGTTCGCGGCGACAAACTTGAACAGGTCACGCGCGACCACAGCCTGGCTTGGGAACTGCGCGGCCAATTGCCGGAAGACGCTGAGTTGGCCAATGCAATTCCCAAGAACGTCATTACGCGTTCTCTGGGGCCCGGCTCGCAGATCGACACCGATATCGAAGGGCCGTTGCCGATCGAAGTGGGCGATACGTTTTTGCTCTGCAGCGACGGCCTGACCGGGCGTGTGAAGGATGAAGAAATCGCGGCCTTTCTCCCGAATCTGCCGCCCGACGAGTCAGCCCAGTTGCTGGTCGATTTGGCCAACCTGCGCGGTGGCCCTGACAACATCACGGTGATCGTTGTGCGGGTCGTTGGAGACGATCTGGCAACCAATGGCGAGGCGACCGAACCGCTAAAGGTTGGTGTCAGGCACGCAGCGGCCGAGTGGCACCCAGCCGTTCTCGTAGCAGTGGCCGCCTGCTTGCTCGTCGGTCTGCTGCTTCGAGTCATCGGTCAGCCCCTTGTCGGGCTAATTGCCGCGTTCGTCGGCGGGGTGATCGGGCTTGTCGCTTTCGTCCAGCGGTCCCACGCTAGGTCGAAAGAGGTTGTACTCAGCGAAACGCGGCAACTCGGCGATGGCCCGTATACCGAAACGCCTTGCCCCAGTCCCGAGGAAGTCTCCGAATCGCTGGCCACCATTGTGGCGGAGCTGCGCGTAGCGCCGGCCGCAACGAATCTCGATCCCGACTGGACCGAATTTGACGCATCCCGCGATCGTGCTGCCGATGCACAAAGGAGTGATATTCACGGCGAGGCGATCCGCGCCTACGCGAAAGCCGTCTGCCTGCTCATGCAGCATGTGCGAGACGCCATGAACAAGGATGCTAGCGACTCCTCCATCGAACTGTGACACGACGAGTTGTCGTTTCACGACGAGCTGGTAATTGTTACAGTCCTGTGCTTAGACTTTAGCAGGATAGCACTCTGGCACGGAGGTTGCAGTCGTTGAGGTGAGCCAAGCTCGCCCACACCTGCCGGACAAAGGAATGTCGATGCGTCGAATCACGCGTTACATACTTGCTGAGTTCATTAAGCTCTTCGTCGTCACTGTCGTCTGTCTGACGGTCGTGATGATGCTGGCGGTTGTGGCTCAAGAGGCCATTCGCCAGAGTCTGGGCGTGGGTGCCGTCATGCGTCTGCTTCCGTACGCATTGCCGATGGCGCTGCTGTACGCCGTGCCCGCCACGACGCTTTTCGCGGCCTGCAGCATCTATGGACGGATGTCCGCCTCGAACGAAGTCACAGCGGTCAAGTCGCTTGGCATCTCGCCGATGAGTCTTCTTACTCCGGCGTTATTGTTCGCCTTCGTCCTCAGCACGGGAGTCGTGTGGCTGAACGACTTCGCTGTCTCGTGGGGCCGAGTCGGCTTGAAGCGGGTTGTGCTCGAATCGGTGGAACAAATCGCGTATGGCATGTTGCGATCCAACCGCTCGTATAGCACAAGTCGTATGAAAATCAACGTGAAAGATGTAGTAGGTCATCGGTTGATCCGGCCCACACTGCTGGTTTATAGCTCGACAGATGAACCACCCATCGAAGTCCGGGCCGAGTACGCCGAAATCCACACCAGCCCCGAGCGCGAAGCCTTGTCGATTTCCTTTACCAACGGAGAGATTGAACGCGGTGACAAGATGCGAATGGAGTTTCAAGGAACGGAGCACATCGAAATCTCTTTGACAGACGCCGCCCATAAGGCAGGTGCTTCGAGTAGCCCATCCGATACTCCGCTGCGACGAATCAACACAGAAATCGAATCGCAGCGGACTGAGATCGCTCTGCTTCAGCAATCACTCGCGACCGAGGCCGCCTACCAGATGATGACCGGCGACTTCGCCGGCTTTGCTGGGGAAGAGTGGCAGGGCCAAGAAGGGCAATTGACTGGAGCCGAGTCGCGTCTCTTCCGCTTGCAAACCGAACCATGGAGACGTTGGGCGAATGGATTCAGTTGCCTCGCATTTGTTCTTGTCGGAGCGCCACTCGCCATGCGGTTGCGTAACGCAGACGTCTGGACCAGCTTCCTGCTCTGTTTCCTACCGATCCTTGTCGTCTATTACCCCTTGCTGGCTTACGGGGTCGATCTGGCCAAGTCGGGCGACTTGCCGCCGTATTGCGTCTGGACCGGGAATTCAGTGCTGGTTGCTGTCGGTTGCTTGCTGGTACGACGGGTGCTTCGGTACTGAACCATGAACGTCGAATATCGAACAAGGAACGCCGAAGGTTGAAGTGAATCCAAGTTCTTAGGATCGTTCGAGAAATAAGTGGCGTAAGCTTCCAGCTTGCGAACCCGCATTATCGCAAGCTGGAAGCTTACGCCACGGAAAACCGGACAGTTATT
>PBSM01000217.1 GCA_002726245.1 Planctomycetaceae bacterium | reverse complement strand
CTCGCAATTCCGGCTTTCCTGTTCTCTCCCGCTTGAACCGCCGGTCCCACATCGGCAGCCTCCTGTCACCAGAAATCAACAGGCTGCTAGGGTAGGCAGATCACTTTGTCAGTTAGCTGGTTTTGATCGACGTTTCGTTGCAACAAAGCGAAGTTCCGTGGATCGGGCTCGATCATGATTGCCTTGTCAACGAGTTCGAGTTGCAACATGGCAATCGCGATCGGGCCGATATTCGCGCCGATGTCGATGATCGTGCCCTTCCCGTCGCCCGGAAACTTGCCGCCTGTTTCAGGGCAGCAGTTGCTTCGAGAATCAGACCCAATTCGAACTCGCGACTGCAGTACAGATCCTTGCCAATGACATGGTCGGCGCACGACACGGTGAACAGGCCCTGTTTCGTGGCACCGTAACGGTCTCTTGAAACCGCAGCAGCGTCTTCCAATAGAGCCGTCTCAACTTCGAGACAAGCTTTTTCGTCAGCAGGTTTTCTGTCATTGAATCGCCTCTACAGAACTTCTAACCACGGACTACGCCATTCAAACCGCGTCTTTGCCGTGCCGACCGAGACTCCCTCGGCAGAAACACGAAGTTATTCGCATACTCGCTCCGAGCCATTCCTGACTTTTGGTACTCGGGACGAAACTCGTCTAGCGGCCACTGCTGCCCGTTCCGGAAGAACGCTCCCTCGTAGCCGAGGTCCAACAGCAGGTCGAACACGTCTTGCATCGTGTCGTCGTCGTGCATGCGTTGTTCGCACTCGAACAACAACACCGGCCGATCCTCGCGGAGTATTGTTGCCGCGCCACGAAACACGGGCAGCTCGTGGCCTTCCACGTCACACTTGATAAAGTTGATGGGGCGCAGATCGTGATGTATGCAGTAGAGATCAAGTGCTTCGACGGGGACTGTAAACGACTCGCCGCCTTCCCAAGCGTTCGGCTGGAATGTCGCGCACGCAGACGGAGCGTTCTCGGGTCGATGCATTGTCAGCTCACCGGGCTCCGCGGACAGACCAGCATTCACGATGGTCACGTTACGCGTGCCGAATGCCTGTTTTGTGCGTTGCAGTAACGCTGCCATCTCCGGCTGAGGTTCAAAGGCGACCACGCGTCCATGAGGACCGACCCGCTTCCGCATCCAATACGTGAAGGCACCTTGGTGGGCACCTATGTCGATGGCCGTGTCTCCAGCCGATAGGTGCGCTCTAACGCAGGCGATCTCTTGAGGTTCGCAGCGAAGTCGATAACGCCAAGCACGGTGAACGACTCTCAGCCGCTGCCACAGATTCATAAACTTCACTCCACCCTGAGGGCCGCGTTCCTTCGCAGAAGTCGCTAAAGAGTATCGAAAGGCTCTCGCCAGCAAAAGACGAGTTATCCGCTGCATTTCATGTCCAACGGACGTCCGGTGGCTCAGCGACGAGAAGTGGCGGCTGGCGAGCCAGACTGCAACGCTATTGACTCCGGTCTGCACACGCGAGCAAGAACGAGAATGTCCGTAGGATTCTCGGTCACTCGACGGCCCAGTGGCAGACGCGCCATCTCTTCCCAATCGAATGGAAGCTGACCCGGGACGGTCTTCCATGATCTTCCTCTACCAACGTAATGCGTCTCCGGAGTGTCGTCCGCGTATTGCATGACAAAGAAATACTCGATATCGTCCGACAAGTCGCTGTCTTTCGTCGGCCAAGGCATCTCTCGCACGAAACTCCGGTAGTGATAGGCGAATCCTGCATTGACCGGCCCGAGACTGATCATCGCGTCAGGCTCGGGAATCATGGCGCGCATCTTGGCGACATCGGGCTCGTAGTCATGCCACCTTGCCGCATAGACGTCGATAGCAGGCCCCGTATAGGTGAAGCCCAGTAACCCTGCGAACGCCACCGACGCGACGGCCGTTCTCGTCAGACCGCTATCGCGCGAAGCCCATATCTGGATGCTAGCCGTGGCAAACCCAATCGCGGCCAGGGCTATCAGCATCAGCGGCGGCACGCTTGCTAGCACCTCCGCTGTCTGGGGCAGCAGCAGAACCACAATCGCACCAGTTCCCAAAGTAATCGATGTAAGCGATCCGAGCAGCATGAACCCCTTCCAGACGCGGTGCGCTGGTGCATCGGCAGCTAGCGTGGCGCACCGATGTACGACGACAGCGATCAAGACGGCCAAGCATGGATACAGCGGCATGTAGTAGCGCCCTCGTGCGAGCGGGGCAAACCAAACGCTCGGGAACGTCACGGCAACGGCCGTCGCGAGATAGATCGCCGGCGTCTTCAACTCGCGAAACTTGCGGCTGATGAACATGAACAGTAGCGGTGACCAAGGCAGCAGGCAGATCAGAATCTCGATGGGATAGCTGATCACGTGTTGAACAAATCCGGGTGCCATGTAGCGATCTTTGGTGAGCCCAGCCCACGTGTCGTGCACCGCATTCCAGTCTGTCATCAAGTAGTACGGGACCTGCCAACAGGCGATCGTCGCGGCGAAAACAGACATGCCGGCGGCATGTGTCCAATCGAACAGCCAACGCCAATCGCGACGGATCAGCAGGTAAATGAAGACGACCGCTCCGAAGTAGATCGGCCCCTGCGGCCCCTTGCACAACGCAGCCACGGCAGCCAGAAAGTAGGCAGTAGACCACGTCGCAAGCTGCGTCCAACCTCGCAGATAGCCGAGGTGCCATACCAAGATGGCTCCGCCAAGGAGTAGCGTGAACAACGCTTCGGACTCGCCGTGCCGGCCGATCTGCAAGACTTGACCGAAGGTGCCATAAGCCAGACCACCGACGAGTGCGCCGGTCGAAGACAGAAAGCTGCGGGCGTAGGCATAGATGAGCAGACAGGTCAGTACGATTGCAAAGGCACTCGGTAATCGAACCGCGACGGCGTCTAGATCACCCCAAGCCAATGCCGCGACAGCCATCGCCCAGGAACTCATCGGCGGCCGTTCGGGAAAGACATTGCCTTGCTGACGAAGTACGATCCAGTCACCCGTCTCAAGCATCTGCGCTGCGCCGCGAGCCCAGCGTGGTTCTTCGCCAACAATCGGCAACGTCGCGATCCGCGAGAAATAGATAACGGCTACTAGCACTGCCAGCAAGTAAAACGCCGGCTCTCGCCAAATCTTTGGCTCAGAGTCCCGCGTAAGCGAGTCGCGATCGCCTTCCATGACAATGGCTTTCCATTGGTGATTAGTAAGAGATCGCCCGAAGTAGAGCTGACCAAGGCGCAGCAAATCCCGCGAGCCAGAATGACGTAGCGGAAGAACTGACCGGTCTATCGGCACCCTGAGAGTCCGGCGGAAACCGAAGAATCGGATAGAGCCACGCCTCCGCGAGCCGTAACGCAGGTGCTAGCGTTGACCAGCTCGACTTCGCCGACGACACTAGCTAGCACCAAATGGAATTCGGGTGGATTTGTATAAACTTTGAAAGCGTAGAAAGCGTAAAACTTCAATGTGAGCGCACCCTTGGTCAAATTCCGTTTGGTGCTAGCTACTGAGTACTGATCACTGCCTACTGGCTTTCTCTCATGCCTCTCAAGTGTCGTTGCGTCTGTGGCTGTAAACTGATGGTCTCTTTGGGATCGGTTGGTAAATCGATCAAGTGCCCAAAGTGCGAGAGACGCCTGCGAGTGCCAAAGAACGCGATCGAGAAACGACGAGATCAGCTTTCCAAGAAGCAAGCTAAGTCGAACCCGAAGTCTGCGAAGATCGAGACACCATTGTCTTCGCTCGTCGATGTGCCCGATCCGGAGCCACCGCCGATCTTCGATACCGAACCAGCGAAGCCACGTGATGACCGGCGCGAGAAGACGAAGCGGAAGAAGAAAAAGAAGAGACTAAAGGCGAAACAGAGGGAAGAACGACAGCAGAAGACCGAACTCGATCCTCCGCCGGTGGTCGATGAACCGGAACTTGAACAAACGGAGACCAAAGACCAGCCGCCGCACGAGTCCGTCCCTAAGCCTCCCCCTCGACCGAAGACGACCAGCATCACCGAGCCGGCCGCGAAGGAAGTGGCTGAAGTAGAGAAAGCGTCCCCGAAATCTGAACGCGTTTTCGAGCCTGGCACTCGGTCTGCTAAGGAACGTTTCAAGACTGAAGAGAGCGATCTGCAGCCGGGTACGGCCGAACCCACGGAACGGCACCGAGGCCGTTCCCTACAGGAGGATGCTCAAACGCCTTCAAAACGTGCCTCTGCCGCACATAAATCGGTAGCGGCGTTCAGCGAACCAGAAGTCCCGGAAGCGGAACCGCCGCCGCTCGAGAGCATGGAAGAAGACGGGCCGGTTCACGGCTACCAAGCGGATCGAGACAAAGTTGCCACGGTTCGTTGGCTGGCGACTGCGTTACTCGCCATCGCGCTATTCGGCATGATCCCGGCGGTGCGAGAGATCGCCGAACATTTTCGCGTGCAAGACGGTTCGCTGCTGCATCGCTGGGTGTACGCTTCGTTGCTGATTTGCGGACTGCAATTAGCGTATGCAGGTTACCTCGCGCAACTGCCCGACTGGAGTTCTGTCTGGGTCGTGACAATCTTCTCGCTCATCGTAGCCGGTGCTTATGCCGCGATGCTTTGTCTCACGCTACTCGCCGGAGTCGATAGCCAATTCGTCCAGGTGCTGGATCTAGCCGAACGACTTCGAGGCGGGAAAGCGACCGGTTGGTGCTTTATCATGCTATGCGTTACCGGTTTGTTGGCCTATTCGAGCGGCCGAGTCGGATCGCGATGGCGGCAAGCGTTCGCTATGTGAGTCTTCCTCCCAATGTTAGGCCAGATTGAGAAAACGGGAGAAGTCCTTATTGACTTGGACTTATCCGTCGGTCTTCCCTCTTTCGTTTGCCCCGGCCTCGGTGTCGTGCGAGCGTTCCCGGCGAGCGATGGCGCGCACGATAGGCTGCAACACGGGCATCTGCATAAAACGACCGAGAATGCTATTACGCCAGCCGGGGATAACGATCACACGCCTTCGTGACAAGTTTTTCAACGAGCATTCGACCACATCGTCCGGCGACATCCACAGTTGCTTGGGCACTTTCTCTGGATCGAAACTCTTCATGCCGTCCGCACCGTGAAAGTCGGTGTAGACGAATCCCGGACAGAGTGCTTGGATCCGGACGTTCGTGTCACGGAGTTCGTCCTGAAGGCCCTGTGAGAAGACCGCGACGTAAGCCTTGGTCGAGGCGTAAGGAACTCCTCCGGCGCACGGTGTCCAAGCGGCCAAGGACGACACGTTCACGACGGAACCTCGATTCCGCTCGATCATGCCAGGCAAGGCAGCACACGTCAGCCGCACCGTGGCCATGACATGGACACGAATCATATCCAGATGCTGCTCGACGTCGGCGTCGATGACATACTTCGCCAAACCGAAACCCGCGTTGTTGACGAGCAGCTCCAGGCTGGGCGTTGTTGCCAAGCGGTGCGCGACCGACTTGACTGCGTCGTCGTCGGTCAGGTCCGCTGTGAGGGCCTCGGCGCGGATCCCATATTTCGTCGCCAGTTCGTCACCGAGTTGCTGGACTTGTGGCTCGCGCCGATCAATGACGAGCAGGGCGTAACCACGCTTGGCCAATTTGCGGGAAAAACAAGCTCCCAACCCGCCAGCAGCCCCTGTTACCGCGGCTGTCCTGTTCTCCCGAAATGCCTCCATGGTTTCAAGCTCCCTGTCAGACAGGCCGAGTTGCGAATTGCTCATTTCATCCCGAGATTCTGGCGCACGATTCGGTCGCGAAGTCCGTCGGGCAAGAATCGCAGCACGAGGATGGCTGCCCAAGTCTTCGCTCCCACGGGATACCGCGTTCGGGGCCGCCGAGAACAAAGTGCATGGACTACGGCCCGCACGACCCGCTCCACAGGCATCGCTTTCTCCGCGAGACTGCTTGTCGCCGCCCGCATGGCCGTGATGTCCGCCGCATAGCTCTCCTTGACTTCCTCGGACACTCGGTCGCTCAATTCCTCGGCCATCTTGTCGCCGAGTCGATTAGCGGCCTCACGCGACTTCTGCCAAATCGGTGTATCGACATCACCAGGTTCAACAAGCGAGACCGTGACGCCGAAGTGACGGAGCTCGACGCGTAGGGAGTCGCTCAGCGCCTCGAGCGCGTGCTTCGAGGCAGCATAGGCGCCGACGTAGGGCGCGGCCACGCGCCCGCTGATCGAACTCATGTTGACGATCCGCCCTTGCGCGGCCCGTAGCAACGGCAACATCGCCTGGGTCACGGCCACCGGGCCGATCAGGTTCACCTCCAGTTGGCGCCGCAACTCGTCAAGCGGGAGGAACTCGAGGGGGAAAGCCACCGTAATACCAGCGTTGTTGACCAAGCCTGCCAGTCCCGAGTCCCGCGTCGCCTCGGTGATGGTCTGAGTAGCTTGGGCGATCGCATTGGCGTCGGTAACGTCGAGTAGCACCGGCACCAAACGGGACGAAGTCTGTTGGACGAGGCGCTGGCCGTCCTGTTCGCAACGCACACCCGCAAATACGCGAAATCCGCGCCGATCAAGCTCGATGGCGCACGCCTCGCCGATCCCCGTGGATGAACCTGTGATCAGAACGGATGCAACGTTATTGTTGGATTCAACAGCCATGTTCTGAAATCTTGGGGTGGATTTTAAGAGTATGTCGTGGCACCGGCTTTCCAGTTCGCCACGCGGACAGGCATTGCCTTGAATCTGGTTGCGACATGAATCCGGGTTGGCTCAGGTCCATTGCAAGAAACGAGTCACGAGTATGGCAAACGCTTGCGCCTTATACGAGACCCGAGGCATCGAACGTTACCATGGTACTTTTCCAAAACCAGCATGTGCGGGTTTTTGTGGTCTCTCCAACCTAACAAGCTCGCACTAAGAAACCAGTTGAGCTGAATGTATTCTCGCGGGCGAACGAACAATTGCTTCGTACCAAAGAGCAGCACGGCTCCCGTGATCTGGAACGTCATCCCAAGCAAGATGAACTGAAGCAACGCTGTGCCTCTGCTTTCTTTAGATCAGCACGCCTGCAACACAAGCCGTCATGCAACACGCCAACGCACCTCCGATCATCGCGCGCAGGCCGAGCCGGGCCAGATCCGATCTCCGCTCGGGTGCGAGGCCACCGATGCCGCCAATCTGAATTCCGATGGCACCGAAATTGGCGAAGCCGGAAAGAGCGTAAGTCATGATCTTCACCGTGCGTGGACTTAGCTCAACTGCCGAGTCGGTTTGGACCCAGCGCCCGAGTTGGTCAAAGGCGATGAACTCGTTGGCGACGGTCTTCAAGCCCAAAAGTTCACCGGCTCGCAGACAGTCTCCGCTTTCGATACCCATCAGCCAAGCGATCGGAGCAAACGAGTAGCCGAGTGCCGCAGCCAGCGACCAGGCCGACTCACCGCTGCCGGTTCGGAAATACAACTGCCACCCAACCCAACCGATCAGAGCATCCAACATCGCGATCAACGCGAGGAACGCGATCAGCATCGCCGCAATGTTCATTGCGAGCTTCATGCCGTCGGTGGCCCCGATGGCGGCAGCTTCGATAACGTTCACACCCTGACGCGGCGTGCTCACTTTGATCGTGCCAAGCGTCTCGGGCGTTTCGGTTTCGGGCTGCATGATTTTCGCGAGCAACAACGCCGCCGGCGCGGAGATCACTGAAGCCGTGACGAGATGCCCCGCATCGATCCCCATGCCAGCATACGCAGCGAGCAGTCCTCCCGAGATCGTCGCGAAGCCGCCCACCATGACGGCGTTCAGTTCGGAGAGTGTCATTCCTTGGAGGTAAGGCTTGATGACGAGAGGTGCTTCGGTGTGCCCGACGAAGACGTTCGCGGCGGCAGAAAGGCTCTCCGCTCCCGACACGTGGAGCACTTTTTGCATGACGCGGGCCATGACTTGAACGACCATCTGCATAAGGCCGAAGTAGTACAGCACCGACATCAACGAGGAGAACACAACGACCGTCGGCAGCACCCCAAACGCGAACGACCTTAGCAACGAGATGGATGGAGGAAGGCCCTCTTCCCCTGGCCGTGGATTGATTCCGAACATGAACCCCGAACCGGCTTCGACGAAGCCCTGAAGTTCGTTGAAGAACAACGAGATACCATTGCTGAGCCACTCTCCGACCGGTGCGCTGCGCCACGGCGGTGTCCATAGCATCACCCCGGCGAAAAGAAACTGAAGCAACAAACCGCCGACGATGATTCGGACGTCAACGCGTTTCTTGTTCGAACTCATGAGCCACGCGAGGCCGATCATCACGAACAGCCCAAACAAGCTAATGAATCTTTCCATCGCGATGCGTTTCCGAGCGGGTTATTCAAGGACCGTGTTGAAGCTTCGATCACCCGCATCGCCAAGTCCCGGCACGATGAACTTCTGGTCATTCAAACACTCATCGACCGCGCAAACGTAGACTTGCGCCTCTGGGAATTGCACTTTCAGTTCTTGAACTCCTTCCGGAGCGGCGATCAAGGATAGCAGCTTCAACGACGGCACACCCCAACGCTGCAGTGCCGCGAGCGCTGATACAGCCGAGCCGCCGGTGGCGAGCATCGGATCAAGCACGAGACCGACATCAACGGGATATCCCGGTGGAAGTTTGCTGTAGTATTCAACTGGTTGTGCGGTCTCTTCGTCTCGATACAAGCCGAGATGCCAGACCTCGGCACCAGGGATCAGGTCGATAATCGGATCGGCCATTTCCAACCCCGCCCGGAGAATCGGCACCAAACCAATACGCTGATCCAGTCGATGCCCAGCCGTCGTCGTCAGCGGCGTCTGCACAGATTGCTCTTTGACGCGCAGGTCCTTCGTCGCCTCATACGCCAGCAACGCCGCAAGTCGTCGAACTAACGAGCGGAACTCAGCAGGCTGTGTCGTGCGATCGCGCAACCGCGTGAGATGGTGAGCAACCAGAGGATGTTCGACCGTGGTGACAATAGACATGGGATTCGTCACTAACCGTCCTGCGGCTCCTCGAGGTAGGTGTATCCCTGAAGAGCCTGTTCGTAAAACTTGATGAACCTCCCGGCGTCTTCATGCGTCATGTAGCCAGCCCGCACAGCCGATTCCACGGCGCTCTGCAGACGATAGATAAGCGTACTGTGCTCAAAATTAACGTAACTCAACACTTCAGTGACGGTATCTCCTCGCACGAGTTGCTCGAGAACGACTTCGCCTTCATCGGACATATCAACGTGGACGGCATTGGTGTCGCCAAACAGATTGTGTAGATCGCCAAGGATCTCTTGATAGGCTCCAACGAGAAACGCAGCCAAATAATAGGGGGCGTCATCGAATTCGTGTAAGCGAAGTGATCGCTTCACGTCTCGAAGATTGATGAAATGGTCGATCTTGCCATCGCTATCGCAGGTAATATCGCCTAACACGGCGTGCTGCGTCGGTCGCTCAGCGAGACGGTGAATCGGCATCACCGGGAAGAGTTGCTTGATCGCCCAACTGTCGGGGATCGACTGGAAGAGCGAGAAGTTACAGAAGTACGTGTCTGACAGCAATTGCTCGAGATCGCTGAGTTCTTCAGGCGTTTGCTCGAACTCCCGCACCTCGGCCCGAATCCTATGGCAAATCGCCCAGAATAGAGTCTCCGCGATGCTGCGCTGATCCAACGGCAGATAGCCTGCGGCAAACGAGTTCATCGCGATGTCGAGTGCTTGCTGGGCGTCGTGAAAGCTCTCGATGAGGTTCCTGGGCGTGATTTGCTTGAGTGTCTCCATCAACGTCAGCAGCGGCTGCTCGACGTCGTCGGGCAACGACTCAGGTGGAGGCTGTCCGGTTCCTTGGCTTGATACTCCAAGAACGCCGAAGACGAGCACCGCATGATAAGCCGCGATCGCGCGACCGCTTTCGGAGATGATGTTGGGATGTGGCACTCCCGCGTCGTCGCACACCGTCTGAATGTGATACACGACGTCGTTGGCGTATTCTTGCAACGTGTAGTTCACGCTCGATTCAAAGTTCGTTTGGGAACCGTCATAGTCGATGCCCAGGCCGCCACCAACATCGAGATACGTCAATCCCGCACCGCGTTTCGCCGAGTCAGAATAGATGCGTGCCGCTTCCGTCAACGCGTCTTTGATATGTCGAATGTTGGTAATCTGACTGCCCAGATGGAAATGAAGCAACTTGAAGCAGTCAGCCATTCCACGCTGTTCCAACTCCGAGAGCGCCCGCAAGACTTCACTGACGGTCAACCCGAACTTCGATCGAAAGCCACCAGAGCCTTGCCATCGACCCGACCCGCGCGCTGCTAACTTCACTCGCATACCGATCTGAGGCCGGACGCCAACCTTCTCGGCATAGTGAAGGATCATCTCCAATTCGGTGTACTTTTCGACGACCGGAATGACTCGCCGCCCGATCTTCTGCGCGAGCATCGCCATCTCGATAAACTCGGCGTCTTTGAAGCCGTTACAGATTATCGGCGTCTCGGCGTCGGTCATGGCGACAACCGCGAGCAACTCCGGCTTGCTGCCTGCTTCAAGGCCGAAACCGAACTCGCGGCCGTATTCGATAATCCGTTCAACGACGTGCCGTTGTTGGTTTACTTTGATCGGAAAGACGCAGGAGTAGTCGCCTTTGTACTCATGTTCATCAATTGCCTGGCTGAACGCTGAATTCAATTCCGACAAGCGGTCCTTGAGGATACCGTTGAAACGCAACAAAATCGGCAAGTCCAATCCGCGCACCTGCAGTCGATCAATCAACTCTTTCATGTCGATTGATTTTTTCGGATCGCGATCAGGGTGGACTAACAAGTGGCCACCGGTCGAAACCGAAAAGTATCCCTTCCCCCACCGCGCAACGTCGTACAACTCGCTAGAGTCTTGTCCTGTCCAAGTTTCAATCGCTCGTTTGAGCATTCTCGATCTCGGCATAATCGGGTCGATGCGGTTCACTAACGCAACACCGGCCACAACGCGGCCTCGCCATGATACCGGATGCCACTGCCGGTCGGAATGGCCTGCGAACGCGGCAGGCTGGGATGCTATAGTTGCGAAGGCAGCATGGTCGGAATACAACGATTTCGAGGTCCTGAATGGAACTGCAGTGGATCCCAAGTGCGACGTCGAGCTGTTACCACGCAGCAGATGGCTTGCGGCGTGGTTTGCAATTCGCGAATCCAGAGCCGAACGAGCAACTCCTCGCCGCGACGGCGAATCTAGCGCAAGAGATTCGTACCGTCGGGCTTCATGAGGATCGGTTCTGGAGCCACTTGTGCGCGTTCGCGCATCAGTTGGAATCGAACTTGCAATTGATCCGACGCGCCTTGCAGAAGACGGTTGGACCGAACAACGTTTCCGAGTTGACGGCCACGGCGTTGATAGGTCGGATCGCCGATCTCGAATCGGCGATGCGCGATGCTTTGCCGCAAACGGACGGGGAACTACGACATCGTTGTGGCCCGCTTCGCCAACACTGGGAAGCACGAGGGCCCGGCTTGTTGAGATCCTTCGCAGACCTCACCGATCCAAAGCTGCTGCCGGAGCGAGCTGAGATCGCCTTGGTCTATCCAGCGTTCGGCGGAGGCGGTGTCGCGCATCTAGCGAACAACACCATTCGCGTGGAAGCGGTATTGACCAATATTGTGCCCGCGCTCCCCGAGGTATTACGGATCGGCTGGCTGTTAACCCAACTCAACCACGAGTTGCCAATCTTCGGTGAGCGCGTCCACGGAGATCGCTTGCCGCTGCTCGCTCAACTCGCGACCTTACCTCCGATTCTGCAGAGCGCCGCGGTCGTCGAGCTCTCTTCTCTTTCGGCCGACACGCTGGCTGCCGCGATTTCCGGTTGGCGAGTCGATGTCGCCCAACCGGCCGATGTCGCCGACATCCTTCTCAATTGGTGGGACACCTACCAGGGTTCCCGCCCCCCTTGGGGCATCGCCCTCGCCGCACTCGATCAGATGTTATCGCCGTAAGTCATCCGATCGGCATCGCCGGTATCGCAGGCATTTGCCGCGTCACCTCCAACGAACTCGGCTCGCTCCTGCCGCGTACTGCCGGATCGTAATACTCATGTACTTCCGCTGCGGGTACGGTAACTTTCAGTGGCATCGTGGCCTTCAAGCGATAATGCAACACGAGCGGCTTAGCGGGCTCAAGTCCTCGCAGATAGATATGATCTGTCGCGCAGTCGGCTCGTATTTCTCAATTGCGCCGGAACGAAGTAGCTTGTCCAAGGCCTCCGTGTCAGCCACGAAACCACCGGGGATCGGCAAATCGACCATCACCATTGGCAAGTCGCGTTGCGTGTTGTTAACAATCGTGGCACGTGCGTTTACGTGCTCTTCGACTCGCAGCACTCGGCGATCGTAAACAACATCGATCGAGATCGGATCACTTTCTTCTTCGACCGCTGCCTCAGGCAGGTGATATCTCAGAGTCAGTTGGAATCGGCAACCGGTACGGGTCTTGTCGCCGATCGCCAGTCGATGCTCGCCCGTTTCAACATCCTGTGAGAAGTCTAGCTGTTGCATCACATCGCTTTGATCGGCTGGAATCGTGAGTTGCCGCAACTCGCGTCCGTCGAGAGAAAACACGATCTCCCGATTACGCGGCTCAGCCCCAACCGTCCCAGTTCCCTCCACGAGCGCCTTCAGCGCCAGAACGGTCGCCTGTGTCGAGTGCCATGTCCCGTTGCTGTCCATCTGTGCGACTAACCACTGCATCGCACCGCGGACAGTGCGTGGGTGATTGCCCGTCCTCAGCAGGGCGAGCGTCGCCATCACAGTGGCTTCGATATCTCCGGCTCGACCAGAGCCGTAGAACACCGTGCGAGATCCTTGCTGGTTGGACCACCAGACTCGGCCGCCGCGAGTATCCGTCTGTTTCAGTGAATCGAGCCGATCCAGGTAGCGGGAGAGCGCTGCGTTCTCGCGATCGATCTCGGCGATGGCTTTTGCGATGAGGGCCAACGTGTAGGGCTCCTTGATCGTCTCAGCCCGATGGCGCAAGCGGTAGTTGAGTGTTCGCTTGGCGGCAGGCTCGTCATTTCCGTTCGCGAACGCGGCGCTGGCGATATAGGCCGTTGTGATCAGCCGCGCGTCGTCGCGACCACGTGTGGGATCGTAGTGCAGCATTCGTCCTTGTGCGGGCCAGGAGCCATCCGACAGCCGCTGCGCCAGCAACCAGGCACGAGTGCGAGCGATCAATTTCGGATCGACATCGTAGACTTGGGCCATGTCCTCAAACTCCATCAGCCCGTACGCCGTCAGCGTTGTGTGCACAGGCGGTTTGCCGAACCAATCAAAGCCGCCGCCCTCCGCCTCGAAGCTGACGAGTCTTTGATAGCCGAGGTTGATGTATTGAAGAGCCTTCGCCTCGACGGCGGGAGAGCTCAGTTGATTCCGCTTCAGGTAGTCAAGAGCCAGCACGTTCGGATAGGTGCTGGACGATGTCTGCTCGAAGCAACCGTGAGGCATCTTGAAGATCGCGTCGAGTCCTTCGACGAGCTGGCTGAACGTGTTCGGATAGACTTTCGCCGTGACCCGCACGCTGCCTTCGATCACGTTGTCGGGGATCCGGAGTGAGATCGACGCCGGCTGGCCGAGCGTGCCACTGCTGGTGTGAACCACGGCGCGGCCATCCGGTACAACTTCGATGTCACGTTTGATCGCGTCGGCAATGCCAGATCCGACAGCCGTCACTTGTAGTTGATGCGTGCCGACTCGCGTCGCTTTGATCGGGATCCTTAGCGACCGCGTTTCGCCTGGTCCTAGTTCGATCGCCAGGGGCTTCGGCTCCGCATCGTCGATGCGATCAAACCACGCAGCGTCTCGCAAAGTCAACTCAACCGTTTGCTGTTCACTTAAATAGTTGTAAACCACGACCGGGACGGAGACTTCATCGTTGCGAGTCAACGCGATTGGCAAGTCGAGATCGACAAAGAAGGGCTGGAACACCCGAAGTGGAAACTCTTGGCCACCGAGTTGGCCTTCGAGCGAAACCGCTGTGGCCGTGCATCGCCACGTCGTAATCGAATCCGCCAGAGGAATATCGAGCGTGGCTATGCCCTGATCGTTGGTAATTACTTCGGGACGCCATAAGAGCGTCTCCGGAAACCATTGCCTGACGCGGCCGGTAGCCAGGCCCTTGCTGGCATGTTCCGGTTCCACTGGCAGTCCGACGACACGCCCACTAACGTCGAGGTAGTTGTGCATCGCCAAGCCAAGTTGCCTGAGATTGTTGGAAGCTTGCATGCGTCGCGCAGCTTCGCGCGCACTCTGCACGGCAGGCAACATCAGCGCAATCAACAAGCACAATACGAGGGAGAGTACGACGACCTCCAAGCAGTTTGCTCGCGATCCGATCCAGAACAGGCAAGCAACGCCTCCAATCAGTCCGACCCAGATCCAAGCCCGCTTCACTTGTCCCAACCCGCGTCGCCTTGTCACCTCCGTTTCTAAAGAAGCTGGCGTGTAGCTGTCAGCATCGAGCGAATGCAATGCGGTCTCGGCCGCCCTTGGTACGAGCCGATACTTCGACCACACCGTCCACTACTGGCTGACCGGAGAAATAGCTTCCTTCGATCGTACCACTGGCTTCTTCACCTGATAGACCGGTTTGTCGGAACTCAGCATGAGCTTCCACTCGCGACGTAGCTTCAGAGGTCGCGCGATCTCTTGTCGGTGTATGCCGACTCGCGACGAAACGTGCAACTCGTATTCGCCATCCCGCCAATTAGGGACAGTGAAGGACTGCGCACCGTCCCCGCGGGCAGTGTCGAACCTGGCCAGGACTTGCGAGTGGCCGGTACTGCCGTTCCATAACGCGATGCGGACGGGAACGCCCGGCAGTCGCTGGCCGCTCGATCGATTGTAGACACCGACGTGCAACGCCGCTCGCGAGCCGGGCCGCCACTGCTGTTGGCCCAACACACGGAGATCGTATGGCGACGGCGCGAGGCTGCGGTAATAGATGTGAAAACCGCCCAAAATCAGTACGATGGCTGCGGCGCAAACACCGACGAAAAACTTAGCTCGTCACGACGTCCGACGACGATGCACTGCGACGGAGACGATCTTCGTCAATGTCCTCTTGATGAGACGATCTGACGGCTCAGCCGGTGGCAGTTTGGCAAACGCATCGACTCGCTGCCGCGCCTCCGCCAGTGCGATGGCGCAAACCGAGCAAGACTCACAATGTGCGGCAACGTATTCCGCATCGTGAGCGATCAGTACATCATGCAGATAGTCATCGACGAGGTCGATGACGTGATATTGCTTGCTCATTCGATCGTTCTGCCTATTGATTCAGTCTCGGTTCGAGATAACGCGGATCGGCGCAAGGCCGTGATGCATGTGTGAGCGGATCGTCGCTTCGCTACGACCAAGGATCTGAGCGATCTCGGCATACGCCATTCCGTTCCAAACGCGAAGCACGACCACCGATCGTTGACGCGTAGGAAGCTTGCTCACCGCGGTCGCGACGAGCCGCTCCGTCTCGGTTGCGATAGCTGCTTCGACTGGCGAGTCGCCTGTGTCTGGACTAAAGACTGCCGCTGGTTCGTCGTACACAACAGTCAAGCGAGGCTGCCGGAAGTCCGCCCGACAGCGGTTTGAAGCGATCGCAAACAGCACGGACGGAACGGGCGCGGTGGCTGATACTGCTTTCGTTTTAGCCACACCGCCAAGAAAACCTCTTGGAACAACTCTTCGCTTCGATGCCGGTCGCCGATCATCCGCTGGATGAATGTCAGCAGCGGGCTGGCGTAACGGCGGACAAGCGTTTCCGGGCCATCGCGGCACCCGGCGGCAACTTGCTCCATCAGCCATTCGTCGGTTTCGTGCTTACGCGTCATTCCGGCTACCTTGCGTCTCTAGCCGTCTATATGCGCGTTGTGGAGATTTGTTGAAAAGAAACTCGAAATACACTATGAGTTTCCTCCAAAGTCGGCTGCCGCTGCCAACTTGCCCAATCAGCCGACGTCTTCCAAATCGGGCTCGAAGGCTGGGCCGGAGAGGACGCCTCGGATCATTGCTGCCGTCGCGAAATACAGGGCGGTCGAGAGGATGATCAGCGTGATCAGGCTGGTGGCGAAGTAATCCCGCAGTAGCACGCGTGTTGGCGGTTCGGTCGTCTTGGGGACGCGGCGTGACACCGGACCGTTACCGCTCCCCTGACGAGCCGCCTCGTCGCGCCACTGATCCCAATCCTCCTGCTCGGCGGCAGGATTCGGCGAAGCTAAGACTCGCTGCCGGGCGATCGTAAACGTACCGATCAGAGCGCAAATGATGGCCGCATAAGTTAGCCAGATCATCAGAGTTGACATCGAGAATCGGAACATGCGCATCCGCCGGATAACGTCGCTGGACAACCAAAATCGCAGCCCAGAAAAAAAGGCAAATTATTTGCAGAAAAAGGGGTGTTCGGGCGAGTTACGACGTTGTACAAAGCGTGCGATACATTCTGAGGCCTCGTGCATATACCCAGCGGGTTGCGGCTTTCATCTTCCCAACCCGCTATTTCTTTGCGCTCTCCGCCAACTCGCCGGTCCATGCTTCCGCGGCCAAAGTAATGAGTCGCGGAATGATCGCCCGCATGGCTCGCGAGCGATGACTCAAGACGGCCTTCACGCGGTAGCCGAGTTGACCGAACGTCATGTGATACTCTGGGATCTCGAACAGCGGGTCATAACCAAACCCACCAGTGCCATGATAGCCGAAGAGGATTCGGCCACGGCAGCACTCTTCCCACTCGGCGCGCACATTCCCCATCGGATCCGACAACACAACGTGGCAGGTATAGTGGGCACCGCGCTGTTCAAGTGGCATGTCTGCTAGATGCTCAAGAAGTAACTGATTGTTCGATTCGTCGGTTGCCTCTGGCCCAGAGAAACGAGCCGAGTACACGCCCGGTGCTCCGTCCAAAGCGTCAACGGCCAAGCCACTGTCTTCGCCAAGTACCCAGCAGCCGAGATGCTTCGCTTGGACGGTTGCTTTCAGAAGGGCGTTCTCGGCGAATGTTTCGCCGGTCTCTTCGACTTCGATCGCTTCCGAGAAGTCGGCCAGGGTGCGCAAGTCGAAGCCGTACGGTCCCAGCAGCTCTCGCAGTTCGATTCCCTTCTTCTTGTTGTGCGTTCCGAGCACGAGCAACCGCCGTTCAGCCACGAAGGAGGTCTCCTTAGGAGGTAACTCAGCCATGTCGTGTGACACGTCACACTCTTGTGGAAAAAGCGATCGACTTACGGTGGCCGGCGCAGGACAGAGCATACCACAAGGATGGCTGGCTTTCAGCGGCCAGCGTTGCCGCGCTGGAACCTATCGCTTTGTTTTGAAACTGTTGCACGACTCTCCGAGTCGTGTGCTTTCGCCGGGAAGCCTAGTACTTCGTCTCGACTTAGCTTTCGGGTAGGCCGTAGCGAAAGTCGCCAAGACTTTCGGCCAATACCTGGAAGAGCCGAAGCTCTTGG
>PBSM01000216.1 GCA_002726245.1 Planctomycetaceae bacterium | reverse complement strand
CTGCACATCTCACCACCATTATCTTGGAATATTCGTGGGGCAGCAACTGTGTCATGAAGTGTAGTCGGTCTTGGGGATTCGCAGGAGTTTGAGAATCTGCTGATGAAGGGGCGTGAGTTCCGTTGTTAGGGACTCGGGAGACGAAGAGTCTGAAGACGGAAGCGTGTGGCGGGAGAGCGGGGCGAATAGATCGAGTACGCGACGGGTCGTGGGACGGGAGCAGGGACGGTTTTCCGGGTAGAGAGGTAACGACTCAATTTCCAGTTCGGAGTCAGCGAACTAGGCGTGTTATCCTGGAAAGCGAACCGTGATATCGCTCGAGTTTTATCCTAGTGAAGCCGTGACTTCAGAGACGATCGAGTGGGCTCTCAACGCCGCGCCCGCCACGATTCAGAACGTGCGTGTAGATCATTGGCCTGGGGAACTGTTCGAGCCGCTCCGCGTCTAATTGATTTGTGGCTCGTTTAGGCCCCAATCCGCTAAAATACGCGAAAGCACAGTATTTTCATGTGAAATATACGTGCGATCCGTTTTCGTGATTTGTATACTACGGAGTTGCGTCCGTTTGTTGACGCAAACACCTACAGTCGCAGTAATTGGAACCTAGAGCAAGGCACGCGTGGACTTGCCCTCGTGATTCCGCGTTGGTTGCCGATTGTCATAAATCCGATTTTCAGCATCGTCGAAGGGATGACCATGGTTCGACGCTCCATTCTTGGTGCGCTCGCATGTCGCCGCAATCTGACCGCACGGACCAGGAGAGCACCGCTCCGCCGCGCTCAGCGCCGCCACGCGTTGTTTGAGCGACTCGAAGGTCGCGAGCTACTCGCGTCTGACTTTCACAATCTATTCGTTCCGCTTGATGTCTCGGGCGATGGAGTGGTCTCGCCGCTGGACGTGCTTCAGATCATCAACGAGTTGAATGCGAACGGGCCTGGACCGTTGGCACCCCCGACGGGCCCCGTGGAGAGTTTCTTCGACACCAACGGCGACTGCAACATCTCAGCGATCGATGCACTGCTCGTCGTGAACGCTTTGAATGACGATCGCGACGGTCCTCAAGCGACCGCCTCGCTCCAAAACGACACCGGCCCGGGAGGAACGACGAACACAGACTTGATCACCTCCGACGCAACGATCGTTGGAACAGTCACCGACATAACTGGGATCGGAGCGTTGGAGATCGAGATCGACGGTGGAGCAAGAATCGGAATCGCGGTGGATCCCGATGGTAGCTTCTCGTTCACGCCGGACGTGACGGATGGTCCGCACACGATCAAACTGATCGCCACCGACGGCGTTGGCAACGAGGGAATGAGTCAGTTCAGTTTCACGCTCGACACGACTCCGCCAACGCTCGACAACTTTGGGCTCACGCCAGCAACCGACACGGGCATTTCCAACAGCGACAACGTAACAAGGCTCTCGGACGTGACCTTAACGGGCGACACGGAGTCGGGAGCAACCGTCACGCTTTCCCAAGGCGGTCAGGTAATCGGCACGGAAGTCGCCAGCAACTCTGTTTCTTTCGGTGTGACCGGGCTGACACACGGTCCGCATTCGTTTCAGGCGACGCCTGAAGACGTAGCCGGTAACGTCGGCACGTCAGTGGACGTAGAAATCACAGTTGATACCGTTGTTCCCTCGCTGTCGATCCAATCACCAAACAGCGGCGCGACGGTTTCGCCAGGCAACCGCCTGATGGGGATGCTCACCGACGATGCTGATCAAGGGCTTGTCACTTATCAGTTTGCCAATGGTCTGTCGAATCAGATTGCCGTGACCGCGAGCGGTCAAATCGATCGCGAATTGATCTTCACGGGAGTCGTTTCCGGAGTCCAGCCGTTACAAGTACGGGCAAGTGATCAAGCCGGCAACGAAGCGATCGTGACGATCTCGGTCGATGTAGAATTCGACTCGAGCCCGTTGGCACTCATTTCGGTCGAACCGCTCCATGGCGACTCTGATGTTGGAGTCATGGTTCGACCTCGGATTACGTTCTCGCGGTCGGTCGATCCAACAACGCTGAACGATCAGACCTTCTTCGCAAAGGCTGGCGGGACAAAGATCGACGCGACGATCGTGCCATCGACAAGCGCGGACTTCGCGTGGCTCTTTCCGACGAATGGATTGCCCGGCAGTTCGAGCGTTACAGTCACCGTGGACGGCGATCAGATTACAGACACCTTCGGAGTGAAGCTGGATGCTGACGGCGATGGTACACCTGGTGGAGTCGCCACCTTCACGTTCACGACGGGCAGCACGACACCGGTGGCTGGAACTTCGCTCACGGGAGTCGTCCTTGATCCTGGCCCCGATCTGGTGCCGAACACTACCGACGATCAGCCGCTGGCGGGAGTCGAAGTCTTCCTTCTGGGTCTCGAAAGTGACTCTACGACGACAGATGCAAACGGTCGGTTCACGCTCGATTCCGTTCCAACGGGCGTCGTGCAAGTTGAATTCAACGGGATGACGGCCCAAGCACCGGCAGGCATCTACTTCCCCGCGCTAGTGCTGGATGCCAACATCGTGCCCGGAGAAGTCAACTTCGTAATGGTGGGTGTGGAAGAAGTCTTCTTGCCGCGTCTGGAGATATCGATTCTGAGCACCATTCCAGCCGCGACTGGATCGCTGATTGTGGCGACCGAGGCGGGAGCGCCGGAGCTGACGCCGTTGCAGCGTCAATCGCTGACGCTTGCTGTTCCGCCTAACAGCTTTGTTTCGCCGAGCGGTGCGTTCCGGAATAGCGCGCTGGTAGGCATCAGTACGGTGCCGCCCGAGTTGGTTATCGGTATGCTCCCTCCCGGCGTGTTGCAGCAGATCTTTGCTGTCACTGTCCAGGCGCCAGGTGTCGCAAACTTTGCGACGCCCGCGACGTTAACATTTCCCAACATCTTCGATGAGGCTCCTGGCACGCAACTGAATCTCCTGAGCATTGATCATGCGACGGGCCAGTTCGTCATCGAAGGCACGGCAACGGTATCGGCGGACGGAACGACCGTGACGACAGACCCTGGCACCGGCGTAACCCGACCGGGCTGGCACGGTTTGACTCCGCAGGGATCGCTTGTCGGCGGCGACAACGGAGCCAATAGCTCCAACGGAACGGAAGGCCCCTCGTCGGCTGCTGCTTCGGGGAATCACTTCGTCGCGATCGAGACTCCGGACGTCGCGGGTTCGCCGGTATTACGCGAGCTCACGAGCGCGAACGGTGCGTTTGAATTCTTCTTGCCGCCCGAAACCAACTATCGAGTTGTGCGGTTTGATCCGGCCAACGGTTTCGTTTCTGAATTCGAAGGCGTGACTGGCGTGAGCGGCAGCGAAACGATCGTTCCATTCACAGCGTTTGCCGCGAGCACGGCTCCAGACAACGACAACGACGGTCTGCCGGAGGATGCAGAATTCGCGATCGGTAGTTCGGACAACGACGCGGACAGCAACAACGATGGCACCGACGATGGAGAAGCTCTGGCCGCAGGCTTGAATCCACTCAGTGACGCGGCGGCGAATAGTGGCACGGTCGGCGCGGTCGCAGTCGCGGGCAACGCCATCGAAGTCGAAACGGGCGTGTCGCTACTCGATCCGAACCAGTCCCTGGCATTCGTGGCGATGGGAACAAGCGGTGTATCGATCCTCGATGTCAGTGATCCGCTCGTGCCAATCATTCTCTCCGTGGTCGCTCTTCCCGGTGATAATCAAGACGTCGCGTACCTTGCGTCGGAGGGACTGCTGCTCGTTGCGGGTGGCGATTCCGGTTTGCATCTGGTCGATGTGAGCGACGCAATGCGTCCCATGCTTGATGAGACGATCGACGTTGGCGGGACCGCAAGTCGCGTCACGAGTTTTGGGTTGCGTCCCTTTGTGGCCAGTGGCTCGGAGATCGTACAAATTGACATCTTAGCCGGCGGGATTGTTGATGCGTTGGACTTGGGCGGCCCGCCGATCAACGGCCTTCTCGTCAGCGGCAACACTGCTTTCGTCTCGCAAGGCGGATCCAACGCCCCTGGCATCGTGACGTCCATCGACATCTCGGGCGATACACTCGCCTTGCTGGACGCCACGAATATCAATCGCGGCGCAGATTCGCTCGCCATCAACGGCACTACGCTGATGGTCGGCTCAAGATTCTTGGGAGGCTTTTCGACCGTTGACGTTTCGAATCCCGCCAATCTGGCGCAGGTGGGAGGCTTGGGAACTGACCAACGAATTCGCACGACGGCGATGGCCGTTCCCAACGCCAACTCCGTTCTCCTCGGAGGCATCGCTCAGGACCTCGCCGGCGCACCTGAAGTACAACTCTTCCGCACGCTGAATCCGCTCAACACGAATTCGTTCGTGACATCGTTCGTTACCTCCGATGGCGCGCAAGGCCTTGCGCAGGCCAGTCGAACAACGGTCGCGGCCGTCGGCAGTTCAGGTGTTGAGCTGCTGAACTTCTTCCCTCCGGACGCCAATGGCTTGGCGCCGACGATCACGATTTCCACGCTTCACGACGCGGACACCGCCCTCGCCGGCATTCAAGCGATCGTAGGATCGACCGTCTCGATTCATGCCGCTGCGAATGACGATGTGCAAGTCGCGCGAGTCGATCTGTTCGCCGACGGTGAGCGTATCGCAAGTGATCTCAGTGCGTCTTTCGATTTGGAGGCGATTCTTCCAGGCTCGACTTCAGGCATAGTGACCCTGACTGCTCAGGCAGTCGATACTGGAGGAAATGTCGGGCTTTCCAACTCTTTGGCCATCGACGTTGCCAGTGTGATCGACACGGATGCACCAAGCATCACGTCGTTGTTGCTGGGCCAGAATGACATCATCCAGGCGAATGCCGCGTTTAGTTTCGATGTCGGATTTTCGGAGCCGCTCTTGCTCGATGGCTTGTCGAGCGACAGCTTTTTCTTCGAAGACAGCCAGGGCACGCAGATCCTCCCAACGGAGATTACAGCACGTCGGGGCGGGCGGTTGGCAACTCTGCAATTTCCCGGTATCGCGGCCGGAGACTACACGTTCGTCATCGACGCGCCGCAGATCACCGATCTGGCGGGCAATGCGCTTGGGGCAGCTCGCATCGAGACACAGTTCCAGGCAATCGTTGCCGACGCCGTCTTCAGCAACGCCAACGGTGGCGATTATAACGTTGCCTCGAACTGGCAAAGTGGCAATGTGCCCACTGCTGGTGACACCGTGCTGCTGCCGTTTGATAACGTGCCGGTACGGTTGCCTGCCGGCGGCCAAGTCAGCGCAACGCTGTTGATCAACCGTTCGAAACTTATCTCGCGAGGCGCGACGGCCATCAACGGGGATCTGCTTAATGGTCCTACCGGCGTGGTGCAAGTCGTCGGCAACAGCTTCTTTGGCGACGCAGCATTAACAGCCAATGGAAACATTGCGAACTACGGACGCATCGAACTCGACGGCGTGCCGAGTTTCATCGGCGGTAGTTTAGGTGACGACGCCACACTGCTAATCAATGATGGTGCGTTGACCAACGAATCGAGTGGTGTTGTCGCGTCGTTGCCGCCCGACATCTCCGGCGCAACAAACTCACGGCGAATTCAAGGCGACGTCGTGAATCGCGGCACGGTCTCAATCGGTCAGACGCTGGACTTCGATCGTGGAGGAACGACGCTGACGAACCACGCGATGATCGACGTCGATGCCGGCGATCTCAACATCATCGACAGCAAGCTCGTTCACGAAAGTGGCGCGATCAACGGCCCTGGCCGGATCGACTTGGTTTCCAACGCCACACTTACCTTGACCGGCGACCTAACGGTCTCCGACACGCTGACGCTACTACTTGCGAGCAGCTCAGTGGTCAATGGAATCGGTGGGCTCACGATCGCTTTCGGTGGCATCGTCGATTTGCGAGATGCAGCGATCGAAGTCAACATCACGAACGAGGGCAACTTGCTTGCTCGCACGGCAACCGCCGTCTTGAATGGCGTCTTAATGAATAAGGTCGGCGGTCTGCTGGAAGTTCGTGGCGACGATGACTTGAACGACGCGACTTTGACTGCGAATGCGGGAATCACGAACCACGGCACGATCGAGCTTGAAGCGGTTCCCGGCATTGAGGGTGATTCGACCGGCGACGACGCGACGCTGGTTATTAACAACTCGACCTTGAACAACGAGGCCGGTGGTACGGTCACGACCGTTCCATCGACCGTCGCCGGAGCCAATGATGCTCGGCGTATTCACGGTCATGTTGTGAATCGAGGAACGGTACAGATTGGCCAGACTTTGCTCTTCGACCAAGTGAACAGGACGCTGACGAATCATGCAGCGATTGACGTCACTGCCGGCTCGCTTGTTCTTTCCGATACGATCCTGTTCCACGAAGCCGGCTCGATCGATGGTCCCGGCAGCGTTGATCTGGAAAACAGCGCAACACTGCGCCTAAACGCAGATCTGACGATTCCAAACACGCTGACGGTCTTCGTGCGAAACGGCTCGCGGATCAACGGCTCAGGAACGTTGGAGATCGATTTGGGCGGCACTGTCGAACTACGCGACGCGGCGATCGATGCCGTCGTGGCGAATGAAGGTCACGTTCTCTCCAGAACCTCGACAGCGGTTCTGAACGGCGTCTTCGTCAATGAACCTGGCGGCCTCCTGGAAGTTCGCGCAGACGACATGTTCCAGGATGCCAAGCTAACCGCCAACGCGAATCTGACCAATCGTGGAACGATCGAGTTAACAGCCGCTCCAGGATTCCAGGGCGATGCGACTGGTGATGACGTAACGCTGGAAATCAACGGAGGCACCTTAACGAATGACGTGAGCGGCGTGATTGTTTCGAGGGAGTCCACCTTGCCGGGACGGACTGACATCCGTCAGATTGATGCCGACGTAACGAATCGCGGGACCTTGCAGATCGATCAGACGTTGGACTTCAACAGCGTCGGCAGGACTCTAACGAATCACGCGACGATTGATATCCATGTCGGCAGCCTGACTTTCGGCCAGACCACGCTTGTCTTCGAAGGTGGCGCGATCAACGGGCCGGGGAGTCTCGACCTGGCCGACGCCACGTTAACACTCAACGCGGGACTGACGATTCCCTCCGCCTTGACGATACTGAATCGCGTTGGATCGACGATCGATGGGACGGCCGATCTGACGATTGCGGCGGGTGGCTTGCTCGATTTGCGCGATGCTTCGATTGATGTCAGCGTTATCAACCGCGGTGGACTACTGGCAAGAACTGCGAACGCCGTCTTGAACGGAACGCTGATGAATAGCGGCGGCGGCCTGCTGGAGGTCCAGGGTGATAGCGACTTCGGAGATGCCACGCTGACCGCGAATGCTGCGATTGCGAACCTGGGCACGATCGAGCTGGAAGCATTTCCTGCATCTGATGGCGACCCAACTGGAGACGACGCGACACTTGCCGTTAACAACGCCGTGCTGTCGAATGAAGCAGGCGGCACCATTGCTTCGCTGGCACCCTCCGTTTTGGGAAGCACCAACCTGCGACGGCTGCTGGCCGATGTCGAGAACCGTGGAACGCTGCAGATCGATCAGACGTTGGACTTCAACGTGCTGGGCAATGCACTTACCAACCATGCCACGATTCGAATCAACGCCGGCGACCTGAGCCTCAGGCGGACGAACCTGTTTTACGAGGGAGGCACGATCTCCGGCCCAGGGCGTCTCGACTTGGTAAATGATGCTCAGTTGATTCTCAATGCGTCGCTTGCGTTACCAGACACACTGACGGTAGCCGTTCGTGGCGGCTCGAGAATCGGTGGCGGTTCGCCGCTCACGGTGGCCACCGGTGCTCTGCTTGATTTGCAGGATGGAACCGTTGACGTTGCCGTCACTAATCTTGGTCATCTGTTGGCTCGGACAGGCAGCGCCGTGCTGAACGGTGCACTGGTGAATGAAGCGGCTGGACTTGTCGAAGTTCGCGGCTCGGATTCCGAGGATGCGATCTTCACAGTTAACGCCAACGCGACGAATCGCGGTACGATCGAGCTGACAGCCATTCCAGATGTCCAGGGTGATCCTTTGGGTGACGACGCCACGCTGGTGATCTCTGGTGTGCTCACGAATGAAGCTAGCGGCGTTATCAGTTCGGTTGAGCCCACGATTCTCGGGGCCACAAACGTTCGCAGAATCCGAGGGGACGTGGACAACGCCGGCTCGATCAATGTTGATCAATCCCTGGCCTTCGACCAACTGGGCAAGACGCTTACGCATACCGGAACACTGGCGATCAATACCGGACAAGTCCGGTTCATCAACACGAAACTGACTCAAGCGGGAGGGACGATCTCTGGTCCTGGCGACATTGACCTGGATATTGCTGCCTCGCTGACTCTCGATAGTGACCTGACGATCCCCGATGCGGTGACGTTGCTCGTGCAGAACAGCTCGTCGGTCGATGGTGTTGGCACACTGACGATTGCCGATGGCGGTTTGCTCGACTTGCGAGATGCGACGGTCGCCGCACCGGTGACAAATCACGGTGGGTTTCTCGTCCGCACGGACACCGCGGTCGCTAACGCAGCGATCACGAACGAAGTGGACGGTTTGCTGGAGATCCGCGGGGACGACACACACCGCGACGCGGTCTTTATCGTGAATGCCACGTTGACCAACCGTGGCACGATTGAGATCGAGGCCGAGCCAGGCTTTCCAGGTGATACGACTGGCGATGATTCGACGCTGAAGGTAGTGGGCGCGATCCTCGCCAATGAAGCAAGTGGAAGCATCCGTTCATTGGCTCCAGCAACTGGCGGCGACGTGAATGCGAGGCGGATCCAGGCGAATGTAACGAACGCTGGCACCATCGTCGTTAACCAGTCGCTCACATTCAACGAACCCGATACGACGCTTGCTCATTCGGGTACGATCCAGATCAATGCTGGACAATTAAACATCTCTAACACAACGCTGCTGCAGGATGGCGGGGCACTAACCGGATTCGGATTCGGCGAGCTTGACTTGGAAAACAACGGCACGCTAACACTCGATACGGATCTGACCGTTGGCGCAGATGTATCACTGATCGTGCGAGTTGCTTCCAAAATTGACGGCGCAGGTACTCTAACAATTGCTCGGCAGGCGATGCTCGAGCTGCGTGATGGTGTCATCGGCGTTCCTGTTTCCAACTCGGGAACATTCCGCGTCCAGAGTAGCCAGGCGGTTGCCAACGGCGTAATCACCAACGAACAGGACGGACTGCTTGAAGTTGTCGGAGACGACACATTTGGCGATGTGGTCTTCACGGTTAACGCCGATCTAACAAACCGTGGACGCCTCGATCTGGAAGCGATGCCCGGTTTCGGCGGATCCTCGATCGGTGATGATGTGACGGTGGTGATCAATAACGGCACGTTAGTTAATGAGCCGACGGGCCGGTTTTTTTTCCAACCGTCAACGATCTTCGGGGCTGACAATCGTCGTACGATCACCGCGGTTGTGGACAATCAGGGATTGATCACTGCGACGTCTGCTTTGACGATCGATGCCGAGATGGCAGCGCACACAAACAGCGGAACGATCGAAGGCGGCAGCGTCACGATCACCGGAATGGACACCACGTTCGAGACGTCCGGAACGATCACGATCCCGGCTTTTCGAACGCTGACGACTCCGACTTTCAGCCAGACGGGCGGAACAACAATCGTCGATGGCACGTTACTCGTGCCTGTTGGCTCCGCCCCTTCGAGGGAAATCATCGAGTTGTTAGGAGGAACGCTCGGTGGTAGCGGAACCGTTTTTGCTAGCGTAACCAACCGCGGTGGAATCGTTGCTCCCGGCATGAGTCCGGGAAGGCTGTCCATCTTTGGTAACTATATTCAAGAGACGGACGGTACACTTGCAATCGAAATCGGCGGACCGAGTGCCGGTAGTGAGTACGATGTGCTTCAAATCTTCGGTGCTGCAACACTCGACGGGACGTTGGATCTGTCGCTGATTGACGACTTCGAGCCGACAAGCGTGCAGACTTTCCGGGCGCTAACGGCCTTTCCGGTAACTGGTACGTTTGCGATCGTTAACGGGACAACGATTCCGAATGGCTTCGTGTTCGTCCCGTCTTATGCCGTCAACAACATGACGCTCAACGTCGCCCAACCGTTGAGGTTGAGCGGTGCAGTCGGCAGCGGCGGCAATGAGATCGGATCGGACGACATCGGTTTACTCCGAGACGCGGCCGTTTCTCTCTGGGCGGCTGCCGGAATCTCGAATGAGCTCGTATCGAGTCTCAGCCGGGTTGAGTTCCGCATCGTCGATCTGGAAGGCGACCTCCTTGGCTTGGCGTACGACAACGTGCTGCTCCTCGATGTCGATGCCGCGGGCTTGGGTTGGTTCATGGATGACTCGCCGGAGACCAGTGATGACTTGACATCGGGGCAGATCGATTTGCTAACGGTAATCGCCCACGAACTTGGCCACACGCTCGGTCTTGCTGACAATCTCAACCCGCTCGCATCAGACGTCATGGCCGCCCGTCTTGCCGCCGGCCAGCGCCGGAGCCCCTCGGCAAGCGATGTCGATTCGGTGATGGCAGGGTTCGCGAGAGATTAGGTGCCCTCGCGTCGGCACGAACGATGTCAGATGAGCAAAGCAAAAGGCCCTGTTCACCGATGCCGGTTCCACCAGACGGCGAGTGGTGCGGCGGCGAGCGCCGTGAAGGGCAACACGCAGTTGGATAGCTGCATCGCGCGATAGGTGAGCGACGACGCCGGGTCAAAGTTCAAGACCAGTATCGCTCCGACGGCCAGCAGCGCACATAAAGCAGCACTCGTCGCAATCCGCCGCGTCCCGATCAGCTTCATACGGTAAGACATCACAAAAGCGAAGAGCGTTCCGCCGATGATAGCGCTGATGTACCCGACTTGCAGCGCCCAAATCACGGTGGCGGGGATTGGATGCGGGAAGATGAAAGGAACTGAGAGCGGAATGCCGATTCCGGCGAAGACCAGTGTAAGGAACAGCCACGGCCGTAACAGGATGCCGGTCGCGCCGAGACTCGCAAACGTCCAACCGACTAATAGATCGCGAGCACGGTTCCCGCGAAGTACAGAGCGGCCCGCGGCCACGTTTCCGGCGGAACGTTGAGGTCGAAGAACTCTTGAGGTGTTGTGGGTGCAGTTCCAGCGACGAAGGCACAGCCGAGCGCGAGACCCATTCCGACCCATCAGACAATCCAACCCAGGAGCAACGTTTTGGCTGTGTTCAGCAGAATCACATCCGCGAGTTCGGTATCGGTCAGCGGGCGGACGGCGACAAACTCCTTGACGTCGAACTGCTCACCCTGCTGACCAAGAAACATACCGAACAGCGACGTTGCCATCGTGCCCATCATCGTGAAGGCACTAATGATCACAACCACCTCTTTGGGATTCAAGTATCCGGAGCAGAACCAGACGGCCAGTGGGATCGTCACAAATCCGGCCGTTGCTGCCAAGCTGTAGCCCTTGAGATGCCATTCCACCCACAGTTGTGATGCACAACGAGAGCTGAACGATCGCTCCACGTTAGGCCGGAACTCGAGTTTCTCTAACACACGCATCGCATGTCGGCGATCGATTGAGCTCGCCCCTGCCTCGCCAAGGAAAAGCTTGCGACTGCCAAGAGATATCCGCCGGCCGTGGCGACGAGCAGTGCTCCTGCTTCCCAAGCTTCGAAGCTGCTCCAGAACGGATCCCCGGTTCATCGAAGGTTCTCTGGGCCAGCCAGAAGGTGACGATGCAGGCAAATGTGCTGACGAAGAATGCAAGAAGGGGATGCCACTTCTCAGTCGCGGTCAGCAAGCAACCGACTGCATGAGCCCAGACGAAGATGCACACCGCAAAGGCCGCGGGTTTGATGAGTGGCCATTGGGCACCGAATAGATTGGCAAACCACGCGAGTAGGAGGTAGGACCCGGCGACGGCAAGCATGCGTTGAAGATTGGCCAACCGGCAAGGGTCCATGAAGTTGCCGGCAACGTGAAACGTTGGTTTGCTTCGCCCGCGAGATTGCTCGCGTAAAGCGTGAACATCGGCACGAAGATCGAGAACAGCGTCGCGTGAAGAACCGGAGCCATCTGCGTATATTCTTGCTCCGGCAAGCGGAGTGCCGAATACATCAACAGAATCAGCCCAGCAGCAACGAGCAAGAGCGCCGGTAAGACGCTCTGCTTTCGGTCTCGACGCCAGAATTCCCAACTCAATGCTGCGGGTATCGATCGCATGGGTTGTTCTCGTTGAGTGTATTCGTTCAGTCGTTGGAGTCCCGGCTTTAGCCGGTTCGTCCGAACATGCGCGCGACCGCCTCAAGGCGGAACTCCAACGCCCTATCTTGCTCGCGCAAGGAACACTTCTTCTAAGTTCGCATGACGCTCTTCAACAAGCATCGCTCCTGCGGAAGTAACTTCGCTCCGCAGTCGCTCGACTTGCCATTGCAAACACAAGTCCATTCGGTTCCTTCGCCGCTCCAGTCGAGCGCGCCGGCCAAAGTTGGAGTCCGCTCTTGCGGATGCTCGAAGCGAACGGTTAACATGTGGTGGCTCGCAAGCAACTCGTCCAGCACGTCGCTTAGAACGAGCTTGCCTTGATGCAGTATCGTGACTCGGTCGGCGACGCGTTCAACTTCGTCTAACAGATGAGACGAGAAGAGGACGGTTCGACCTTCGCCGGCCACGGTACGAATCACGGCGGCGAGGATGTCTCGCCGGACGATCGGGTCCAAGCCCGACGAAGGCTCATCCAGAATGAGAAACTCCGGGCGATGAGCCAACGCAGCAGCAGGCCAACTCGCGCACGCTGACCTCGTGAGAGCGTCTTGATCTTCTGGTTCTTGGCCAAATCAAACATCTCGCGAAGCTCTTCGGCGAATGATTCATCCCACTTAGGAAAGAACCCTTGTGTGTAGCTCATCAGCTCTCCGACTCGCATCCACTCCGACATCTCGCGGCTCTCCGATAGATAGCCAATTCGGCCCAGCACACCAACCGGGTCGTCCACGGGTTTGAGACCGAAGACCGAGACCTCTCCCGTCTGAGCCTTCAACAATCCCAGCATGTGCTTGATCAGTGTTGTCTTGCCGGCACCGTTCTCGCCGACGAGACCATAGACCTCGCCGCGTCGGATCTCGAGCGTGACGTCATCCAACGCCGTTTTCTTCCAGAACCGTCGGCTGAGGTTGTGGATCTCGACTACTAGTTCGCTCATTGCGTTGTCCTCGGTTTGTTTCAACCCATCTGCCGATCGCGCTGTCGAAGCAGCTTGGTCAGCGTTTCCAAATCGACATTCATTTGCCTGGCTTCGGCAAGCAACATGTCGATCCGTTCATTGAGAATCTTGTTCTGCTCTCGTTTCGCCAATGGAGAGACTCCTTCTGACACAAAGACTCCAGCTCCACGGCGTGACACGACAATTCCGTCCGCTTCTAATTCACGGTAGGCCCGAGCAACCGTGTGGTGGTGTAACTTTCTTTCTGTACTTTCAACTGTTTGACATTGCCGCCTTGCGTTTCGTGAGCCTGCGAACGAAAGGCAAGGCGGCAATGTTGGCGG
>PBSM01000215.1 GCA_002726245.1 Planctomycetaceae bacterium | reverse complement strand
CAGCCCAGGCCGAGCCCATGCCAAGCAGCATCGTGATCGACAGAATTCCGTGACGCATTGAACAACACCTGTTGGTTATGCCTCTCTGCTGGAAACACGCCGCGCCAGCTCGTCGCAAAACCAACTGCTCTAGCAGTTTGCCTTGTCAAGGCATCGTCACTGGATTGCCGTCGTGCCGAACGCAGAGGTTGCGAAACGTAGCGCCATCGACTTCCCAAGGGATATGTTGCACCGAACCATCAACCATCACCACGTTGATGCCGCCGGGATGCCGCGACCCAAAGATCTGGGAGGAACCTGTCAGCGAGTGCTCCTTGTCTTTGCGAGGTGGCCGATCGCCATGGCGAACGATGTCGACCTCCCAGCCTGTGTTGACGAACGGTTCGTTGTCGTCGCAGCAATGGCCGATGCCACCCAATTTGTTGGGATGAAGTTGCTTCTCGCCGACCAAGATCGTACTGGATGTGCCGTCGGTCACCGATCTCATCGCGATCTGCAGTCGATTGGATTGTACGAACATGCCATTGGTGTTGGTGCGGTTGGTACTGGAACCCGAGTTGCCGGCATAATCAAGGCGGCTCGTATTATTGTACAAGTTCGGCGCGCGGCGCGTGGGGCAATACAAGGTCGGAACGGGTGTCGCATAAACCACTGCGTTGCTCGTTTGATCCATCAGATTCTGTTGTTCCATGTAGGGCAAGATATAATAGGCCCAGGTCCAGTAGTCGCGAATTGAAGAGTTGCAGCAAGAATTAGGAAAGTTTCGTCCGGCCCAGGGGAACTGTTTGAACGAATCGTGGTAAAGCTGGAATGCCAAACCAATCTGCTTGACGTTGTTGGCGCACTGCATACGTCGCGCGGCTTCCCGCGCCGCCTGCACGGCTGGCAGGAGTAGCGCGACGAGAATTCCAATGATGGCGATGACAACCAGTAGTTCGACCAACGTAAAACCGCTCCTTCGCCGACTCATGACAAGCTCCTAGAACTGTGAAGAATCTGAAGAAAACTCGATTAAGACTTGCCCTCTTCTTCTGCCGCCGCACCCTCAACCTGGTCCAGGATCTCCTGCTCCTGCTCGGGATTGAGCGTAGCGGGCTCAGCCGGCCCGGTACTCAAGCCGCAGCCGAGACACGAGGTGAGTGCGATGATGGTAATCGTGATGAAAAAAAGTCGCATCGGTCGTTTCCCAGGCTGGGCGGCGTGTGAAGGGCGCATGACGGTACCACATCAAGCCTCAGGATATCCACCAGCTCGTGGGGCGTCAACGAAGAAGAATTTGGTACGGGCTCTTTATTTAACCTGGTTGCATGGGATAGATGGATGCCAAACGCCTGTGCAACTTGGTCTAGTAGTCTACCACATCTCAACGTTCGGGTAGAGCCGTTTGAGTTTTATCCGGGCATCGTCGGTTGAGAATTGCCAGTCGATGCCGGATTGCCGCTCGTTGCGGTCAGCCTGCCACGCCGCGATGCTCCGCTTCCCCGTGGATAAAAATCAGCGGCTCTCCCTCACCTTGTTCGACCACGTGGAGCGAAATGCCTTCGTCGATGTCTACGTCACGCCTGATCATCTCGCCGCTTTGCCCAAATGACGCTGCGGTTTGCAATGTTAGGATGAGTACGGCGGAAAGGAGGTTTTTTATCATTGTTGTTTTTTTCATCGTTGGGGATAACAACTTTTCACAACTGCCAGTAACAAACTGCGATGGTGGCATTATTGGCGTATTCACATGGAAGTCATTTGGCAAGCGAGCCAGCTCTTGGGTAGCGGGATTTGAGGTAAATTGGTCATCGTGGATTCTCGCATGACGGTCTTACGAGATTCACAACAACTTGAGATTCAGCAGTGTATTGCGATCTGGCTCACTAAGCGCAAAAATCAGTGGGCCAGTACACCAACTCCATGCACCGCAATTGAGCGGTTCCATTCTCGAAGGTGTGATGCGGAATTCGCTACTGAAACTGGCTCAACATCGCGGTATCGCGACCGCGGAGATCCAAATGCCCGTCAGTCAACTGAAGCGAGAGCCTCAACGTCATTTTTGTTTAGCAAGGCTTACGCGATAGTTGTCTTTATTGTCTGCTGCGGAATAGTACATCCATAGGCCATCTTCGCGACGGACGGTAAAGCAAGCAAACGTCGCGTAGAAATCGATGCTGTTGCGAGGGCCACTGATCAGAGTCGGAACGGAGTCCTTCGTCCAATGCGTTCCATTTTCGCTGGAAGCGTATGTCAAACAGTTATGGCCGCCGGATCCGTAGGTTTCCGCGGCCGCGCTGTACCACATGTGAAACTTTCCTTCACCGATGCGGACATGGACGTTGTAAACATAGTCTTCTTTGAACTCACCAACTTGTGACGGTTCGAGCACGGGTTTTCCGTTGTTTTGCCGATCCCAATGAACGCCGTCGCGGCTGGTTGCGTGCCCGACTCGAAAGCTGCCACTCGGTCCGACGCCGTTGTACCACAAGTGCAGCATTCCCGTGCCATCGCGAACCGCGGAAGGATGAAGCACCATCCGATCGTCAAACGCACCCTTCTTGCCGGCGGTCAACACGGGGCGTGAGTCATTCTCACGAGTCCAATGGACTCCGTTCCGACTTGTTGCATACCCGATCGTGTAAATGCTCTTGTCGTCGCCAGTCGTGTACCACATGTGAAAGCGATCGTTGAATTGCAGCACGGTGGGATGATCAACTTTGCTAGAATCGAAGGATTCTCTTGGCCCGTGCGGGAAAATCGGTTTGCCGCCGTTCGCTTTCGTCCACTTCAAGCCGTCAGAGCTTATTGCAAGTCCGATCGAACCGGTGTAACAATCATTCGTCCGGCCGTTGTACCACATCCACCACTCGTCACCGACTTTCATGATCGACGGATACTTAGCCTGGCATGAATCGAAACTACCCTTAGGCCCAACGTCGAGCAGGATCTGATTTGTCTTTTCGAATCGGAATGCGGGCGACGGTTGCTGACCCGGAATGTTTAGGGCAAGAAGCAGGCACACTGCGATCATGATGACCTCATCAGACGATGATGCTGTTCAGTACATGGCCGCCGACGTCTGTGAGTCGAAAGTCGCGGCCGGAATAGCGATAAGTCAATCGTGTGTGGTCCAGGCCCAGCAAGCGTAGGATTGTGGCGTGCAGGTCGTGCATGTGAACCGGTTTTTCGACTGCGTGGTATCCGAATTCGTCCGTTGCTCCGTAACTCATTCCTGATTTGACGCCGCCACCAGCCAGCCAAAACGTAAAACCCAGGGCATGATGTCCGCGGCCGGTATTGTTTTGCACTTCCGGTGTGCGACCGAATTCGGTACTCCACACGACCAGCGTCTCGTCCAGCAAACCGCGCTGTTTCAGATCGCGAATCAAACCGGCGATCGGCTTGTCGCAAGCCCGCGCGTTGTCTCCGTGTCCTTTCACCAGGCCACTGTGCTGATCCCAACGACCGCCTCGGCCGCCGGTATGTGCCACGTGCACGAATCGTACGCCGCGCTCGACAAACCGCCGTGCTAACAGCAATTCCCGGCCGTAATTCTCGGTCATTTTGTCGTCCATTCCGTACAACGCGAGCGTCTGTTCGGTTTCATTGGAGATGTCCAGAACTTCGGGGGCGTGGGCTTGCATGCGAAACGCGAGTTCAAACGAAGCAATGCGCGATTCGAGGGCCGTGTCTGCTCCGGTTCGTTCAAGCTGCTCGCGGTTGTTGGCCCGGAGCAGATCGAGCATCCGCCGCTGGTCGGCGACAGTTGTGGATTTGTTATCGATGTTGCTGAAGCGCGACTGATTCGCGGGTATACGATTAGTACCGATCATCGTGCCTTGATAGGCCGCCGGCAGGAAAGCCGATCCAAAATTGCGTTGTCCGGAATACGTGAGCGGTGGACAGATCGTGACAAATCCGGGAAGGTTTTGGTTTTCCGTTCCTAATCCGTAAGTGATCCAAGCTCCGACACTGGGACGCATGAAAGACTGCGTGCCCGTGTGCAGTTCCAGCGTGGCCGGCGTATGAGCGTTGTTGTTGCCGTACATCGACTTGATAAAGCAGAGATCATCGGCAATCTCGCCAACATGCGGAAACAATTCGCTCGCCCACGCACCCGCCCCGCCATATCGCCGAAACTTCCAGGGCGACTTCATGATCGTGCCGAGGTTGGCGTTGAATTTGTTTCGGCCCGTATTGACCGAATCGGGCAGACTCTTTCCGTGTTGTCGTTCAAGCTCGGGTCGATAATCGAACGAGTCGATATGCGAAGCCCCGCCGTGCATGTACAACAAAATCACACTCCGAGCCTTTGACGGAAAATGCGGTTGCTTTGGCGCGAGTGGATTGGCTTCAGCCGCCACCGCATCCCAATGCGCAAGCGCGGAGAACGCAAGCGAACCAAATCCACATCCGGCCGTTTTCAGCCAATCACGACGGTTGTACATGCTTACTTGCTCCTCACTCACCTGTCGTCGCTGATTCAGTCGGTATACGCAAACTCATTCAGGCAAAATAGTGATTGACAAAACAACTGCCAGGCTGCCTGGTCGGCATCGTGAACAAATTCCTCGGCGCGCGTCAATTCCGAATCGGAGGGCTGTCGGGACAGCGCCAACTGATACGCTAGCCGGATGCGCTGCGAACTATCAAGTTCCGAACGTCTCAGAAGCCGTGCGGCAAAACGTTTCGACTGCTCGATTACGAATGGATTATTGATCAAGAACAACGCTTGCGGCGCGACAGTCGTAACATCCCGCCGCGCGGTCACCGAATTCGGATCACCAAAGTCAAATAGTCGAAGCATCTCATGAACGGCCGCACCCCGAACGACCGGTAGGTAGATGCTGCGCCGGTTGGATTGGTAGTTCGCGGTTTCGTTGTTAGCGTCATCCACACTGAACTGTTTCGCCTTCCAATTGTTGCCCGTCCCGCCAATGCGCCGATCGAGCTGTCCGCTGACGGCGAGCATCGAATCGCGCAGCGCTTCCGCTTCTAGTCGCCGTCGATTCATCTTCGGCAACAGCTGGTTAGCCGAATCAACGGATTGTGGATTGCGGGTTGAAGCCTGGCGGTAGGTTGCTGAGAGCAGAATCTGCCGGTGAAGTTGTTTGATGGACCAATCGTTGTGAATCAGCCGCGAGGCCAGCCAATCGAGCAGTTCCGGATGCGATGGTCGCTCGCCAAGTCGCCCGAAATTGTCCGGCGTGCTGACCAGTCCTCCCCCAAAATGCCATTGCCAAATTCGATTGACGAACACTCGTGCGGTGAGCGGATGATTTGGGTCGGTCAGCCAATGGGCCAGTTCCAGCCGTCCACTTTGATTTTCGGCAGGTTTCCGAGTCGCGGGACTCGTTATGATTCGCGGGAATCCGCGGCGTGCCAGGTCTCCGGGATTCTTTCGGTCACCGGCAATGTGAATGCGCAGATCGGTCGGTCTTTGCGCGTCAAATGCCACCATCGCCATCGTGGCATCCGGCACACGAGTCCCCGCGATCGCCCCAGCTTCGGCTCTCCGTGTGGCCAGCCGCTGCTTTGCCTCGTCCGAGTAGAACGATTCGACATCATCGCCCGCAACGTACGGCGTTGTCTTCTTGTCGTCGATCAGCTTTCGCAATGCGTTATCGTCGACGTTGTTGGACAAATCAACAAAGCGCCGGAGAATACTTGGCACAAGTCCTGCCCGGGCAGCGTCTTCGTAGGTGAATTTGGCCGACTTCGGATCGTCACGATTCCGCGCTCGTTCGGCTTCGATCTGTGCCACATTTTGCGACTGATTGAAGATCGCTTGAATCTCGGCCAGCGACAACAGGCGATTCCAAATCGCGACATCGTCTAGCTCGCCAAGAAACTGATTCGTTGCGGCGCCGATCGAGAACCTTTTGGCTTTCTGAAACTGAGCCGCCCGGCTGACCGACGAGATTGGAATGTCCCCTGATTTTTCTCCGTCGATGTAAACCGTTCCGCTGCCATCGCGGTCTGATGTGAACACAATGTGGTGCCAGGCGGTGTCGCTCAGCAGTGGCAGGCAATTCTTGTTCGGCTTGATGTCGACCGCCCGCTGGCCATCGTAATGCCGAAGGTAAATGCCGTTGTAGGAACCGGGACGCATTGCGATGAACCACATTGCCATCGGGTAGTTCACAGCCAACACCGTGTCCGCCGTATTGGGCGAGTAGCCTTCGGACGCTCGCAGCCAGAATGACACGGTGAAGTCCGTCGCAGTGCCAAACTCCAAACCATCCGGCTGTACAGCGACGATATCTTTCCGACCGCTAAAACGCATCGCTCTTCCGAGCCGTCCTTTCACTCGTGTCGGCTTCGGACCAGCGCCCTTGTCCACGTTGGACAACGGGCCGTCCGGGCCCACCGTAGCTGTAACCGTGTCGCCATCGGTTTCGTCGAAGGTCCAGTGAGCGATAGCGTTTTGGTATTCAATCGACACTCGAATCCTGGCGGCCGCCGCGATGTAGTCGGCCTGACGTTTTTGCGCGGCAGCGATGACCGCGGCGTTGGCCTTTTTCTTTTCGGCAGCGACCGCTTTCTCGTTGGCGGCTTTGCGACTCAGGTACACCTTTCGCGCGGCGGTGACCGACGGCAATTCCAGTGCACGTTCAGGCCAGTAGGACGGGTTTTTGTTCGTGTCGATCAACGACGTGGTGCTGCGAAAAATGCCAGCAAGCGAGTAGTAATCCTTAGTGGGAATCGGATCGAATTTGTGGTCGTGACACCTCGCACATGCAAGAGTAATCCCCATCAACGAGCGGCCCAGAACATCAATTTGATCATCCACCACATCCATCACCATCAACTCTTTGTCCTGCATCCCTAATCCTTTGGGCGTAAGCGTTAGGAAACCAGTCGCCGCGAGACGATCAACGTGCAACTTCGGATCGTCGGTTGGCGGCAACAGGTCGCCGGCCAGCTGTTCGGTCAAAAACTCGTCATACGGTTTATCTTCATTCATTGCGCCTACTACATAATCGCGGTAGCGCCACGCATTGGGATAAACGTAATCAAAGCCGCCACCGTTCGTGTCGGCGTAGCGGGCAATATCAAGCCAATGCCTACCCCATCGTTCACCGAAATGAGGTGACGAGAGCAATCGATCCACCAAACGCTCGTACGCGTCGGGACGATCATCGGCGACGAATAGCTCTACTTCTACGGAAGTCGGTGGCAGCCCGATCAAATCCAGCGTCACGCGCCGAATTAATGTCCGGCGATCTGCCTCGGGTGAGAGTGACAAGCTGTGCGTTTCCAGCCTCTTCAAAACAAACCGATCAACCGCCGTTCTTACTTGCTCGACGTGGTTAACCTCAGGTCGAACCGGATCACCAATCGGCTGAAACGCCCACCATGCTCGATCTTCCTCAGGGAATTCCACATCGCCATGTTGGGAACGAATCGGGATCGTCCTGTCAGGCAACTTTGCTCCCTCGCGTACCCACTGTTCAAGCAATCGAATCTCTTCCGCGTGGAGTTTCCTATCCGGGGGCATCTTCAACTTCGACTTGTAACGCACTGCTTGAATCAACCGACTTGAACTTGGATTGGATGGAACGATTAACGGTGCGGCGGCGTTGCCTTTCGCGATGCCAGCAATCGATGTGAGCGTCAGCCCTTTCTCAGGGTCTTCCGCCCCGTGGCATGCACTACATCGCTCGATCAACAACGGCCGAATTCGACGTTCAAATAAGTCGTCGCCGCGTGCCGACCCTACCGCAAAAAAAGACCCAAAGGCGGTGATCACAACGATCAACAAGACTCGATGGAAACCAAACATGTATCGCATGTTGAACAGTATAATGAATCTGCCCGTTGTTGTTAGGCTAACGGCGCAAGCCATGCCGATAAAACGTTCCATCGACTGAGTGAAAATCGCTGGACACTGATTAATGAATTGGACATGCCCGTCCATGGATCGCAGTCTGATGGGCGGCCAGCACGGCGAAACATCACCGTCCAAGCCCACGAGCAATAGGAAAAACGATGATCATAGTTGACGGACATCTCGACCTGGCGCTCAATGCGTTACAAAACAACCGCGACCTGATGCTCGACGCTTACACAACACGCGCTCTTGAATCGAACACGGTTGGTAAGGGCAAAGCGAAGGGAACAGTGGCTCTGCCTGATATGCGGAGAGGGCGCGTTGCGCTTTGTTTCACGACACTTTGCGCTCGTTGCACAGGCCACACGGCTCCGCATATCGATTTCGGATCACCGATGCAGGCGTACGGGGTTGCGCAAGGCCAACTGGCGTATTACCGCGCCTTGGAACGCGAAAGACACGTTCGAGTTGTGACGAATTGTCAGCAGCTGGACAGTCACATCGAACAGTGGCAGCGTTGGGATTCGCAATCTGATACAGATTCGGCATCGCCACCCCTTGGCTTGGTTGTCAGCATGGAAAGCGCGGACCCAATCTTGGCTCCTAACCAGCTTGAAGAATGGTGGGCGTCGGGACTACGACTGATTGGACCTGCTCATTTTGGAGTTGGCCGGTACGCGGGTGGGACCGGGTGCAACATCGGCTTGCGAGAGCTCGCCCCTGCATTGTTATCGGAAATGGAGAGGCTGCGAATTCCTTTGGATACAACCCATTTGTCCGACGAGTCGTTTTGGCAAGCACTCGATCATTTCGGCGGGCGAGTCTTGGCAAGTCATACCAACAGCCGCAAGTTAGTTCCACATCAGCGTGAATTTGACGACGCCCAGCTTCGCGCGATTTTGGAACGCGACGGAGTGATTGGAGTAACGTTGGGCAACTGGCAACTGCTACAGGGCTGGATTGTCGGAGCGAAAAACGAACACCTGCACGTCACACTTGATCGGGCTGTTGACCACATCGACCACATCTGTCAATTGGCCGGCGACAACGAGCACGTGGCGATTGGCAGCGATCTGGATGGCGGTGTGGGTACGGATGAATTTCCGGCCGATCTGGACACAATCGCCGATTTGCAGCGTTTCGAGGAACGATTGTCCAAACGTGGTTATTCCGGCGAAGCGATCGCAGACATTTTGCACCAGAACTGGATTGACTTCCTGAGAATGTCCTGGTCAGCATGAATACACGCGAGCTTATCGACACGATCGACGGATCATGGATTGCGGATCAGGCTGAAGCGTTGGTGCGTGTTCCGAGCGTAACGCTTGACGAGCAAGCTGTTTGTCAACTTTACGAACGTCAGCTCCGCGAACTTGGTTTGGATGTCCACGTGCGGGAAGTTACGTCTGGTCGCCTGAATCTCTACGCGCGAATCCGTGGCAATGGCGATGGTCCAACGTTGATGTTGAACGAGCATCTCGACACAATCCCGAATCAAAACAACCAGCCGGTTTATCGAGATGGTGATCTGATGTATGGCCGAGGGACGACAGACATGAAAGGCGGCATGGCGGCGGTGCTCGGCGCAGCGCGAGCCTTACTCCATACAGACGTGCGGTTGAAGGGCGATCTGCTTTTAACGGCCGTTGTGGGCCACGAAGAACCGGAAGCCAAAAAGGACGGCCCATTGGCGATGATTGACGATATCAACAGTGGCCTCATCGCGTGCGACCGGATCATCATCGTCGAAGGTCTGGACGCGTTGTGGGTCATGAGCATGGGATCGATGGTATTCACAATTACCTTTGAATCCGATCGCGGCGGAACGCATACTCAATATGTTCCCTTTGGCGAGAATCCGATTCATTTTCTTGGCGACGCAATTGCTCGCATTAACCGATTTCAAAACGAACTCGACGGCGGCGTAATTCATCCGCTCGCGGGGCCCGAACGCATCGATGTTGGAATCGTGCGTGCAGGCGACTACTTCAATCGCACGCCGAACACATGCTCGCTCACTGGAACGCGGCGATGGGCTCCTGGCCGACAGGCCGAAGAAGTACTCGCCGAATTGCAATCGTTGATGGAGCCGATTGCCCACGATGGTCGGCTCGCGGTACGAGTTTCGATGGAACACCAGCGTGAGCCGTTCGAGACGCCTCCCGATGATCCCATCGTCGAAGCGGTTTCAAATGCCCACCAGCACGTCACCTCAACCGAGGCCGAATTGATCGGCAAGCGGATTGTCGGCGACGCAAACCTGTACGTGCACGGCAGTGGAGTCCCAACGATCTACTACGGACCAAGCAACGAAACAGCACACGCCGACATTGAAAGCGTCTCGGTCAGCCGGATGAAATCCGCGGCAAAAGTCTATGCCCTGGCGGCGATGGAGTACTGTGGCGTTGAATAGATTTGACGAATTGAACATTGACGCTATTCGCAGCGAGTTCCCTTCGCTCGCAAATTACACGTGGTTTCAAAATGGCGGAGTGAGCATCACACCCAAATGCGTTGCTGATGAACACGCGCGGTTGATGCTGGAACTACTCGACCGCGGGCCGATGCACATCGTTTATCCCGATGAAGAATATCCGCGCAGGCGAGCGGCAATGGAGCGGTTGGCACAGTTCTTCAGCGTGGATGCTGACGAGCTGGCATTAATGCGTGGAGTAAGTGAAGCGTATCAAACGGTGCTGCGAGGATTGGACTGGCGCGCAGGTGACGAAATCGTAATAAGCCAGGACGAAGAAGCGGCCGTGCTCCTCCCCACGTTGCATCTGCGTGACCGATTCGGGGTAAGAGTTGTGAAACTTCCGTTGCTTGAAAACACAGGCGAGCAAATCGTCGCGTTTGAGAATTGTCTTTCCGAACGAACCAAAGTTGTTGCGCTCAGTCATGTGTCAACGGATCTCGGATGGCGACTTCCCATGCGCGAGATTTGTGCGATTTGCAGAATGAAAGGTATCTTGTCATTCGTCGATCTTGCACATTCAGCAGGAGTCTTCTCAATTGACGTGCAGGATCTAGTGTGCGACTTCGCGGGCATCCTCTCGTACAAGTGGATGTACGCGCCGTATGCTTCCGGATTGCTTTATGCGCGATTGCAGGGTCAAGATCGCCTGGCAATCACGTACGCCGGCGGTCGCAGTGAGAAATCGTTGGATTTCGAAAACGATCGTTATGAATTGCAGCACAACGCCGAGCGATTTCAATATGGCCCGTGGTCGTGGCCGCTCGTACACACGTGGGCCACGGCGGCAGAATGGTTACAGCAAATTGGAATCGAGAGGATCGAATCGCGAACGGCCATGCTAACAACTCAGCTGAAGGATCAGATTTGCGACATCGACCAAGCGACGCTCTTCACTCCGATATCAGCACGCCGGTCCGCCGCGCTGGTATCGTTTGGAATCCAAAATTGGACCGGTGAGTCGCTTGCCAACACGCTGCGAGAACGATGGAACATGATCGTCAAACCCTTGCCCCACACCAGACAAGGACTGCGAATTAGCATCCCATTCTTTATGCTTGAGGAAGAAATTGATCGGCTCGCCGGCGCGATCCGAACTTTGGCAGCACAAGGACCAACAAAGTAACAGTCAATCGACATCTCCAACCATGAAGTTTAACTAAGTAAGTTCACGCGACGCGAGTTCCACGAAGCAATCGAATCAGGAGAATTCCGCGTTTGCATCGCGGAGGCTCGCCACGCCAACATCCATTCACGCCAGGCAACTCGCCGGTCGCCAAGTGAAGGTTGTCGTGGGCAACTCCAACAGGAGGCGACCAATCGACGATTCGTCTTCTATGACGCCTGACGAGCGTCTTTCCGAAGTGGCCGGCATTCTGCGACTTCACACACGGGCGGCTTTGCCCAATTCCCAGCAGGAGCACCTCATGATTGACGTCGATCTCCCTGCTTGGATCTCGGTCAAGGTTTGGTAAAGGTGCTCGCGTCCAGCGACTCGAGAGTTTGGTACTTGGTCACGGTCCCTTCGAGGAATTGCTTCCCGTCGCGGACGACCCGGAAGGAATGAGGCACACGGGACTTGCCGATCTTCTTGTAGTCGCCGAGGTAGCTTTCCGATGTGACTTCCTTCCCACTCACGGCCAAGTCGATGGTTGTCGTTTCCCATTTAAGCAAAAGGTGAGCCTTCTTGTCCATGTAGAGAATCACATCGGGGTACCCGCAGACGCTGTTCTCATCGTCACAAGCACAACGCGGCAGTTGCACATCTCGCAGCACGATCTACGCCGCCAGCATCGCCGCCGCGTTGATGCTGCACCAATTTACTCGTTGGCTCCGCGAGTTGCCGCTGGATTGTGACACGACGCTGAATCTTCTGGCAGGCGAAATGGTCATCTCCGACTAACCGATCGTTTCGTGGCAGCACCCGGAATCTACCGCCGTACCTGCTCTCCGGTTACAGTGCCGGGCCGCACGTGATGCGGTCCGGCCTGTAGCTCTTTCTTTAGCTATCACGTGAACCTCTTCGCGATTAGACGAGTAGTCACTGTGAGGGAATTAAGACAACTCCGTCAGATCTGGGGTTGGAAGGAGTAATTCGACAGTTGCCACAACTCTCGTCCTCTCAATCGGTTGCGCATATAACCGCAAAGATGGATCAGCCTACCGGGCTGGTCGGCACGGTTGATCGTTCTCTCTTTACGGTGACGACACAGAATCCGTTGTCGCTTCCGCCTATTTGTAGGGTGCATCGGTCTGTCACACCAGTTGATCTACTTGCTCCATCACGCGAATCGCCAACAAGCCGATGCCAGTTGGACAGCATTTGGTAACGACCCGGACTGGCAAAAGGTTGCCAAAGATTCGCAGCGAAACGGCAAGCTACTCGCCGAACCACCCCAGCGATTGTTTCTTCGGGCGCTTGATTTCTCTCCGCTTCGGTGAAGCTCCGACGACTGAATCGCTATACATCTTCGCCCAGGCCTGCCATACTCCAGGACGAGACATGGCCAAGCGGCTGTCGGCGGTTCGGCGTCCAGCGTATCGCCGACGCTGTTGGACGTTCCGGTTACGCACTGATACCGTTCGTGACCGAGGCTGTTCGCGAAAACCGCCAATTCCACACGAAAAGATGTCCACGATCGCGAGGAAGCCCTGGCAACTGAGTGTGGTCGGTTTGCGGCACTGGTGCTGCCTAATTCTGGGCTGGTGCCAACCTGCGTTCGGAGTGTTCTCAATGCGGCTAAGTTCACTGAATGTGGCTTTGATCTTCATTGTCACATCAATGCTGTGCGACACGGCGATGGCCGTTGACGGTGACAAGCTGGCTTCGCAGTTTCAGAACGTCGTGCTGCCGTTTGTGGGTCAACACTGTCTTGAGTGCCATGGTGCTGAAGATCCTGAGGCCAGGTTTGACCTGAGCCGATTTCGAAGTGCCGAAGATGTCGCGAAGAGTTTTGCGATGTGGCAACATGTGGCTGATCGAGTGCAAGCCGGAGAAATGCCTCCAGTCGATTCAAAACAGCCCACCTTCGAATCGCGACAGGCAGTGCTGGAGTGGAGCCGGTCGTTTCGCAGATTTCAGACGCAGCGTAACGCCGGTGATCCAGGACCGGTGCTCGCACGGCGGCTGAGTGTCGCGGAGTACAACAACACGATTCGCGACCTGACGGGTTACGACATTCGTCCGGCACGGCACTTCCCCGTTGATCGAACGAACCAGGCAGGTTTTGACAATTCCGGTGAGTCTCTGGAGATGACGCCGGGGCTGCTCACGAAGTACTTCGAGGCTGCGGGGGCCGTCTCGGAACATCTGGTACTCAAACCGGACGGACTTGGCTTTGGGTCGCATGCGGTTGTCGTGGATACGGATCGCGACAAGTATTGCGTCCGGCGCATCATTGAATTCTACGACCGCCAAAACACGAATTACGCCGACTATTTTTTTGCCGCGTGGCGGCTGCGACAGAAGACAGTCGAACGGCGGGGCACTTCCGCAGACGAAGAATCGTTGCTGGCCGTTATCGCGCGGGAAGAGGGAGTCAGCCCCAAGTATCTGCGAACCGTTTGGCCACTGCTTCGCGGCGAGCAGAACAACTTCGGTCCGATCGCCCGGCTGCGTTCGCTTTGGAAGGCGCTGCTGGACGGGCTGCAAAACCGGCAGCAGGCTAAGTCCGGCTGTGAGGAGATGAGCGAATACGTCTCGTCGATTCGAAGGCAACTGACGCATTCGTTTCCGTATCTGTCGCACCGAGGCATCAACCACGGGACTCAGCCGTTTGTCCTTTGGCGGAACCGAAAGCTTGCCGCTCACCGTCGCGTGCTCAACGAGGACGCACTCGTTGTCCGGCCCGACGATCTTGCCGAACAGAAACAGCGGCTTGAAGAGACGAACAAAGAAATCGCCGAAGCTCGTCGCCGGCGGAAGGCGGAACTGGAGACTCGGATTGACGAACTCTCGGTGAAGCTCGAAAAGCGGGTTGAAGCAAAGGAGCTCTCCGAATATCAGGCCAAGCAACGACTCGCGAGAGCTCGCGATGCGATGACGAAAGAGCTAGAGCAATTCCGTCCGAAGCAGCTGCCGCGTGAAGAATTGATGATCCCGGTGGATGAGGCGCTGCGTCGTCAGCATGTCAAAGCGTTCACTGTTTTTTGCGACATTTTTCCGGACACGTTTTTTGTTCGGAGTCGAGGTCGCGATTTCAAGGGCCAGCCCGGGCAACAATCGGAGGAAGAAGGAAAGGTGCGGTTGTTGAGCGCTGGGTTCCACAGCCAAATGGGCTTCTTTCGCGACGACGCTCCGGTGTACGACCTGGTACTCAGCAAGTATGAGCAGCGTGAGCTGGATGGTCTTTGGCGCGAATTTGATTTCGTTGCTGATATCTCGCGTCGCCAGCATCAGGATTACCTCTGGTACGAACGCAGTGAATCGGGATTCATCGGCGGACCCGAATTCGATTTCGCTCGTGGCGAGGATGAAGCCATCACGTCGCAGGCGAAGATCGAACGGCTGGCAAAGGTTTATCTGGCCAAAGCAAAACGGACCGGCGCCTCCGCGCAGGTTCTGGACGCCATCAGCGACCACCATCGGCGAGTCAACGACAACATTCGCGAGGTCGAATTGGCAAGGAAGAGTGCCGAACCAAAGCACGTCGAATCACTCAAACCACTTGCAGCCAAGGCGTTTCGCAGGCCGCTGTCAGATGACGAAGCTTCGTCAATCGTCGAATTCTATGACGAACTGTGCAATCGCGACCGGCTTTCACACGAGGAAGCCATTCGCGATGTTTTGGTTTGGATCCTGATGTCGCCGCATTTCTGTTACAGCACTCTGCCGAGCGATTCTGACAAACCAATCCACCCGTTGTCACAATTCGCGCTGGCCAGTCGGCTGAGTTATTTCCTGTGGTCCAGCATGCCGGACGAGCAACTGCTGGCGTCGGCCGCACGGGGTGAGCTGAACGAACCGAAGATTATCAAATCGCATGTGCGTCGGATGATCCGCGATGATCGCATTCGCGGTTTCGCACAGCAGTTCGCCGGAAACTGGCTAGGCTACGCCGGTTTCGAAAACCATAAAGGTGTCAACCGCGAGCGATTTCCGCAGTTCGACGATCAACTACGAGAGGCCATGTCTCGGGAGCCGAAAGAATTCGTGATCGACCTGCTGCGCCGCGACGGATCGCTGCTCGAATTCATCGATGCCGATCACACGTTTGTTAACGACGCGCTGGCCAGGCACTACGGCATGAAGATCGACCAACTGAAGCTGGGGCAATGGAAACGCGTTGATAAGGCCAGCCGATTCGGTCGTGGCGGCATTCTGCCCATGAGTGTCTTCCTGACCAAGAACGCGCATGCTCTGAGAACCAGTCCGGTGCAGCGCGGCTACTGGGTGGCTCGTCAGATTTTGGGCGAACGAATCCCGCCACCGCCTCCCAATGTGCCCGAACTTCCACAGGATGAATCGCAGACAGGCGAGGCTTCACTGGTGCAAATGTTGGCGAAACACCGTGACCACGTCAACTGCGCTGGGTGCCATAAACGATTCGACTCCCTGGGAGTTGTACTCGAAGGATTCGATCCGATCGGCCGTCTCCGCGACAAGGATATGGGCGGCAGGCCCGTTCAAACCCGCATCGCGATGCCCGACGGAGTGGCGCGGACAGGAGTCGGCGGACTGCGCGATTATATTCGCCAGCAGCGCCAACAGGACTTTCTCGATACGGCCTGTCGAAAACTCTTAAGTTATTCGTTGGGACGAACTCTGATTGTTGCTGATGATGTCTTGCTGGATTCAATGCGACAGGAAGTTCAGGAATCCACCACGTCACTGACAAGCCTGATTGAGTTGATTGTGACCAGCCCGCCGTTCTTGAATCAACGCGGGCGCAACTACACCCATAGCGTGGCTGCCGAAAACACGGAGTAGCACTTATGACGATTTCGAATCCTCAGTATCGAACTTCGCGGCGCACGATTCTGCGTGGAATGGGTGTCGCGATGGCACTTCCCTGGATGGAGTCCATTCCTGTTTGGGGATCCGAAGAAGCTACAAACAAATCATCTGACGAAAGGCCCGCCCGCCCGAAACGCATTGCCACTCTGTTCATGGCGAACGGAATCAACCCGCGCCACTGGCATGCGGAAGGGGCCGGCGAGGATATGAAGCTTGGTGAATGTCTGAAGCCTTTCGAGCCTTTCAAATCGAAGATGAACGTCATCTCGGGACTCTACAACCAGGCGTCACTGGGTGTGGGGATTCATCCCGGTCAAACCGGCAACCTGCTGTCCGGAGTTTCGCTGAAACGCGGATCGGAACTGGGTGGCGGCATCAGCATGGACCAGGTGATTGCGCGGCACATCGGTCAGGAGACGATTCAATCGAGCCTGGTGCTTGGTTGTGAGCAGCCCGTGACGGGCTATCACGAAACGAATTTCTCGATGGCCTATAGCTCGCACATTTCCTGGCAGAATGAAACCTCGCCCGTGCCGATGGAAACTTACCCGGCTCTGGCATTCGACGGCCTGTTCGAAAACGGTGGGATGGCTCGCAATCGAAGTATCCTCGATCGCGTCCAGGACGACGCCCGCAGTCTGGCTCGCCGGTTGAGTACGAGCGACCGCCAGAAACTCGACGAGTACCTGACCAGTGCCCGCGAAGTGGAACAGCGAATCGAACGCCTTCGCAAGGCGTTCGACAAAGCCGCACAACGCGCGAGGGATCGTGGTCGGCCTCTGATAACGATGGATCGGCCAGACAACGGATTGCCGGAAGACATACGCGAGCACATGCGACTGATGTGCGACATCATCGCCATGGCCTTCCAGACGGACAAAACGCGAGTGGCCACGTTGATGTTGAACATCGACATTTCGGGGATGATCTATCCGTTTATGGGGATCCGTTACGGCCACCACGGAGCGTCCCACAACGACCACTCCGATGACTACCTGCGGATCGTTCAGTACCACTGCAGCCAGGCTGCTTACCTGGCCAAAAAACTGGAGTCAATGCCGGAGGGCGATACCAACGTCCTGGAGAACTCGCTGGTGACGTTCATCTCGAACATGTGGTCGGGTTCCAAGCACGAAAGTTCGCGCGTGCCGGTGGTTCAGATCGGCGGACTCGGCGGGACACTCAAAACGGGACGCGTGCTGGACTACACCGATCGCGGAGATGACAACCGGCGACTGTGCAGTCTGTACTTGTCGATCATGGATCGGATGGGCGTCCGGCTCGATCGATTCGGTGATGCGGAAAGGCGACTGGCGGATCTGTAGTGCCGCAGGCATTCGCAGTAGTGGACGAGGCGACGAGTCCCGTCACCCGTGAAACAAAGGACTCGTCGACTCGTCCACTACCGCAAAATCAAAATGAGGAACAACAACGTGCAGGATTCAACCAGCCGCATTTCTCGACGCGGTCTAATCAAGAGCACTGCCGCATTCTCAACGGCGTTTGTGTTTCCGGAGATTGTCCCCTGTCATTGTGTGGCAGGCAGTGAACTGCGGCCGCCCAGCGAAACCATTAATGTCGCTGGCATCGGGGTTGGCGGAATGGGCGGCAACGACATCCGCGCGTCGCAGTACGCGGGCGCCAGAATCGCTGCTCTGTGCGATGTGGACACGGGAAAAAAACGCGAGCCGGAACGACACGGCGCCGCGGCGAACAGCATCCTTGTACGACCAATCAGCGACAAGGACTTTCCTGATGCAGCTCGTTATCGCGATTTCCGCGTGTTGCTGGAAAAAGAAAAGAGCATCGACGCGGTGATTGTAGGAACGCCCGATCACACGCACGCCCCGATTGCTATGGCGGCCATTCAGCTGGGAAAACATGTTTACTGCGAAAAGCCGTTGGCGAGAACCGTCTATGAAATTCGCAAACTGACCGAGGCGGCACGCCAGCAGCGTGTGGCGAGTCAACTGGGGAATCAGGGCCATTCGTTTCTGGCCTGTCGCGAGTTTTGCGAAGCCATCTGGAGCGATGCGATCGGCGACGTGACGGAAGTCCACGCAGTGGTGAGGTTTGGTGGCGGTGATCCTGATCACAGAATCGCGCAGTTGAAACAGCAGCACGAAGTCCCCAAAACCCTGGACTGGAATCTGTGGCTCGGTCCCGCGCCAATTCGCGATTTTCACCCGACGTACCATCCTGATGGCTGGCGTGGATGGCGACAGTTCGGCTCGGGAATACTGGGAGACTATCTGTGTCACCTCGTCGATCCCGTTTTCTGGGCGCTGCGGCTTGACGCTCCGACATCAATCGTCGCGGAGGCGAAGGGCTATGATCCAAAAAAACACAGCGAGGTCTTTCCGCGTTCAGCGAAAATTCGCTACGAATTCCCAGCGCGGGGAACTCGAAAGCCAGTGACTTTGTATTGGTACGACGGTGATCTTTACCGCCCGCCGGTTTCCGACGAACTCACCGACGGTCGTTACAAGCTTCCCGTTCCCGGTCACGAAGGTGGTCCCGGATTGGGCGTGCTGGTCGTGGGAGGGAAAGGCCACATCGTTTACGAATCACACGGGGCCAGGAACTGGCGGATCTACCCCGAGTCGCGAATGAAAGAGTACATGGGCGAACGGCCAAGACTGGATCGGCCGGGAGTCCGTTCAACGGGCCTGCTGAACTACAACCACCACCGCGACTGGATTCATGCGTGCAAGGGGTACGAGCCTGCCGGTTCCAACTTTGACTACGGGGGACCGCTCACCGAACTGGCCGCACTCGGCAACATCGCCACGTTGATGCCGGGCACGGAACTGGTTTGGGACTCCAAGCGGATGACCTTCCCGAATCACCCTGAGGCCAACCAATATCTGCATTATCGCTATCGCGACGGGTGGAACCTGTAACAGCAATTCGAAGAATTGACGAGCCCAGGACAGACACGCTTCATCGTAATCATCATCAGCGGAGATCGACATCATGTGGACGCGAACAACAACATGGATTTTTTTGGCTTTTGCAACCGCGACGGCATGTGCCGAGAAACCGACGGCCGTCAACGCTCTGATCGTGACCGGCATCCGCGATCAATCGACGACGGTTCTGCGAGAAACACTGACAAAGGCTGGCCATCGGGTTCACGTGACCGAAAAACCGTCCGCCGACCTTAACCGGGAGAAGCTGGCCGCGTACGACGTTTTGGTGTTGAAAGACAATCCGACAGGCGCAGGAAGTGCCTGGACGCCCGAAAATCGACAGGCCGTAGCCGCCGTCGTCAAAGAAGGAACCGGTCTCGTCGTGCTGCACCAGGCGTCGGCTGGGTTCAATGACGATTCAACCGGGAGCCGTGAGTACCGGCGAATGATTGCCGGTGGACGGCGCGGCGGTGCAAAAACGGATCAGCCGCGTGACCTGAGTGTGACCATCCAACAAAATCATCCGGTCACACGAGGCATCGGGTCGTTTCGGCAGCCTGCCGACAAACTGGTTCGTTCGCCGCAGATCACCGAAGGCAGTCAGGTTCTGGCAACCGTCTTCGACGGCCGCGAACAGGACGAGCCGGTAGTGTGGGTCAATCACTACGGCAATGGTCGCGTCGTGCACAACCTTCTGGGGCATGATACGGCATCAATGAAGAGCGACGGCTTTGCCGAATTGCTGAGCGGCTGCGTCGAATGGGCCGGTGAAAAGGGCTTCCGCATGATCTTTGACGGCAATACGCTCGATGGATGGGAAGGCAACCTACGTTATTGGTCCGTCGAAAATGGTGCGATCGTCGGGACCAACCCGTCCTGGAAGTCGATGGTGGCACACGACTTTCTATGCACGGTCGAGGATTTCGACGACTTCGAACTCCGCATCGAAGCCAAAGTCATCGGCCAGCGAAATTCCGGGATCGTCGTCCGTACCGTCAAACAGCGCTACAAGTATCCGATTGCCGGATACGAAGTCGACATGGGCGTAATGCGCTGGGGCTGGATTTTTGAAGAGGGCGGGTCACGTCAGATCCTGAACCGAGACGTTCAAAAGGAACTGCAACCAAAGATCCAGGCCGCGCTTAAACAGGGCGATTTCAACGATGTCGTCGTTCGCTGCATCGACAATCGAATCGACGCCTGGATCAACGGCGTCCCGATCGGTTTTACTGAGACCAAACAGGACGTCGCTCAGCGACTTCGCAAAGGCAAAATCGGATTGCAACTGCACGACGGCAAACCACAGGTTGTCTCCTTCCGCAACATTCGCGTGAAGGAACTACGCCGCGACTAGAAAGCACTTCCCGTGCTACGACATTGACAAGGATCGCTACACGGCAGCCCCCTGTTGCCGGAGACACGTGGTGGTGGCGGGCTCGCACTGGTGGACCGCAAGCTGCACTACATGGGAGGTGTCAAGTCCGATAGTGATACGGATGCCGAAGACCATTGGGTGCTGGATCTCGACAAATGGGCCAAGGGGGCGCCCGATGGGACACCGCTGCCCCACTTCCCGCCCCTCGCAATCAGTTCTCACCGGTTACGATCGATGGGAAGATCTATCGGGTGGTGCATTACGGAGCAGTCTAACGCGCTCAGGAGATCCTTCGGAACTGCTTGCGTAACGCCGAAACGCTACGCCGACGCCAATCGGAACAGCGACGCAATCGAGTGAGTTCTTGGAAAGCACACTGTCCACGATTGCTGTGATGGGGTGGATATATGGCATGGACGACTCCGAAGTGAAGGAAGATTACGAACCGAGAGTTGCGCATGGCGTCGCGAAGCGAATGGGAACTCGGCTAAGCAGACCATGAGCCGTAGTTACGCTAGCTTCGCCCTGAACTCCGTGCCGCGGCCCACGGTTGCTAGTGGTTAGCGACAGCGCCACGATCACATCCACCCTTGAGTGCCTGGTCAAGAACAATCTGGACGTTCAACTCGAACCATGCGGCGTTCGAGCTGCACCCCGGATCCGGGAAGCAACGTTCGACGTCGTCCTGCTGGACATTGGGCTGTCTGGCAGGAGTGCTCTTGGAGTTTGCCAGGAATTGCGCCGGCAGTTTGCAGGGCCGATAATCGTGCTATCAACCGAGGACAATGAGCAGCAAGAAGTGGAAGCGTTCGAGAATGGCGCTGACGATTTCTTTTCCAACCTACATCACCAGCGATCATTGCGGCCTTGTATCTAATGGCGGCGTTACAGTTGGTTACTAATCGATACGAGAATACGACTGACTTTCCAATGAGCGCAACCTAGAATCCCCGCAAGTGATGAGTTTGATCATGTCTTTTCAAATATGCATGATCGAGAATTTTGTGAACAGAGGAGGATGAAAAAATGAAGAGACGAGTATTCACTTTAGTAGAACTGTTAGTCGTGATCGTCATCATCGGCATTTTGGTGGCCCTGCTTTTACCAGCTGTGCAAGCGGCGCGTGAAGCAGCTCGCCGAATGAGTTGTTCGAACAACATGAAGCAGATCGGGCTTGCACTTCACAATTACCACGATACGCACAAGGTATTTCCACCAGACACGATTTGGGTTGGAAACTCGGCGACGCGCCAGCGAAACTTCACCTGGATCGCGTTGGTTCTTCCATACATGGAACAGTCGACGCTGCACGACCAGATTGATTTCAAGATTTCCGCGTGGAATCAGCAGGTTCCTGGTCCGAATGGGACAGTGAATCTCCAATCGATTCAACTGGCAGCTTTCACTTGTCCATCTGATCCTGAGACACAAAGTAATAAGGGATTTGGCCTGTCGTCCTACGCGGGTGCCGCTGGTTGGGACGGGCACCGGCGCATGTTTGGAGACTCCCAACGAGCCGGTCCTTTTGCCTTAATGGACTCGTCGAGATTTGCCAAAGTTACGGATGGTACCTCCAATACAATTTTTGTCGGTGAAGTTTCGATGTCGAGCTATGCCCGCCCGTCCGGCGTTTCGCAATGGTCAGGCGGAGCCGGGAACGTCTGAAAGGTGCAGTATGCGTGGTGAGGTCGGCGCTCGTCGCGCCAGCGGCATGGCACGGCTGGAACCACAGCTGGGTTACGCCGTCTGCGGGTGGCCCTCTTCTCCGAGCGGATGGAGGTGCTGGTCCGATATGGCACCCCTCTTGGGATCGGAACTATGTGATGCATCCTGTGTTCTACGACCAGTGGGCAATGAACTGTGATTGGCCGAGCGCGGGTAGTTTCCATCCTGGTGGTGCCCTGTTTTGCCTGATGGACGCCTCGGTACGGTTTATTCCAGAGACCATCGCTACGGGAGACGGCAATAACCTCGGGCAGAATGGCAATGTCTGGGGCGCGATAAACACAATGGCCGGTTCCGAGCAGGCTACATTGCCCTAACCATCGCTACCATGTCGCGGTCTTGACTCGCTTGGCTGATTTCAACAAATCGTTGTTAGACGCTCCGCTAACGCGTATGAACGCGAAGAACATTCATCGAATTTTATGCATTCCTTGGCACGGGCTCCGCCGACACTGGCGAGCCTATGCCAGGTGTGTTTTTCTATGACTCCGTCTGATGAGAAAGAACTCGTTTAATGGTCAAGAACTTTGGACTACTCGTTGTGCTGACATCATTGTTATTGGTTGGTTGCGCCAGTGAGCAAACGGCAACAGAAGACGAAGCGACTCAAGGAATGGATAACATCGAATCTTATGGAGAGTCGGTTGATGCGGGCGCAGGAGCAAAGTGACCTACCGCCGCCGTATCGCCGTCGCTTCGCGAAAAGCAGCGCGAAGAACCGCGAACGCTTGTATGGCACTTTCTATCATTTAAACGTGATATCAATTCATGAGAATCGGCACATAGCACGTGCCACGCGTCAATCGCCAAGATGGTGAGACTGGAGGTTGTGAGATGAGATTCTGCTTGATGACCCTGATTGCTGTCGTGACGTATTGCGGCATGATCTCTGCCGCGATTCGCCACTTCTCGGTTTACGTCGTTCGAGTGCCTTCCCACTGGGCCAACATTGGCACGATGCGGGCCAAAGTAGATCATCAAATCCACGACATTGAGCTGATTGTATGGTTGCCCGTGCTAGTATTAGCCTCCTACTTCTACTTTCGTTTGAGCACGGCATCATGGAGTTTTCGTTTGGTCACAGCGTTAACGAAGCCGCGCCTAGCGAACTAGATCCGTCGCGATAACGTGCAGTTGGATGAATCTGAGCATGACAATCGAGGAGATCCCCTCGGGCAAGTCTCTGTAGAATGCACGGGACGCGTCCCATCAAGGGGGCGATTCCGTATTGAACGCTACCAAGCGTCTGCTCGGCACCGACACCCCGCAATCCCGGTACATGCCGATGCAGTTGCCGGCTAAGACTTCGGCGAAACTCTCCGAATCCACGCGAAAAGATGTCCACGATCGCATAGAAGCCCTGGTAGCTAAGTGTGGCCGGCTCGCCGCACTGTTGTTGCTTGGTTCCTCCAAAACGAGGCGCAATTCGCGGTGGCCGGCCACGTTTATCCAAACTCACTCCCTGCTACGCCTCTCCCGCATGGCTGCGTTGCCTTGCTTACTCGACAATACAAGCTCCCCCAACCGTGAGAGATTTTGGTTGCCACTAAATGGATAGCTCAGACGACAAAAGAGATCGCGTACTGAAAGCGGCACTGGACTGCCGCACGGAACTGGTTGCCTACGCGCGCTCGCTGCTCGGTAACTACGCCGCGGCAGACGACGCCTTGCAGGAAGCGATGCTCGTGGTCGTCAAAAAGTACGACCAGTTCCAGGAGGGGACATCCATGCTCGCCTGGTGCCGCTCGATCGTGCGGATCGAAGT
>PBSM01000214.1 GCA_002726245.1 Planctomycetaceae bacterium | reverse complement strand
GATCAGCAACGTGGATGCGTTGAGTGTATCAGGTGGTGAGAGTGCGGATACGTTTGGCGTGACGGCAGGTGCGATTCCGATCTTCATCGACGGTGGTGATGCGATTGGTGCGGGTGATGCGATCACGATTGCAGCTGATGTGAACAGCGCGACGTTCAATACGGGTCCAGAAACTGACGAAGGCAGCTTCGCAATTGGTGGTGCCGCAGGCTTGGTGAGCTTCGACCATGTGGAATCGTTGACGGTGGTTGGCACTTCGGTTGCTGGTAATGCGGCGACGGTCAATGGCAACTCGGCGGATAACGACATCACGGTGGTCGGTACGGGCGCGGATGACTTCACGGTCAGCGTGGACGGTGGTCCGGCGGTTCAGTACACGGACTTCCCGGCGCTTGGCGTGAACGGCCTGGCGGGCGACGACGATATCGATATTGATGTGAATACGCTGGCCGGGACCGCGATCACGGCGGACGGCGGGCTGGCTTCGACCGGCGGCGACACGCTGACGATCACGGGCCCGCCCGGCGCGGACGGAGCGAACTACACGCCCGACGCGGTCGATAGCGGCACGTTCGACACGACCGGCCTGGCGACGGCGATCGACCTGGACAACATCGAGCGTTTGATCTACGACGGCGAAGATGAAGACGAGACGCTGACGATCACTTCGTCGGCAGGCGCGGCCCGCGGTATCGTGCATACGCCAGGTGCTCAGATCGACGACGGCGAAGTGCAACTCGGCAACTGGCTGTCGATCGAGTACACGACGCTGGGCTCGGGCGGCTCGATCGATCTGGAAGACGGCGACGCCAATCCGGGCGACGATCGTCTGGTCTATCGGGGGACCAGCGGCGACGATGTGTTCGCTGTCACGACGGCTGGTCTGGTTCAATTGACGGGCCATGTGAATGTGGACGCCTCGGATATGAACGCGGTGACGCTGGAGACGCTCAGCGGCAACGACAGCGTGAGCGTCGATCCGAGTGCTCTGCTGGCGGGCGGCTTGCGAATCGAAGGCGGTTCGAGTGACGCGGCCAGCGATGCGCTGCAAGTCGATGCTCCAAATCCTCAGACGGCGGCGGTGACGCTGGACTTCAACGATGCTGGCTCGACGACGATCGCGGGCATCGTGGGCGGCGAGATCACGCTCGAGGGGGTGGAAGAGGTGCGGATCGACGGCGCGGATGACGTGGCCAACGACTTCGACGTGTTGAATTACGGCGCTCCGACGGGCGTGTTGCGGGTGACCCTGGATGGCCATAGCGACATCGCGGCCGGGACGACGACGGCGGACGCGGATCAGATCGACGTCGGCTTGACGGGCGGCGGTGACGTGGTGACTTACGAGCCGCTGAGTCTGACGAGCGGTCGCTTGAGCGGTGCGGGTCCGGACGTGAGCAGCGTCGGCTTTAATAATGTGAGCAGCGCGACGAGCGGCTTGACGATCGACGGCGGCGGCAATGTGGATCAGTTGATCGTATTGGGCACGACGGCCGACGATGCGGTAAGTATCGGCGACGGCGACACGACGACGACGCTGGTGAGTGTGACGGTCGGCGGCAACTTGTGGGTGCCGGTCAACTTCGGTGCCAACATTGAATCGCTGCGCGTGGAGACGCTCGACGGCGACGATGGGGTCTCGATCACGAACCTGGCTCCCTCGATCATCATCGACGGCGGCGTGCCGAGTGCCAACTCGGACACGATCGACTTGACGGTTCCCGAGAGTGCGATCCTGACGCAAGGCGCGGTATCGACCTCGGGCACGGCGGTTGATTCGATCACGGCCACGCCGACCTTCGAGGTTGATTGGTTGAACGTGGAAGGGCTGACGATCAGTTCGTCGGACCTGGCTGCTAACGGCGGCGATACGCTGACGGTGCGGGCCACGGACGATGAAGATACGATCGCGGTGGCTCCGCTCAGCGGCACGCCGAGCGACGACGGCCGGATCTGGATCAACGACGGGACGGTGATCTCGTTCAACGAGACGAACGCCAACTTCCTCAGCCTGGATGTGCAGGGCCGCTTCGGAGCCGATTCGATCAGCATTACTCCGATCGACGGCACGCCGGTGACGGTGCAAGGCATGAGCCCGCTGGCCTCTTCCAGTAACACAGGGCTTGGCGACGATGTGAGCGTGAACACCAGTGCTGCCACGACAGTGACTCCTGCTGCGACCGGCGCGATGGTCGATATGACGGGGGCTGGCCTGGTGACGGTCGAGACGAGTGAATCGCTGACGATCGTGGGCGACAGCGGCGACGATACCCTGACGATTGCGACTCCGGTCGATACCGACAGCACGATTGAAGTGACGCCCGGCTCGGTGGGCGCCGCCGGTTCGGTTCAAGTGGACAGCTTGTTGGCGGTCGGCTTCGAGCAGCTGGGCTTGGGTGCGACGTTGGCGATCAGCGACGGCGCAGGCACCGAGACCGACGGCGATGTTCTGGTGATCAACGGTACGAGCAGTGCGGATCGGGTGGAGAACGTGGTCGTGACGGGAACGCCGACCGACGCGATCGACGTCCGCAGCGACAGCGGCGCGGTGAATCATATCGATGTCGATCCGGCCGGCGTGGAAGCCTTGACGGTCAACGCACTCGACGGCGACGATCGGGTCACGATCCACGCGGCGGACGGACTTTACAGCGGCGGCGTCCGCATCGAAGGTAGCTCCAGCGGCAGCGACCAGGTGACGATCAGCGGCCGCGAGGATGAGAACGATGCGATCGAGTTGACGGTCGCTGCCAATGGCGACACGCTCTCGGGCGTGGTCGGCGGCACGGTCACCTTGACCGGTGTCGAGGACTTGTCGATCGACGGCAACGGCGAGGATGCGGCCAACGACGAAGGGGACACGTTCACGGTGACCGATCTGGGCCTGGCGGGCTCGGACCTCGAGACGGTCTCGATCACGGCCAATAGTGTGGCCACGACGACGGTCGTCGAGTCGCTGACGATCAACGCGGCCGATCAGGTCAATACGATCGATGTGACGCCGACGGCGTTCGACGGCGGTACGGTGTCGGTCAACGGAGTTGGCCCCTTGGTGAGCTTCAGCGGTCTGGGAACGACGGCCACCGACGCGGCGCTGACGATTAATGGCGGAAGTAACTCGGATACGTTACGCGTGCACGGCAGCACGGCGGGTGAGACGATTGTGGCCAACGATACGACGGTCGATGTGGGGACTTCGCAACGCCTGACGTTCGCCACGGTCGAGGCGCTGGAACTGTTGGGCCACGAAGGAACCGACACGTTCGCGGTGACGGCCGGTTTGATTCCGATCTTCGTCGATGGCGGCGATCCGATCGGGTCGGGTGATGTGTTGACGTTGACCGGTGATATCGACGCTTCGATGTTCACGCCGGGCCCCGAAAGCGACGAAGGTCTGCTGGTGATCTCGGTCGAGACGGCCCCCGGTTCGCCTCCGGTGCTGACGGCTCGAGAGGAAGTCTCGTTCGACAGAATCGAAACGATCAACGTGACCGACAGCGACGGCGACGACATGGAGGTGACGGTGATGGGGAGCGGCGACGCCGATCAGATCACGGCGGTGGGCCAAGACACGAACGTGGTCGATGTGCAAGTCAACGCCGGTCCGATCGTGCGTTACACGGGCCTGGCCGCGTTGAACTTGCTGGGCAAGAACGGCGACGATGAGATCACACTGGATGTCAACGACGCGGCGCTGGCAATCACGATCAACGTCGAAGGCGACTTGCCCACGACCGGCGAAGGGGATGACCTGCGTGTGACGGGTGTGCCGGCTCAGGCCGACAACCCGGTCTGGACGCCCTCCACCGTGGATGCGGGTACCTTGCAACTGGCCGGCCAGAATCCGATCAATGTGAGCGGTATTGAGAACCTCTTCTACGATGCCGAGAACCAGCAAGAGACACTGACGGTCAACCTGCCCGGCAGCGATAACGACGTGGTGGCTATCAACTTCCCGGCCGCGGGCCGCGGCGTGGTCAACGTGACGGCCGGCGGGACGGACGCCTGGCTGGGAGTCGAGTTTGGGAACTTGGTCCGCACCGCCTTGGATCAGTTGTTGATCAATGATGCCGGGGGCAGCGGAGACACGGTCCATGTGGACGGCTCCAGTTCGGCCGACACCTTTGACGTGGCTGCCACGGGCGCGATCAGCGCGTTGCTGGGCGGTTTGATCTCGGCTCCGATCATCTTGCCTACGGGAGTCGAGAATGCGGAGTTGGATGGCCAGGAAGGGGACGATCTGTTCACGGCCGAACTGATCGGCCTGGCTCTGGAAGCGATCCGCATCTTGGGCGGCGATCCGAGCAGCGACGACAGTGTGATTCTGAATCAGAGTGCCAACGCGGCGGCTGATACCACCACGGTGCAGCCTCTGCTGAGCGAGCCGGCAGGTTCGGCGCGGGTGACGGCTGCGGGTACGACGGTCGATTTGATCAGCACGGAATTCCTACGTTTCAATTCGGCGGACGGTCTGAACGACGCCCTGCGGATCCTGGGAACATCGGGTGACGAGCAGATCGAGATCGACTCGGCGAACAATGCCATCCGGGTGGCGATGGAGAATCTGTTGGTCAGTAACCTGGTGGTGCTGCCGACGACCGAAGCCTCGGGCTTTGGTCAGGTGGAGGTGGATGCGGGCGACGGCACGGACCACTTCCGGGCGGCCTTGGAGAACCTGCCGACGGGTGTCTTGCGCGCGCTGGGCGGCGGCGGCAACGACACGTTCGAGGCGGTGGGTACGGGTAACAACGACGATCTGCAAGTCCATCCCGGTGGCGCACAAGCTGAAGTGGACGTGGCGAACTTCCTGAAGGCGACGCTAGAGGCGATGGAAGTCGTGCGGGCGGTGTTGGGTGACGGCGACGATACCTTGACGGTCGATCCGATCGATAACCTGCCGGTGCTGCTGGACGGCGGCTCGCCAGAGAATTCGGACACCCTGAATGTGAACGCAGCAGGTAACGCTCGTCTTACACAAGGCGCAACCTCGACTTCCGGGACGGTGGATCAACTGGGTGGGGCCGCCGGTGAAGTCGATTACGTGAACGTCGAACATCTGAATATCGTGTCTGCCACAGCGGACAGCACGCTGACGGTGCGTGGCACGGACGACAACGACACACTGGCGATCGCTCCTACCAGCACGGCCAATGAGGCTCGTATCTGGATCAACGATGGTACGGTGGTGACGGCCAACTTGGGCGGACCGGCGGACTTCGATATTATCGACCTGCAGGGCCGCTTCGGCGACGATCAGTTCAGCATCACGCCGATCGCGGGTATTGATATCAACGCGCAAGGAATGAGTCCCACGGCTTCGGATAGCGCGGTGGTCAACGGCACGGCAGATGCGGACACGGCTACGGCCGGGATTCAAGCCGATACGATCGACTACACGCCGACGGCGGCCGACGGCGGCACGGTGCAGGTCAACGCCTTGGGTCTGGTGACGCTCTCGACGATCGAGTCGCTGACGATCCACGGTCTGGGTGGCGACGATACGCTGGAAGTCAACACGGCCGACGGTGCCAACACGCTTCTGTATACACCCGGCTCGACCGTCGATGCGGGCGACGTTCAAGTCGATAGCCTGTTAGCGGCCGGATTCGAGAACCTTGGCGGGGGCGGCCTGTTGAGCCTGCGGAACGATCCGGCGGGACTCGACGATCGGGAAGACACGCTGGTCTACCGGGGCAGCGATACCAGCGATGCCTTCGGCGCGGCGGCGGCGGGCAACGTGACGCTCGCCAACTCGTCCGGCACGCACGTCGGCGTGGCCACGCCGGGTATCGACGTGCTGACGCTGCAAGGTCTCTCGGGCGACGATACGTTCACGCTGTCGGGGATGCTGCCTTACACGACGACCAACGTCGCCGGCGGCTTGGGCGATGAGGACGACAGGCTGGACCTCAGCGGCAACGCCGGCGCGGCGAGCATCGATCTGGCGGCTGCCACGGTGAGCGGCTTCGGCGGCACGATCAACTACGCGGAACTGGCGAGCATCGACGCGGATGTCAACGGCCAAACGCTGGAGGTTCGAACGACGGCAGACGACGATTTGATTCACGTGACACCATTGACGGGGGACGCTGGCGTCTTGAGTGTTGGCAACGTCGGTCCCGTGCTCAACTACTCGAACATCAACGGCGACCAGATCACGTTGGACCTGTTGGGCGGCCAAGACACGGTTACCATTTTCGGCAACGTCGATGACGAGACGATCGACGTGCACACCGGCAGCGTCTCCGCTGGAGAAGTGGGCGCCTCAGGTCAGACGATTGTGCATGGATTGACCGCAGAAGATTCGCTGGTGATCAACGCGGGAACTGGCAGCGACACGCTGAACGTCGTGGCGTCCGATCATCCGATCCTCATCGATGGTGGCGATCCCATTGGCGGCGGTACGGACGGCGATACCTTGAACTTGCTGGCAGGCGGTGCGTCCGTCACGTTCAATGCAGGTCCGGAAATCGACGAAGGCAGCCTCGTGGCGGGATCGAATGAACCGGTGAGCTACGATCACATTGAATCCATCGGCGCGTTTACCGTGACTGGCGGAGCCAACATCAGTGGCACCAATGACGCTGATACCCTCACGATCATCGCTCGCGAAGCGACATCGACGCCGCAGTTCCCAGGCACAGATGGCTTACAAGACTTTACCGTTTCAGTGAACGACGGTATCGAAGTGCTCTTTGTCGATGCGCCTTCGCTGACCGTGGATGCGCTGGGCGGCAGTGATGAGATCACGGTTCGCACACCAGCACCGAACGACGCCGAGTGGGATGTTGATGTGACGATCAACGGCGGCACTCCTTCCATCGATGCGGATCAGTTGATCATCGAAACGCCGGGCACCGACATCATCGTCTACACGCCCAGCGCGACGGTTCCTGATGCGGGTACCCTGCTGATCGACGAGGCGACTAATGACAGCACGATCACGATCAACGAGATCGAAGACCTGCGTTACGATGGCGAAGACGGCGACGATACGCTGACCGTGACAGGCGGCGGACGCTTTGTCCACACGCCCGGTGTCGCGATCGATGCGGGCCATGTGGGGCTCGATTCGCAACTTGGAATCAGCTACGTCAACTTGGGCAGTTTCGCGACCGTGGCGGTTGACGGCACGAGTGGCGACGACACGTTGACGGCTCTGGCCAGCGACACTGTCAATATCACATTCCTGGATGACGACGACATCGACATCGATGTGATCGACGGCTTGGGGACGCACGTGGACTTGCGCAGTTCCAATGTTGAAAACTATGAGATCCGTTCTGGCACGGGTGACGACGCCATCAGCCTGAACGCTAATTTCAACGTGACGGGTAGTTTTGCGGTCTTCATGGGTGATTCCGGAAGCGGGATCGATTCGTTCACCTTGACGGATCCAGCCGCTACCGCCGTGGGCATCACGCCCGATGCGAACGACTCTGACGACCAGTTCGTGAGTGGCGTCTTCACGCCGAGTATCACGCTCAGCGGAGTTGATCGAATTCACTACGATGGCAATAGCGGCGAAACACTGACAGTTGATCCGGGCCTCGGTGACAACGAAATGACCGTTCAACGCAGCAATGATACGGCGAGTGATCTGGTCACGTCCGACAGCCTGCCCGCCATCGAGTTCGAAGGCGTACAGACGTTCCTCGTCGATGCCAGCAGCGCTGGCGGCGACGTCGTGACCTTTGTCACGTGGTTCCTCAACGGTGCGACGAACACGAACTATCAGATGGTGGGCGTGGGAACAGACACGCTCGTCATTCAAGGCGTCGATGGATCGGGCGGAGGCGATGACGACTTCCTAGTCGCGAATCCAGCCAGTGGACCCGTCGCCGTTACCGACACCAACGGTACGAACGTGACCGTCACAGCGATCAACGAGATGCTTGGCCGCCTGCAGATCAACACGCTGGGCGGTGATGATCTTGTGACCATCGACGTGGACGGCACGAACGTAATTTCGACGCCGATCACCTTCGATGGCGGTAGCAACTCCGATGAGTTGCAATTGACTGGGGCTCCGCTCAGTCCCACCGATGCCGTCTACTTTCCCGGCGCTGACGTCACGGAAGGTCGCCTGGAGTACTTCGAGGCGGCCGTGCCGTCGGGAACGATGACGATCGACTTCATTAGCCTAGAACCGATCGACGATGATATTGTCAGTACGCTCACCGTCGTTGGCACCGACGCCGACAACGCGTTCGACTATCGTCCGGGCGCCGCCGGACGCGGTGTGGTCTCGGTGGACGGCTTCGAGACGATTCAGTTCTCGAACAAGAGCGATCTGATCTTATGCGGTAAAGCTGGCGACGACGTGATCAATCTGAATCACGCGGGTCCGGCTCCGACCGGCCTCAATACAATTACGATCATTGGCGGCAATTCCACGCTCGGCGACACCGTGGTTGTGAACGGTTCGGCGGTCTCCGACGATATCGGCTTCACGCCTGTCTCCTTTGACTCGGCCAGGGTCACCGGCGTCCAGGACGTGACGTTCGTCGATGCGTTCACGATTGAAGCAGTCGAGATCAACGGGCTGGGCGATCTTACCGGCTTGGGTGACACCCTAACGGTGAACACGCCTGCGGGCGACATCAACAGCTCCGTCGAGTTGACGCCGGGGATTACCTTCGATTCGGGTAGGGTGCAAGTCGATACGCTGGTGCCGCTGCAGTTCCGCAACTTGACGCCGACTGGGGCATTGGTGGTGGTGGACACGTTCTCGGCCGACGACGACCGGCTGATCTACAACGGCGGCGACAGTAGCGATGCGTTCGTCGTACCCGATCCTCGTGTGAACCTGGCGGCTCCATCGATCGCCAAAGTGCGTTTCATTGGTTCCATTCCATTCTTGCAGATTCCAGTCAGCTCGGACGGTGTCGAGAACTACACGTTGCGAGGCCACGGTGGTAACGACACGTTCGATGTCACGGCGCAGGCTGGCGTCGAGATCATGGTGGACGGCGACGAGCCCAGCGCAGGCGACCTGTTGAATCTCAATGCCAGCGCCGCGACGACTCTCGATCTGGAGACCTCAACGGTCACGCAGGCCGGTCGGGGCGATGTGACCTTCACGGGCATCGAGACGGTGAACGTGGACGGAAACGGCGCAGCGACGGCCGCACAGGATCTCACCGTCGTTGGCAGCGATAGAGACGATGTGATTCACGTCACACCGCAATCGGCGGACGGGGGAACCGTTGTGGCGAATCAGGGCCACCCAAAGGTCAACTTTGCTGATGTGGCGACCTTCACCGTCGATGGTGGCGATGGTGCGACCGACAGCGACACGTTGGTCGTGCTCGGCACAGCCGCTGCAGAAACGATCGCAGTCGATGGTGACGACGTCACCGTCGGTGCGCTGATTGCAGTCAACTACAATACCACGGGAGCAACCATCGAAGCTATCGAAGTCGAAGGCGACGAAGGCGACGACACGTTCGATGTGACAGCTGCCGGCATCCCGATTCTGATCGATGGCGGTGATCCAATCGGCGGCGGTACGAGTGGAGACACTTTGAATCTGTTGGCTGGCGGTGCGGCTGTGACTTTCAATGCCGGTCCTGAGATCGACGAAGGCAGCTTTGTCGCGGGAACGAATGAACCGGTGAGCTACGACCGTATCGAAGCCATCGTCGCGTTCACCGTGACTGGTGGAGCCAACATCAGCGGTACTGGTGATACCGACGCCATCACGGTCATCGCTCGCGATGACAGCAGCCACGCGGGAACTGATGGCGAACAGGACTTTACAGTCTCGGTCAACGACGGCATCGAAGTGCTCTTCGTCGATACGCCTTCTCTCACGGTCGATGCTCTGGGCGGCAGCGATGAGATCGTGGTCCGCACACCGGCGCCAAACGACGCCGAATGGGATGTGGATGTGACGATCAACGGCGGAACGCCTGCTGAGGAAGGGGATCAGTTGATTGTGGAAACGCCAGGTCTAGACGCGGTGATCTACGAGCCGACCGGTCCCGGCACGGGTGTTCTAACGATCGACGAAGCGACCCATGACTCGACTATCAACATCAGCCAGATCGAGCAACTGATCTACGACGCAGAAGTGGCTGACACGTTAAGCGTCATGCTACCGACGGCCAGCAAGGACGATGTCGCAACTGTCGAGTTTAATAGCGCGGGCGCCGGTCAGGTCAGTGTCGCGGCGGCAGGCGGCGAAGCTTGGTTGCCGATCGACTTCACCGGATTCGTCCTGAACGCTGCAACCGAACAGATTCAGATCACCGATTTGGGTGGGGTGACCGATACGGGTGACACGCTGCACGTCGTTGGTTCCAGTTCCGCCGACCAGTTCGATGTGGACAACGCCGGTAACATCCGCTTGATCGAATCGCTGCATGAACACTTGCACGTTGGCACGGACGGCATCGAGTCGCTAATCCTGGACATGCTCGGTGGCAATGACCGCGCGAACGTGGTCGTCCTGCCAACGCCGTTCAAGGACATTACTGCACTTGCGGGCGATCCGGCCAATGACGATTACGTTCAAGCGATTATGGAACTCGTGGCCGGTGCCCACACCGCTACGTTGCGGCCTCTGCCAACTCCGGGCCCAGACCAGTCGAGCGAACTGGAGATCGGCGACGCGATCGATCAGTTGACCAAGCTGACTACAATCAGCGCCGAAGTGCTGGAGATCGTCACGGCCGATCCGGCTGACATCTTGGACACAGAAGGCACGGCCGCCGACGAGCAGTGGACGATCGAGCAAGGCGAGGCCGGAACGCGGCTCGCTCTAGAGACGTTGCTTGGCCCGCCGATCATGCTGCCTTCGATCGAATTCAGCGCCTTTGGCACGGCGAACTTCGTCAATCCCGGCGGCACCGACGTGTTCCGCTTTGCGCCAACCGATCTTGACGCGACGGCTCTCTATAACGTCGAAGGTGACGGCAACGATACGCTTGAGATCCTCGGTACGAATAACAACGACACGATCGATCAGACGGCCGCGAATCAGTTCACCACTAATGGTCGCAACATCCACTTTGTGGCTGCTACGATCGAAGCGATCCGCATGGCAAGCGAGGCGGGAAGCGACGCCATCGACTTGAATCTCGATTCACTGGACAGTGGCGTCCAGCGAGTGATTCTCGACACGGCCGATCCGACGAACGGCGATGACTTGCACGTGGTTGTGACACAGAGCGCCACGATATCCCAAGGCGCAACTTCCACCAGCGGAGTCATCACTGACGGTACGGACGGACAAGTCGTCCACTTCGCCAACCTCGAAACGATCAATATCGCTTCGACGACCGACGATAGCACACTGACCGTTCACGCCACCGACGACAACGATTCGATCGAAGTGGCTCGCACGGCCGCGACGAACGAAGCTCGTGTGTGGAGCAACGATGGTACGGTGATCACGCTGAACGTCGGCGGTGGAGACAATAACTTCGGTGGAGCAGGTGGACTCGTAATCGCTGGCAAGGTTGGTGCGGATCAGTTCACCGCGACTCCGGTCGATGGCGTTCCGATCACTTTCCAAGGCGGCGCGCCGAGCGACGGTGACACCGCGACCGTGAACGCTTCTGACGCCGTTGAAGTCTCGGCACTGACGGTCGATGGCGCACAAGTCGATGTGGCCGGCTTTGCTGCAGTCACCTTGGAAACGGTTTCTTCGCTGTCGATTCGCGGCGACGGTGGCGGCGGCGACAGGCTGACAGCAACGACGCCGCTCGGTGCGGACAACCTGGTCTTCACACCAGGCGGAACCATCGACTCCGGCGACCTACAAGTTGCCAGCTTGATTCCGTTCACATTCAGCAACTTTGGTGCGTCTGGCGATATCGTGCTGGCCGATGCAGGCGGCTCGCGCGTCGATACGCTGACTTATCACGGCACCGACTCGACCGACAACTTTGGCTTGGCGGCGACCAGCGGCGATATCACGCTGAACAGCCAGATCGTGGTGGCGACTCCAGGCGTGATGGATGTCACTCTGGATGGCCACAGCAACAATGATCAGTTCACGGTCAACGCTCCACAGCCGTATGCGAATGTCACGCTGGCTGGAGGCGATTCTTCGGACAACGGAGACACCGTGACATTGAATGCGACGGCGGATGCGACTGTCACACTGGGCGGCAACGTCGCTATGGTGGTTGGCGGCGATCTGAGCACGGCCGCTCTGCTTGTACCAGGTGTCGATACCGTCTCGCTGAACGCGGATGCCAACGACATCACCATTGACGGCACAGCCGGCAACGAAGCCTTCTTCGTCGCTCCGGTCAGCGGCACGAAGGCGGTTGTCTCCACGATCGGCTTTGCTCCGACGCTGACGACCGACAACAGCGGTATGCTGAACATCAACGCGGCAGGCGGTGGCGACGATACGCTGGAAGTGCGGCTCACTTCGGCTGGCGAAGAAGTCACGGTGAACTCGGTTTCGGTGGAAATAACGGGTGGCGCGACGCTGAAGCGAGTCCACTATACCGCGGCCAACATCGGCAGCCTCGGCGTGCACGGAGCGGTCGGGAACGACACATTCGATGTCACGGTCGATTCTTTCACGCCTCCGATCTTCATCGATGGCGGGGATCCGATTGCCTCCGATCCAGCCGACGCGCTGAACGTGATTGCCACCACGGCTGTCGCGGTGGAACTTGGTCCGGAGATCGATGAAGGGAGCCTGACCGCAGCCGGTTCCGCGACAGTCAGCTTCGACCATATCGAAGCGACGTCCACGACAACGCCCGTGGGTGCCACGCTCAGCGGCACAGACGCGAACGATGCGATCACGATCGTGGCCCGAGACGACTCGACGCACACGACGACGGATGGCGTTTGGGACTTCACCGTATCGACCAGCAATGGCCGTGAGATTCTATTCGTCGATACGCCTTCCATCACCATCGATATGTTGAGCGGAAGTGACGACATCACCGTCGTCACGCCCGCACCCAATCAAGAAGAGTGGGATGTGGATGTGACGATCAACGGCGGTGTAGGCGAAGATTCACTCACGCTGGAGACGCCTGGTTCTGATCCGGAGACCATCGACTTCACGCCCACGGCGATCGATCAGGGTGTGATCAAGATCACGCAAGGATCGGCTGCGACTTCCTCGCAGATCACGCTCGGATCGATAGCGACATCGCCCGGTGGAACGGAGACGTTCGTCTACAACGGTGGCAGTGATAACGATACGTTCACGGTGATCGGCAACGATGTTGTCGGCGGGACGCCGGATGTATTCACACGAACGCTGGGTGAAGTTGCGGATGAAGGCTCGATCCGGCTGAACAACTTCCTGCCGGTCGATTACAAGAACGTTGGCCTGAACGCCACGTTGAACGTTGATGGCGTTGCCGGAACCGAGGATCGCTTAGTTCAGTTCGGCACGACTCGCGACGACGACTTCATCGTCTCGGCGGGCGGTGTCGGCAACCTCGTGGAGGTCAGTGGCTTCATTCCTGTTTCGACGAAAGACACCGAGCATCTGACGCTTGTTGGAGAAGGCGGCGATGATACCTTCCGCGTTGAGACGACAACTAATTTCGAGACTATTGACGTCGAAGCGACCGATCCGGGCCACGACGAGGTCGCGGTGGTCGGCACAGCGGGCGTGATTGAAGCCTTCACCGTGTCCCACTCGAACCTCGGAGCAGGGACCGTCAACAAGAGCGTCGCGGCAAACCTCGACGTGAACTACACCGGCGTTGAGCTGGTGAGCGTGACCGGCGACGGCGTCGAAGACAACTTGACGGTGCAAGGAACGCCGGCGAACGACGCGTTGCTGCTCGGCGGCGGCCCGGCGGGCGATCGTGTCAGCGGTGACAGCCAGATCCCGGTCGAAGCTCGCGGCACCTTTGATACCGTGACCGTCGATATCAGTCAGGTTTCCGGAAACGACACGCTCACCGTCGATGTCACTCGATTGACGACGGCCGACACGTTTATTGTCGAAGCGAACCCGGCTGAAGTTGACCGACTCCTCTTGCTCGGCACGGAGACTCGCGACCGAGTCAGCTCGACCGCGACAACGATCACGATCGCGGAAGGTGCGAACGAGAACACCGTTCAGTTCACGCCGGGACAACTCGACCTGCTCACGATCCAGACATTGGGCGGTAACGACAACATCGTGCTTGCCAGCCTGGCCGAACCGAAACGGATCGAGGCTGGCGACGGTCACGATTACGTCGATATTTCGCTGTCGATCGATGGCATTGTCTTCGGCGGTGACGGCGATGACGTGCTGCGTGGCGGTCCCGAAGCCAACTTCCTCGATGGCGGTCGCGGCAATGACTGGCTGTTCGGTCTGGGTGCCGTCGATACGTTGCTTGGCGATGACGGCAACGACTTCATTGTTGGCGGCACGGGCAACGACAATATGGACGGTGGCGACGGCAGCGATACCTTCATCTGGAATCCTGGCGACAACAACGACATGATCGAAGCCGGTGCGGGCGATGTCGATGTGTTGCAGTTCGTCGGCGGCAACGTGCCTGATGACTTCCGCATGTCGGCAGCCGGGACGCGGTTGCGATTCGAGCGTAGTCCGGGCAACGTCGTGATTGATGCAGCTGACATCGAGCAAATCGATACGAACGTAAAGATCAGCTTCGCGCGCGAGTTGTCTGGCGCTCAGGAAGTCGCTCCGGTGGCGACGACCGCGAGCGGCTCTGTGCAGTTGGTCTATAACAGCGCTGCCAACACGTTCGACCTGGATGTGTTTGTCGAAGGCATCGCGCAAGCTGACTTGATCGTCTCTCATATTCATCAAGGTGCCGTGGGAGTCAACGGCGATGTGATTCTGGGCCTGGGTGACGGTGCTAACTGGGCCGTGGAGAACGGTGGCCTGCGACGTACGCTCCGCGGTGCGGATCTGCCCGCAGCCAACATCGCGGATCTGTTGGCTGGCAATCTGTATGTGAATGTTCACACCAACGATCACAGCGGCGGCGAACTCCGTGGCCAGTTGAGTCTCGTCGGCAACACCGCGGACCTCACCGGTGGCGATTCGTTTGTCGTCAACGATCTGACGCCAGCAGGTGTCGAAGTGGTGAACCTTGGTCTGGGCGTGAACGATGATGGTGAAGTCGATAATGCCACGGTTAGCGGTCGCACGACGGCAGACACGATGGCGCTGACAGGAAGCGACGAAGTGAACGTCGCGGGTCTGGCCTATGACATCAACATCAGCCACGCCGGCGCCGGCGAAGATCAATTAACGATCCGTGGCAACGATGGCAACGACGTGATTGATGTCGCCGAATCGGTAGCAGGTTCGTTCGCGGTGAACGAGGTGATCGTGGACGGTGGAACCGGCGACGATGCAATCAGCGGCTTTGGTGATCTGCGAGGTAACACCGGCGATGACGTGTTGACTGGTGGTGACACCGGCCAGATCATCCGCGGCGGTGCCGGCAACGATACGATTCTGGGTGGTGGTGGCGATGACGACCTGCGTGGCGGCGACGGCGAGGACCTCTTCGTCGGCGGCCCAGGCGCGGACACGATCGACGGTACTGGTGGCTTCGACACGATCCTGATCGCAGGCACCTCGAACGGCGACGTCATCAATGTCACGCAAGTGTCTGACTCGGACTTGACGCACACCGTCAACGGCGACGTCCAGACCGACACGATCAGCTCGATCGAGGAGGCACGTGTTGAAGCTGGCGACGGCGACGATCTGATTCGCACAACGATCGCGGATCAATTGTTCGACGATGCGGGCTTGAGTCTTCAGATGACAGTCATCGGCGGTGCTTCGACGGGTGCGGGCGATCGCCTGATCATCGTCGATGACGGCGTCGATGATTTGACGATTCATCGCAAAGGCGTCTCCGACCACGACGGGACTGTGACGATCGGGCCGGCCAACGCCGAACCGCTGGAGCACGTCTTCACGAGCATCGAACGATTGCAGTTGGTCGATGAGAGTGGTGCTCCTCTCAACGCGGGCACTGGAGACGCCGCGCGGCTGGTTGTCTTCAAGCAGGACGCCTTCGAGTTGAATGACGATCGCTTCACAGCGACGCTGCTCGGCGCGAACGCCACGACGAACGTGGATTCCACGATCGATCCGGCCGGCCAAGTGAATCCGTTTGGCGACGACTTCGATATTCCTGGCGACGAGGATTGGTATCGCGTTCAAGCTCTCAACACGGGCACGCTCGATGTGCAAGTCTTCTTCGAGGAAGTTGCGGCGATCGGAGTGCGAGCTGGTTTGCCCGGCGACGGTAACTTGAGTGTTGAGGTCTACGACGTCGATGGCGCGTTGATCGCAGGCAATGGCGCGTTTGGCGACAATGACGGTGCCGATCCGATCGAGTTGAACACCGATGGCGATTCGTTCAACGAAGACGAACGGGTCCGCATCCCAGCGGTCGAAGGCCAGACGTACTACTTGCGAGTCGTTGGTAACACCGTTGATACGGTTAACACATACAGCGTTACCGTGATCAACGCTGCCGCTCCGACGCCGTTCGATCTGGAACTGCAAGACACGCCGGTCGGCAATAACAGCGATACGGGACAGTCGCAGTTCGACAACCTGACGAACGACAACACGCCGACGATCTTCCTGCGTTTGGATGACGGTACGTTCCGCTTCGACGCGCCTGGCAACGACGCTTCAACAACACCGATCGATCAACTCATTCCGATCCCGTTCCAAGCGAACGCCGGTTCGGCAGGATATCGCATCGCCATCTTCGACGAAGGCCCAACGCCGGGCCAGACCGCGGAAGCACCGCAGACACCTGTCGGCTTTGCGGAGGAGACGGGAACGGACGGACTCTACACCTTCACCTTCCCGACGGCTCTGACCGGCGGCAGCCATTTCCTCTCGGCTCGCGTGCAGATGACGGATCCGGCCGATCCAGAACAGACGGGCTTCGGAGACCGTAGTCAGTCGCTCGAGATCTTCATTGACGCCGTCGCGCCACCAGTCGCGTTCGGCGATCCGTTTGAAGTGAACGACGGACTCGATCCGAGTGACGGCGACACCGGTGTCCAAAGCGTCGAAGTATCGTTCCACGATCGCATCACGAGCGATACGACGCCGAGCTTCTTCGGTGTGGCCGAAGCCGATTCGATCATTCGCGTCTACGTTGACCAGAACGGCGATGGTGCTGTTGACGCTGGCGACGCGTTGCTCGGAACGACGACCGCGACGCCCGCCGGCACCAGCCAGGATCCGAATGCTCAGTGGAACTTGACTTCGACGGCTGACTTGAACGATCCGAGCTTCTTCGGGACGTCCGACGGCGTTCGGCGATTGCTGGTTACCGCGGAAGATCAAGCCGGCACGGTGAGTGCGCCCGATAGCTTGATCATCTTCATCGATACGCATGGGCCGCAGGTCACGGCTGTCGATATCAACAATCAAGGCAACGCATACAATCTGTTCGATCCAGATACGGCGAAGGGGCCAACTCCGGCTGTCAATTCGCTCGTCCTGAGCGTCGAAGACCTCGCGGCACGCAGCAATGTTGATGCAGGCTTCCTGTACGAGGCGTTTGAGAACGGTTTAGTCAACAACGCCGGACACTATTCGCTCGTGGGAGATCACAGCGGTGCGATCGCCGTCGCGTCGATCACGTTCAGTCCGGATGCTGCCGCTGACGGCCAGAGTGCATCGGGAACGGTTACTCTGACCTTTGCAGAGCCTCTACCGGACGATCGCTTCACGCTGACGATCAGCGATGCGTTGAAAGACATTGCAGGCAACTCGCTCGATGGCGAAAGCAACGCCACCGAACCGCAAGGAGCTCCGGTCTTCTCCAGCGGCGATGGCGTCCCAGGAACGTCGTTCGTGGCACGCTTCACGGTTGATAGCCGGCCGGAGATTGGCACGGCGACCGCGGGTGCTGTTCAGATCGACGTCAACAGCAACGGCGTGTTCGATCCGGACAACAGCGACGCAACCAATCGTGACTTCATCTATCAGATCGGTACAGATACCGATCAGTACTTCGTCGGTAACTTCAATACGGCTGTGATGGTGATGGATGCGACCGGCTTCGACAAGATTGGTGTTTACGGTCAAACCGAGGCTACTCAGCCCGGCCAGACGAATCCGCAGTTCCGCTTCCTGCTCGACTTCGATCACGACGGCGCGTCCGACTTCATCTCGGTGCCTGTTTCCGAGTTCCAAGTTCCTGGCTCCCCGATCGCCGGCAATTTCTCTGCCACACATTCTGGTGACGAGATCGGGCTCTTGGCGTTTAACTCTCGGTTGGGTGCGCCAGTCGCAGGTAGTGTGCGACCGACGCGAAGCTACGAAACGCGGTGGATTCTGGACTCCAACGGCAACAATCTACTGGACGCCACGGATACGGTCATCGATCTTGATCTGTCCACCTATCCAGAGATTACGGCATTGGCCGCTGATCGCGAAGTCTTCCCGGCCACGCCAACAGAACCGCCACCCGAAATCGATCTAGCGTCGTTCTTCATTCCGGTTGTGGGTGATTTCAACAACGATGGCAATGACGATCTGGCTCTCTATGACAACGTCAACGATCGCTGGAGTTTTGATGTCGATCGTGATGGTCGACGTGACGACACCATCGACTTCGGGATTCCTGGCGAAACCGAACGACCGTTGGCTGGCGATTGGAACCTGGATGGCATCGACGACTTCGGCCTCTTCTCTTCCAACCCAACTCCGGCCGGTCAGACCGAGCCCGTGCCCGAGCAGCCCGGCGACTTCCGCTTCCTGATTTCGGATCGACCGGGTGCTGTTCCGTCCGCCATCTTCGAGCCATTCGCGCCGACACCGCTTGGCAATGACGTGTCGTTTGAGTTCGGTGACCGGAGCGAGCTGCCAGTGTTCGGCAACTTCGATCCTCCAGCGGCTCGAACCGGCGGTGTTTTACCAACGGTTACTTACCAGAATCCAGAGAATCCGCTGGACGTGAACGCGGATGGTCAGATCTCGCCGATCGATGCCTTGATCGTGATCAACGCTCTCAACGAACACGGCTCGGACGACGTGACGGCATTCGCGGAAGGTCAGTTTGCTCCGCCGAACGCCTACTTGGACGTTAATGACGACGACGATGTTTCGCCTCTTGATGCTTTGATGGTGGTCAATCACCTGAATGGAGTGACTGAAGGCGAAGGCGAGGGAGCGTTTACGGTTGAGTTGACGAAACTCGAAGCCGTTGACAAGGCGATTCTGCCGGCAAGTGATGAGTCAGCAGCTAACGCGGAACAACGCGAGGCCCAAGTGAATGTCTTCGCTGGCGTGCGTGAATGGGCGGTGGGAGCGACGAAGCGCGTTGCTTCGATGTTGCGGCCGGACGCTCGACCGCATCGGCAATTGCCCGAGAAGCTCGATTTGCCGGCTGACGTTTACAACGTCGCGCCGCGCGATTTGGAAGAGGTTTTGGATGACATCGTAGTTGTCGCGAGAAGGGACGATGTGGAAGGCGACGCGGGCGGTCTCGAAGACGCCATCAACGACATTTTCAAAGATTGGGCGGAGTAAACTCGACGCATTGCCAATGTCACGAATTGCCGATTGTGGCGATTGTAGTGAGTAGCCGTCACGCTCCGCGTGATGAAAGCGGAACATCGCACGACTCAGTTTTCAGTTCCAACTGGATTGGCGTAACAACGCGATCTCGCCGCGCCGCTATCATCACGCGGAGCGTGATGGCTACTTCGGAGCCGATTGTTTGACCGTTTCTGTATCAGCAACGATAATCAAAGGTTACAACATCTTCGCCAGAACTCGTTATTCTACGGCTGGTTAAGTGCGTTCCTGAATCTTCTCGCCGAGTCACCGCCGGACCTGCGATGCAATTGCCGAACTGGACTCGAAACCTTCTCTCACGCCGAAGGCGACAGCGCGAAAGGTCTGTGCGTCGCGAGTTGCTCGAACCGGTTCGCCTGTCGTTGCGGAAGTTGGAGGAGCGGCGAGTGCTCGACGTCTCGGCGGCGTTCTTGAGTGCTACTGGCGAATTGGAAGTCGAGATCACGAACACAGAAGACATTGCGACGCTCTCTAACGACAACGGCGATGTATCGATCGAAGATTCCGGCAACAACGCAATCGATATCGAAATCGATGGCGGCGGGCCGAGCCAAGTCCGGATGAGCGACGTGCGCTCGATTGTCGTTCGCGGCGATGCCACTCCGAACCAGCGATTCATCCTCGACACACCGATCGTATTACGGGATGGGTTTCGCGTTGAGGACTCGATCGAGTTAGCAAGCGTCAACGAATCGATCACACGAGTCGATAACGGCGGGATCGCGCTCGATTCGCTCGACGTGGAATTAGGAGCGAATCTCGAAGCCACTGGCCTGGGGATCTCGTTCGCGAGCAATGTTTCTTTGACGAACAATGTGACGTTGACCGGCGAGGATGTTGTTTTCGCCGGTATGATAAACGACGATGGTGATGGCAGCACGGGATCGTCACTGATTGTAAATGCCTCCGGTTTGACTCTCTTTGGCGGTGAAGTCGGCGGGGTGAACCCGCTCGACAGCCTACGGACGGATGCGGCGGGACACAGCGAGATCAATGCTGACATCACTGCGTCTGGCAACACCATCACCTTCCACGACCCCGTGATGCTTGCCAACAGTGTTAGTCTGACGGACACGGGAACGACCGGCATTCGGTTCAATGATACGGTCGATAGCGCAGCAGATGCTCATCACAGCCTCACTGCGACGGCGACGAACGGCAGCATCACTTTCAGTGGAGACGTCGGCGATGGCGCGGCAGGGGATCAGAGTCTGGGATCGCTTACAGTTACTGAAGCTGCCAACGGTGTGATCTTTGGTGACAAAGCCGGCGTCTCACAGATCCGATCACAAGCCGATATTAACATCGGAAGCGCGACGACGATCGGTGGCGTTGGGATTCAACTCAATGGCGGAGCTGCCAACTTGCTGACCATGACAACGAACGGCGGCAACGTTCGTTGGAATGGCGAAACGCAACTGTTTACGGATGTGAATGTCCTCACCAACGGCGGCAACTTGACGCTGACTGCTGATGCACCGCTCGACAGCCAGCCAAACGCGATTCGTAAGCTAACGATCGATACCTTTCGAGGCACCGTTGCGTTCAATGAAGACATCGGGCGAACAACACCGTTGGCCGAACTTGATATTCTCAGTGCAGGCGATGTTTTGTTTGGCGGTGCGAGTGTCGAAACGGCGGGTGAAACGGGGCCCGTTGAAGTTATTCGGTCCACCGGGCCAATCACGATTGTTGACGCGAGCAGCGTCGTCTTCGATGCGGGTGACGGCAACACGACGTTCGTCACGACGACAGGCGACGACGTATTCTTCAACGCTTCGGATGTTGAACTGAGAAGTAACGTCTCGATCGACACAGGGCCAAGGGATGGCAACGTCCGATTCACCATGCAGGGCGATAACGGCAACGTTGACAGTCAATCTGGGGAACAGAATGACTTGTTGTTGAATGTTGGAGAGGGCAGCGTTTTCTTCGATGACTCCGTGGGACGGAATGAGCCACTAGGTCGCCTGATCGTTGATCGCGCCGACGGCGGCGTGGCGCTCGGCTCGACAGGCACTGTCTTTGTGCCGCGTTTCGAAGCCTCGAATGGAATTGATATCGGAACTGGTTCAAACGTGATTGGTGGAACGGGAATTATCCTGCACAATGATGTGGTTACATTCTTACGGACGGACGGTGCTGATATCCGTTTGAACGGACCGTTGCTCTTCGATGCGCTCAGCGGTCCCAGCGTGACGTTTGACACGCGATCGGGTGCCGGCGATGTGATCTTCACGAACGATGCGCCGATTAGCAGCACGCTGTTCGGTACACTGAACGTCCGAGCAGGCACAGGAGCTGTTCGTTTCAACGAAGACATTGCCGCGGCTGGTCCCGCGCTGCATCTGTCAGTTGTGACTGAAGGCGAGATCTTCTTTGGCGAAGCGCGGACGGAGACGCCCGGCGCTGGTGCACAGGGGCCAGTTGAAACGATCAACGTCAGTGACTTTCGCATCGGATTCGACACCACAAGCCCGACACGAACGGTGTTCACCGGATCGCCGACGCGGGGCACGACTCTATCAACGGGGCTAACAACTTCGATCCTCGGTCCGGTCGAGTTAGCGACAGGTTTGCAGCTCACAACCGCAACGGTTGACGCAGACGTTGTCTTCGCACAAGACTCGACGATCAACAGTGCCGCGGGAACGACTAGTGGCTTGCGGCTTGATGTCACTGGCACCGGCGCAAAGACATATTTCAACGCCGACATAGGCGGAATAAATCCGCTTAGCTCTCTCGAGATCGCAACGATCGGGCACGTTGCGTTTGGTGGCACTACGAGCAGCCGTCTGTCCGACGGTGTTGGCGGGCCGGTAAACTTGGTGCGAACACGGAATGGGATCGATATCGGAGTGGGAACGGAGGCCGCTGGGACTTCGTCGCTTGCGGGCGCCTTCGGTATCGCACTGAACGGCGGTGACAATCCAGTTGCGCTGCAGGTAAACGATGGCGACATCCGGCTGAACGGAGCTTTACGAGCTCAGAGCGATGTGTTGTTCGACACGAGCATGGGCGATGGTGACACATTGCTCACGAGCGCCGCGAGTCTGGATAGCGACGATGGCCCAAGTGCAACGACAAGCGATGAACGTAACAACGTAACGTTCGACGCCGGCGATGGACAGATCTCTCTTAATGCAAACATCGGCGAGAATCAACGACTTGGATCGCTGACGATTGAACGCGCCGCAGGCGGTGTTGAGATCGGTGGAGCGGATAGTGATGTTGTTGGCGGCAGGGGCCCGGTGTCTCAGACACTGACGGATGGCCCGATCGCGATAGGATCGGTAGAGACCATCGTTGGCGGAATCGCACTTAACGGTGGTGGTGCGGCACTAGCAGTCGAGACGTCGGGTGACAACATCAGCATTGATGGCCCTGTTGAGGTACGGACGAACATCACGATTAACACGGAAACAGGCGGCGGCGATCTGAACTTCAGCAGCAACTCGACGTTTGATAGCCAAGCTGGCGAAGCCAATGACGTGAAGATTACGCTCAACCAGGGGAACGCGACTTTCGCCGCCGCGGTTGGCGCGACAAACCCACTTGGCGAACTGCGATTCATGTCGGCGACTGATGTAACGCTGCAAGCAAGTGTAGATGCGGCGAGGATCGCACAGGATGCAGGCTCGGGAACGACACACTTTATCGACTCGATTACCACAACCGACCCGACGCGAATCGGCGTTGAGCTAATAGGGACAAACTTCGTCTTCGATGAGACTGTTGCGACCGCCGGCGATGGACGAGTGTCGGTCACGCATTTCGGGCTGCTCGACATTAATGATTCGGCTGATATGCAGCTAGAAGGCTTTTTCAGCGAAAGCGGCGGCGGAAGCGTGGAGACTTCCGCGAGTATCGTCACGACGGGTGCCACGATCTCGTTCGGAAGCTCGATCACGCTGACGGATGGTAACGCCGCGGACGTGCTGCTCGATACGACGGGAGCTGGCAACAACGCGGGAGCGGATATCACGTTCGATTCGACGCTTGATGGCGAAGGTGATGGCATCGAGAAGCTGACGTTGAATGCTGGTACTTCTGGGGACATTCAGTTCGGTGATGTCATCGGCGGTGTGATGCGACTTGGGCCGCTGCACGTCGTAAATGCGAACGACGTCACAGCGGATGCGGCGATCATAGTGAATCGCATCTCGCAAGCTCCTGGCGCGGGAACGACGACTTTCAAGGGGACGATCGATACCAACGATGTCACCGAAGTTGGCATCGACGTTTCGGCCGCGAACGTCAACCTGAATAATGCTATTCAAACAAGTGGCGACGGCCGTGTGGCGATTAGCGCTTCGAGGATGCTCGATATCGCCGACGCGACCGATATGAACTTGAGCGGCTCGTTCCTGCAAGATGGCGGCGGATCGGTTCAGACTGCCGCCAACATCACAACCAGCGATGATGATGTCACGTTCACGGATGCCGTTGTCGCGTTGGACGATCTGCTTTTCGATACGGGAAGCGGTTTCGGTACCGTTCGCTTTGAGGGTACGATTGACGGCGCAACTGATTGCCAAGAACATCTTCACTTCTCGACGGGAGCAGGTGATGTTGAATTCGTTGGCGCTGTCGGCGGACAGGTGGGCCTCGGCGACGTCACGATCGCAGATGCCGACGACGTGAGCTTCGAGAGTTCGGCGCGAATCAACTCGTTGAGGCAGATAGCTGGGACTGGCGAGACTCGGTTTGATGGACCGGTCACGGTCAAGGATGCAGCCGGTGTCAATCTTGCGACCGGCATCGTCACGATCAACGCCGCGTTTGACACAAGGACGAACAGCGGGCCTGTCTTGATCGATGTTACGGACGACATTCGGATCAACAGCAGCCTCACGACTGGAATGGGCACGGTTGATTTGCTGGCTGATGATGATGTGTCGTTCACTGTTGCGGCAAGCGTCACCACTAACGTATCCACAATTACCGTCGTTGCGGATGCGGATGCTGTGGCCGATTCGGGAAGTGGCGGTGCCGTCACACTGGCCGACGGCGCGGTGTTGAACGCTGGAGACGCCAACATCGGCATCTTTGCGGACGAAGACATCACGCTTGGCCGGCTAGTGACGACGAGTATCGTCTCGTTGACGTCAGCCAGCGGTTCCATCGTCGATGGCGGTGACACCGGCGGAGCCGATATCGTTGCCTATCAAGTGGCGTTGCACGCTAGTGCTGGAATCGGAACGGACAACCCAATCGATACTGCAGTTAACACGCTCGCCGCGAAGAATGAACTTGGGGGTGGTGTTCGAGTCGAGAATGCGGCTGGGACGACGTTGACGATTGGCCATGTTGGTACGTTGTCGGGTGTGAGCGGAGGGCCAAGCAACGCGCCGGCAAAGTTGGGTGGCGACATTGAGATCATCCACGTTGGTGCGATCGATGTAGAGGCTCCAATTCTGAACGATGCGGGCGGACATACAACGTTGCGAGCGGAACTTGCCGGCGACTTGACGGTCAACCAGCCCGTGCAAAACCGCGGAGGCAATGGCTGGGTCTTCTTGATCTCCGGCGAAGACTTGCTCATCAATCACAGCTTGTCAGAACCTCAGGCGGAGATCTCGGTCGAGAATGAGGGAGCGATTCGAGGGATCGCTCAGCGTGATGTCTTGATTGAAAACGGCGAGACGGATTATGTCATCGTCCGCACACACGCTGAACGGAGTATCCGAGAGACAGGGTTGACGGAATTGAGCCCTAAGTTTGCTGATCCCACGCATTTCCCGCCGTTCGAGCGCAGTGGCGAAGAAATAGCCGATCCGGACCAGTTCTTTCGTGACCTCGACGAAGAACTGCGCACGATCCGCGAGGAAGTTGCGCCGCAGGCGACGAATTTCCCGAATCCTGATGTTGACCCCATGCCCGACGACGTCGATCCCGTTCACGAGACGGATTCGAGATTCGCCAGCCACTCGACTCCCTTCTTTACGATTGCCGGAGTTGATCAAGGTGGGTCAGACGTTGATGAAAAAGGTCGCGGGATTATTGAGATCCGAATCGGAACGACCTCGCACCTGGAGCGGAATTGGCACGTGACTGTTGATTGGGACGACGGAACGATCGAGAACTACACGATACCGGGGAACCCTGAAGCCAGCCTGGGCTTTTTCGGATCCAGCGGAGGTCCCTCCAACATCACGCCGGATGGGACGATCACAGCACGGTTCGATAGCGGTGTCGATGGTAATGTCGGCGTCTACTACGTCCACCACACATTCCTCGCCCCGCCGGATCCTAAAGATCCTGCCGCGCCCACTCCTATCCGCGCGGAACTCCGTTACGATGCGCGTGCGGAAGGCGAGGAATTCTTGGACCTTGGGCTTCCTAGCGACGGCTCGAGCATCTTCAACGGAATCCAATTCTTCCGAAATGGTTCCGAGGAACTCGTCGCGACTGCTAATGACGTGCTGACCAACCCTGGGGCGGGCGTCAATTTCTTCGTCAAGGTCGTCGAGAGTATCATCGTTCCCGTTGAATCGCGAGAATCGACGGAGATTCTCGTCACCCAATCGACGTCGGCGAGCAGTGTCTCGACAAGTGCTCATTACGAGTTCGTGGTGGCCACGTTCGAGGGCGATGCGTTTGAAGAGTATCGTTTGTTTATGCGAGTCGTTGATAATGTGGCGAGGAGCGAAGCGAGCGAGGAGTTTGGCTTGCCCCTCATCAGGCTTGACGACCCGCTGGGTCTGTTCCGTGAGCGGACCTTCCCCAACGGGCACTACCGCATCTATCTCGAAGAAGTGCGAACCGGCCGAGTGCGTTTGATTCTGGAGTGTCACATCTATGAGGGACGCGTTGTTCCACCCAACTTCCGCGAAGGTGTCGGCGAGAGGCAGCCTGGAAGTGATGAAGGGATCAACGTCGAACGAGTGCCCGGTGCTGCCGGTCTGGAAGGCGATGACGCGCGGAACCCATTCATTGACGATGCACCACCGCCCGTGCCTAACGATGCGGATGGAGCTGCTTCTCCGGACGCCTCGATTCTGTTGCCGCTTGTGGGTGTAGCTCTGCCCTGGCGCCGCCGAGTTCGTGAAGCGATCGAGGCGAATGATCGGCCGATCAATCGTGCGAGGTTGCGATTGCGAAAGCTCCGGCGCAACGCCGCGGACAAGTGATCCAAACGCTACGCGCCGGCGTTAATGAAGTCGATCAGTTGACGCAGTTGCCCGAGGTTGCGGCGATTGAATTGAAAAACCAATCGCGGCTTGTCGGCCAACTCAGGCTCGTCTTTCTCCGCTTTGAGGGGCGCTGATCGGCGGAAGCCTCCCTCGGTAACAATCTTGCCGAAGCGATTCTCGATCTCCGCAAACTCTTCTTCCGAAAGCTCCGCGTTCAATCGCAGAACGAGCTCTTGCCGGACGTAACGCATACTGTGATAGCGCCGGTAGAAGCCAAGAACTTCCTCGACGGCCTCTTCGCAGGAGTCGGTCACCTTGTACAGACTAAGGTCTTCTTCGGAGATCAGTTTGGCGGTGAGTACGTGCTCGCGAATGAAGCAGTCGAGTGCTTTCCAGTAGCTGCCACCCGGCGCGTCGAGCAGAACGACCGGCATCATGTCGTGCTTGCCGGTCTGCAAGAGCGTGAGTACTTCGAGTCCTTCGTCAAGCGTGCCGAAACCTCCCGGCAAACAAACAACTGCATCGCACTCTTTCACGAACATGAGTTTTCGCGTGAAGAAGTACTTCATGTGGACAAGCTTCGAGTCGCCGTCAATTGTCTTGTTGGCGGACTGCTCGAAAGGCAGCATGATGTTCAAGCCCATCGAATGCTCGCGGCCAGCTCCTTCGTGGCCCGCGCCCATGATTCCGTCACCCGCTCCCGTGATGACCATCCAGTCTTGCCTGGCGAGGGCGCTCCCAAGAGCTACGGCTTGCTGATAGGCCGGCTCCTCCGGTGCGGTTCGTGCGGACCCAAAGATCGTGGCCTTCCGACTTCGACGGTACGGAGCGAAGATCTTGAAGGCGTACCGTAGTTCGCGCAGCGTGCGGCTGAGGATCTTCAGATCGCCACGCGTCGATCCATCTTGCTGGAGTTTATCCGCGTAGTCCTTGATAGTGCTGATCAGGTCTCCCGTGCGGAGTTCCTGCCGGGCGTTTCCGTCCGTCTCTTCGTTATTGTTAGCTCGGGCGTCGTTCATGGTGCTCAGTATCTATTTGATTCTTTCGGCGGCTGGATAGTCTGGCGGCGACCGGAACGTTGTACGGTCTCGTCGGGACACCGCGCTTCGTGTTCATTGTCGTTGTTGCGGCCGGACGAGACGCCCGGCGTGCCGCTTCGGAATTATACGTCGTTCCTCAAGAGTGTTGCGGAGAGATCGGCATGACCGCCACAACCGTTAGCGCATGAAAAAGCCCGGCCTGAGCCGGGCATCGACCTCCTATCGTCCACCCGCTCGTCACGCGGAGGGCCGGCGGAAGTGCTGATATGCAAGCACCACCTCGTACAGGTCACTCGATATCGTAATCTCGTCGTCTTCGAAATCGCGAAGCCAGGAGCTTTCGTTTTGCAACGCATCAGCGAGCAACGGGAAGATGTCGCCGAGTGGTACGGTGACCGTATTTACCCGCTCCTCGCTAGCGTGAACGGTAGCTGTTTGTTCCTCGGAGGGACCGTAGTAGATTCGGAGCCGGGGTTGAGCCATGCGTGCTGACCTTCCATGTCTGGGCTTGTTAGAACCAGTAACTACAAGCCCCCCATTCACCAGTCGTGCAGGCACTACTGGAACTCGTGAGTGGGTATCGGCGTTCGGTCTATGACGATTTGAATCAATCTGCCGAGAATTCTATTTTTTCTCCGGTTCGCGATCCGAGAGGTGAACTCGCGGCATCGGATGTTATGTCGCCCACGGTTGTATTAGTAAACGAACGAGCGGGTGGACATCTGGTGATCCTTGACAAGCATACCCCCACGCGCTAGATTGCCAGACTGTTAACGTCAAGCCTCATCAATCTTTGCGCCGAAGCTGGCGCGTCCGCGAGCATGCCGAATAGCCCGAGCCAGATTCTCGATCAAGTCGCTTGCGAGCTGAAGCTCTCCGCTGCGTCGGTCGAACGGACGCGACAACTGCTGGACGACGGCAACACCGTCGCGTTTATCACACGCTATCGCAAAGACCAAACAGGTGGCCTGGATGAAGACCAGATCAGGACGATCGAGCGAGAGACTGGTTCTCTGAGGCAATTGGCGGCGCGGAAGGCAACGATCCTGAAATCGATCGAAGCTCAGGGGAAGTTAACCTCGGAGCTTCGGGAGGAGATCGATTCAGCTAGCTCTTTGCGAAGATTGGAAGATCTGTACTTGCCGTTCAAGGCGAAGAAGCAAACGCTGGCCACGCTTGCACGTGAACGCGGGCTAGCACCGCTGGCGGAACAGATCCTTGGTGGTGAGTTTGATCCGGCAGAGTTGGAAGCGAGGAGTGCCCCGTTTGTTGACGCTGGCGGATCGTTGGCGACGATTGCTGACGTGAAAGCGGGAGTCGCGCATCTCATGGCCGAGCAATTCAGTGAGCGGGCAGATGTTCGAGACCGGGCACGACAGATCCTGGGCCAAACAGCGGAACTAGTTGTTTCGAAAATCGCAACAGCGGACGCGGAATCCGATGCGATCCAACCGTCGTCGCAACCGACCGCGGACAAAGCCGTTCCTGGACAGCCCGCTGAGGAGAGTCTTTCTGTTTGCCAGCGCAAGCGACAGAAGCTTGAACGAGTACTGCAGGATTACTTTGGTTTCCGCGAGCGATTGGATCGTGTTCGCCCTCACCGCGTGTTGGCAATCAATCGTGGTGAGCGCGGGAAGGTCCTCAGGGTCAAACTGGGAAGAGACATGGAGGCAATCCAAGCGAAGGGCCAGAGTCTGCTTGTCTCGGAAGATCACTCGCATCGAGCGTTCTTGTTGGAATGCGCGCGAGACGCCATGCAGCGGCTGGTCGTGCCAAGCTTGGAGCGCGAGATTCGTCGCGAGCTGACTGAGCATGCTGAAGCACATGCCGTTGGCGTGTTTGCCAGGAATCTGCGAAAGCTGTTACTTCAACCGCCAGTTCATGGAAGGCGAGTCTTGGCGATTGATCCGGGCTTCAAGAGCGGCTGCCAGTTGGCTGCGCTTGACGCCTTCGGGACTGTTCTCGGTCATAACACGATTCACTTGGTCGGTGGTGAAGAAAACGTGCAGAGCGCGAGGACGCAACTTGCCGAGCTAGTCACCGTGCATGAGTTGTCCGCAATCGCGATTGGCAACGGGAGCGGTTGTCGTGAGACGGAAGAAGTTGTCGCCGATGTCATCGCGTATGAACTGGCAGGTCGCGGAGTCGAATATGCGATCGTCAACGGGGCGGGAGCGAGCGTTTATTCAGCCAGCACCTTGGGGCGAGAGGAATTGTCTGAATACGATGCGATCTACCGTGGAGCGGTTTCGATTGGACGACGGCTGATCGATCCGCTGTCGGAACTTGTGAAAATCAATCCCGCGAACATTGGCGTCGGGATGTATCAGCATGACGTCAAGGCAAAGCACTTACGTGAGTCGCTTGATGCAGTTGTCGAATCGTGTGTCAATTATGTTGGCGTTGATGTGAATGCAGCCAGTCCGGCTCTGCTCAGTTACGTGTCGGGACTCAATCAACTGACGGCCCGCCGGCTGTACGAGTATCGACAGGAACATGGTCCGTTTCGCTCGCGAGAACAACTGAAAGATGTGCCCGGAATCGGCGAAGCGACGTTCGTGCAATCTGCCGGCTTCCTGCGGATCGTAGGCGGAGACGAATCGCTCGATGCAACGTGGATCCACCCTGAGAGTTACTCGGTCGCGACGAAGCTGCTCGGGCGATTCGGCTGCACGTTGGCTGACTTCGCCGAGGCACTGGCCAGCAAAGGCGAGTTGGATCTTGCGGCACTGGCACAGGAACTAGATGTCGGTGAGTTGCTACTGAAGGACATCTTGAGTGCGCTGCGTCGTCCAGGCCGCGACCCTCGGGAAGATCTTCCCGCTCCGGCTTTCCGCTCCGGCATCATGAAGTTGGATGATGTGGAACCAGGGATGGAGTTGTCAGGCACCGTGATCAACGTTGTCGATTTTGGTGCTTTTGTTGATATTGGGCTTTCCGACAGTGCGCTGATTCATATAAGCCATCTCGCCGACCGCTTCATTCGAGATCCGCATGACGTCGTTAGCATCGGTGACGTGCTCAGCGTGTGGGTGTTAAGCGTCGATAAGGAACGCAGACGGGTTGCCCTCACCGCGATCGCGCCGGGCAGCCAGAGCCGAACCAACCCGCCGGAGCGGCAAGAGACTGCAGAGCCGAAGCCCGCGCGAAAGCCATCTCGGCCTAGGCAGACAAAGCGATCGAGTGGGCAACGCGCCGAATCGCGCCCGCGGCCACCGAAGTTCCGCAAGCGACCGACTACTCCGGCTAAGCCGATCACGCAGCAGATGGTGGAAGGTGCCGAGCCGATGCGTTCCTTTTCCGATCTAGTGCAGTACTATGAAGTGAAGGAAAAAGACACTCCGGAAGAAGGTGAAGCGTGAGCGGTCGTTGGTTCCTTCTCCCTCTGGGAGAAGGTTAGGATGAGGGGGACCTAAAAAGAGCCCTCACCCCAACTCTCTTCCGAAGGGAGAGGGAGTTGAGAGAGATTCGAGTTATGGATTTTGACGAACGACTTCAGAAGGCGATACAGCGGGGCAAACATCGCGGTGATCGGGCCGAGCGGGAAGCGGCCGCGCAGGCGATGAGCGAGGACGATCTCAAGCGGCTTCACAACCAGTATCGGCTCGAGCTTTCCGACCAGATCGAAAAGTGTCTCGGCAACTTGCCACATCACTTTCCCGGTTTCAGCTACGAGACGATATTTGGCGAACGCGGTTGGGGGGCGGCCTGTTCGCGTGACGACATCCGCATGCAAGGCGGTCGTCGCAACAACGACTACAGTCGTCTCGCGATGACGATCCGCCCGTTTACCGAGTACCACATCGTCGAGCTAACCTCGAAGGGCACCATTCGCAACAGGGAACTCTTCAATCGCTCTTACTACGAGAAGATCGAAGACGCCGACTGTGCCAAGTTCTCTGAACTGATTGACGTCTGGGTCCTGGAATACGCGGAGCAGTACGCGGCGAAGAGTTGAAGTCGGTCCCGCGAGCCGAGCGGGACTTGGGTTAGCTCATTGCATCACCCCTGTCACGGTAGCTGGCAGGGAAATGTTGTCTCCCGTCGCAGACCATCGGCACTTCTTTGCAGCTTCGCGTATTTCGTGAGATGGCTAACACTACCACGACGCCGGTAGAGTTGGCGATTCTCGTGAGACCCGCTAGAATTTGAGCTTCTCTCCTTATTTTCTTTGAGATGAACTGCTTTGATAGAACTAGCTCGACGCTTTTTTGAGTCGCGGAACTTGTGTGCTTGCGTTAAGGATCACGAGGCGCGGGTCTTGTATCAAAACCGCGCTTGCGTGGATCTGTGCGGTGATATGTCATCCGCGAACTGCGAAAAGGGCTGCATGCTCTGTTATCGCTGCGACGTACACGATCCTTCGCGCGAAGAAGGGACACAATACTATCCCAGCCAACTGATTGACGGTGAGTACTTCGATGTTCTCTTTTTGCATGATGGGGAAAACCTCACGACACTTCTGTATCCGCTGAAACGCAAACAAGCCGCGGATGCCAAGCGGATGGTGGATTACGATTTGACGAAGAGGGAACAAGAGATTGTTCGCTTGATTATTGCTGGGCACAGCAACTCCGACATTGCTAGCAAGCTCTTCGTCAGCAAGGCAACCGTCAAGAAGCACGTGAACAACATCTATAAGAAACTCCCCGCCAGTATTCTCCCACGATGAACAAGCAACGTTCTCGCGCCTTGTGCCCGGTGCTCTGGTAGGGACTCCCGAAAAGGGCCGATGATCCAATCGAGGATCTTGCGCGTCTTAGGCGAGCGGCAATTGAAGTAGGATGATTCCTGTCGCTCACATTAGGGGGCGGCGCGATGCCCAGGTTTGGTCAATCTTCCTGTTCTGGTCGCATTCTGACCAGCTAGCCTCAAGTCCGTACGCACAAGCCCCATTGCGCATCTGGATCGTACATCGTCCTTCGCATCGTGGTACTTGCTGACCAGCAAGGACACGGCACGATCGTGGCCAACCACACTATTTGTTTTGTGCCAGGTGAGTGCACCCCTGAAACTCGGCGGGAATCCAATGGCGACATCCTGATCCGAGTATGGGTTGATGTGCTTGCTGCCTTCGTCGGCACATGACTTGCACTGCAGGCATTGAGTAGTTCATCTGCCTCTACAAAGAGCATTTATCAGTGGCAATGAGATTATGTCAGAAATACACCCCCGGGGCGTATTTCATTCTCAACATGCCATACCGTACTCTGATCAGCCAACCCTAAGAGAACTCACATGCGATCGCTTTGCAGCTTACTGCGTTCGTGTGTCCCACCGGTTTTTTTGTCCCCACTCAACACCTCGTTCCTCCCGGCCTAAGGAAGCTACCATGTGCGTCTATTGCCGAAACTGTTTTGCAGTGGCCCTCGCGGCAACCCTAATCGCAGGCTGCGGGAAACCAGTCCCACCACCGACCGTTCAAACAACCCCACAGCCGACCGTTGCAGAAACCCCCGCGCCGGTCACGAGTCCGAGCCCGAGCCCGGGCGTTGCAGAAACGCCAAGTCCACTTGTCGGAACGACGGCGGAGCCGACGACGCAACCGGGTGCTCAGCAGGAGGACATGGCTACGCGGCTCGAACGCATCGAGCAACTGCTCGCCACGGCTGCGGAGTCGTCGCTATTCGCAGAACCGGAGGTGCTGGTTTCGATTGAGGGAAATCGTCTAGGCCCTGGCCCGAATCCTGTTCCTGACGCTGGAGCTGAGAACCGCCTTGTCCCAAATCCTGTTGCACCAGGCCCGGGTTCCGCCCCCGTTCGCCCGGCACCGGCCGCTACTGATTACAAGGTCGTTCCCGTCGCCGACGGCGGGACGATTGCCGGCTTGATCTCGTTTGACGGCAAGCCGCGTGCTCCGAAAGTGATCAAGGTCGAGAAGACACCCGAGGTGTGCGGTAAAGAAGATCGCGAGCTCTACGAGGTGACTGTCAACGACGGCAAGTTGCAGGATGTGGTGCTGCTTCTGGAAGGAGTGAAGGAAGGCAAGCCGTTCGACAACCATGTCCTCTTGGGACCTCCCCCCGGCGCGCGACTGGCCGAGGACACAGGCGAGAATCAAGCGTTCCCGGGCACGGACATCAAGCCTCAGAAGTGCATCTTTGGTGCCTTCACGGGAGTGATTGCCCAAGGCTCGGTGCTCCGCTTCGATAACCTGGATCCCGTCAAGCACAGCCCACACACTTATGGAGTGAAGGGCCGAGTGCGAAAGAGCATGCACAACCAAGACCTGGAGGGCAAAGGCAAGCTTGAGCTGCCGATCAAGCTCAAGAAAGGCTACAAGGTTGTCAAGCTCGAGTGTGACCAGCACCCTCACATGCAGAACTGGTTTCGGGCGGTTGACAACCCGTATTACGACTTCTCCGCTGCCGACGGAACTTTCGCGATCGATCAGGTGCCACCCGGAACCTACAACCTGATCGCTTGGCACCCAATTCTCGGCGAGTTCGAGAAGGAAGTGAATGTCGTCGCGGGCGGCACGGTTGACGTGAGTTTCGAGTTTTCATCGAAGAGGCGAGGGTGAGCCGAGCAGGGCTCGTTCACCATTTCATTTTATATGCATAGACTGAGGAAAAAACGATGCGCAAAGCAATCACGTGGATGAGAAGAGGAATGACCCTCCCGCAAATCGCGGTGGCCTTGGCCCTACTTCTCGGTTTGGGTTACTCGGTAAACGTCGCGCCGCGCCTGCTTCCCCAAGGGGAAAAAGTCGTGACGGAAAAGGACGTCGCGCCCGAAAAGGTAGCCGCGTTTGAAGAAGCCGTCGCGGCGGCCGTCGAACCCAAGAAGAAGGACGGTACACGAGAGATCCTCTCCGACCCCAGCGTGATCAATGCGCAACTCAGTCTCGCCTATCAAGCATACCTCGACGCGACGGAGTCGCTCGCACGCGACGACCTGCCGAGCGCCCAGCAGGCCTTCAAGCAGTTACCGACCGCGGTGGCGACAGTCGATGCTGCGGCATTCGATGAGCAAGGTCTAGCTCGCTGGCAAACGACGTCTGACGTGATCCTGACGGCGGCCGAAAACGCCCTTGACGCGGAAGGCCACGCGGGGTTCCGGGTGCATTACGAAGACGTATCCAATGGCATGCTGTCGTTGGTTCAGACGTTTGGGCATGCCTTGGACGCACCGCTGTATAGAGTCTTCTGCCCCATGGCGTTTGACGATCAAGGTGCTTCGTGGCTGCAAGCCGAACGCATCGTCGCGAATCCGTACTACGGTGCCGAGATGCTACGGTGCGGCAGCCTGATGCGACTCGATGAAGAGGTGAAGCCGCTGCCGAAGCTGGTGAGCAAGGCAGATCAGCAATACGAACAACTGGTCTCCATCAGTGACAAACTCGCTCGTGCCCAACAGCGGATCCAAGAAGTGGATCAGGACATGGTGTCTTTCGTCGAAGAGGGCATTCAGGATCTGTTGATCGACCAGCAGGAGTTGCTGGGCGAACTCGACGCTTTGGCGGAAGCGGGGAACGCGCGGGCCCAGACGCTGATCGAGGCGATGTTCCCATCCCACGATCATCATCATTATCCGTCGCCAGATGGCACCGCTCAGCCACACACCGACCACAATCCGCATCATCGCGGTGTGCTTACGATGCACGGCAACATCCACCACGAAGCGGTGGTCGAACAGTCGGGTCGTGTGACGGTGCATTTCACCGACGCCTACCGCCGTGCCATTGAGCCGAGAGTGGTTTCGGACTTGGAAGTGATCCTCAATCCTGACCAGCCCAACGAAGAAGTTCTCAAGCTCACTCCCGATGCAACAGACTCGTACTGGCAGGGGCAAGGCAAGCCGGTCGATGGAGCCGGCGTTACGGTTCAAGTCGCCTACAACTTCCAGGAAGAACCGTACGCGATCGAGATCGACATCGCACATCCTCTTAGGCCCGGTGAGCAACAAGAAGCGTTTGTCATGGCTGGCCGGGATCACGTTCCCGGAGCAGTCAACCTGGGTCAGACTGGTCGCCGTCAAGCCGGTTCGTATGCGGCAAACTACCTGCAGAACAAACTCGGCGAGAAGGTCTACGGAGGCACCTACCAGCAGTCCGGTAAGAAGCACTTCGGCAGCGAGCCGCATGTGGATGTTCCGCTGATGGTCGCGGCCCAGGCCGAGACGGTAACACCCGGCGCTCAAGGTCCCGCGGATGCACCGGTCCGGGAATACAACGTCAGTGCCATCAACGCACAGATCACACTCAATCAGTACCACGATTTCTTTCTCGGCTACATGTTCGTGCTGACCGAAGACGTTGAGAAGGTCCGAGCCGAAGAGGGCCGTAATGCGGATGCGCGGTTCAACGAAGACGACCCGCACGATCCCGGGGCGGTGACAAATGGCCTGTCGGGAGACGTCGCCATCCAGCCGCTGGCTATCCGAGTGAACCAGGGGGAGCGCCTGGTGATCAACCTCAAGAACGAAACAGGCGGGGGCCTTGATGATTTTGACCCGGAGAAAGTGAGCTTACACTTGCACGGCTCAAGCATGGTGGTTCAGGCAACCGGCCAGCCCGCCACATCGACCAACAGCGACGCCTATGTGCAGCCGGGCGAAACAAAGACCTTTGAGTGGTACGTCTCGCCGGACCAGCAGGAGGGCGTTCATCACTTGCACAGCCATATTCGCGACCAGGCCTCGACCGGCATGTTCGGCTCGCTGATTGTCGAGCCGGAGGGCTCTCGGTTCCTTGACCCCTACACGGGCGAAGAGTTGAAGAATGGCTGGCTGGCCATGATCGAAGATCCCAGTGGCCCGGACTTCCGCGAGTTTGTCGTCGTGTACCACGAGGTGGGCGACGAGGCGTTCAAGCCCCTCGACAAGAATGAAGAGGGACTCATCAACCGCGACCAGGCCGCCGACGCCTACCGTCCCAGCACGCGGGCGATCAACTTCCGCAGCGAATCATTCGCCAACAATCTCCTTTTGCAGCACAAGATGTTTGGCGTCGAGGACGAATCGATGGGGTACAGCTCGTACACCTTCGGCGACCCCACCACGCCGATTCCTCGCTCGTATTTGGGCGATCCGGCCAAGTGGCGATTGGTTCACGGCGGTTCGGAAGTTTTCCACTCGCACCATTTGCACGGCGGTGCGATCCGCTGGCGACGTCAGGACCATCTGACCCAAGACCTCAATCTATTTGGAACGAACAACTTTGCTTTGGCCAGTGGTGGACCGATCAAGAATCCTCCGATTCGAACAACGTCGGATCGCGTTGATGTCCAGACGATTGGCCCCTCAGAGACACACGACTTGACGATCGAGTGCTGCTCGGGCGGCTGTCAGTTGACGGCCGGCGATTTTCTCTACCACTGCCATATCCCTCACCATTACGTGGCGGGAATGTGGGCCTTTTGGCGTACGTATAACACGCTGCAAGATGGCCCGGCGAGCACGGATGTCATGACGCCACTCCAGGAATTGCCCGACCGGAAGGGGAAAATGAAGCCCGCCGTCGATTCGACGAAACTTGTCGGCAAGACGATGAAGTGGTTTGGCAAGGACTTCCAGATCGTGGCCGAGGGCGGCGATCCGACGAAAGGCGTCTATTCGATCGAGGAATGGGTCGAAGGCCAGCTTCCGCCTCAAGGCAAACCTGGCAAGAAGGATGACGAGACCGCTCAAATCACGGCTTACGATGCCAGCGTTTGGGACTGGGCGAAAGAAAAAGTCGAGGGAAACACTCTTTACCACGGCGAACCTGAAACGGCTATCAAATGGCCTAAGTACCGACCTGGTGTTTCGCCAACTTCGATGAAGCCTGGCGAGCGGCCTGTCCTGCTCTTTGACCAGGATACCGGCAAGCGGGCCTGGCCGCACATGAAGCCGCACTTTGGCAAGCGGCCGCCGTTCAGTCCCGATCACAATCCGGCTCCGTTCCTTGAGCCGATCCGCAGAAACGCGGATGGGAGCAGGAGTACGAAGGTCGCGCGACCTGGTGAGAACGGGCCGTGGAGTCTCAGCCCCAAGGAGACGGCTGAAAGCCAAGTGAAACAATTCGACGTGCATGCGATCAAGCTGCCCATCACGCTTTCCAAAGCGGAAGGTAACGGCGAAGGCCATCTGGCTCCGATCGTGGACGAGGATGGACAGATCTACGTGCTGCACGAAGAAGAAGAGGCGATTCGCGCCAACGACGACTTGAAGATTCCACTCGTACTGCGGATGAATGTCCACGATACGGCGGATGTCATCTTGACGAACGAGATCCCTGATTTCAGAGACAATCTCTTTTCCAGCAAAGTCAACATGCACATTCACTTTGTGCAGTTCGACACGCAGGCGTCCGACGGCGTGATCACCGGTATGTCTTACGAACAGTCGGTTCGCCCCTTCACGATGTTGGAGGACGACGATCACGGATTCAACAAGCCTCAGAACGAGCCGTTGACGGCCGATGCTGCCGCCGGGGCGACGAAAATCTCCTTGCGCAGCAGCGAGCCATTCCACGTCGGCACCTTGATCGGAGTCGGCATGGACCAGGTCGGCAAGACCGAGATTCGCCGGATCACGGCGATCGAAGGGAACGATCTGGTGTTGGGCGAACCGTTAGAACACGCGCATAAGACGAACGAGATCGCCAGTGTCGAGTTTGTGCGATACCGCTGGTATGCCGACTCTGATTTCGGGATCACGTACTGGCACGACCATGCCTATGGACTGACTTCGTGGGGGCACGGATTGTTCGGTTGTACGGTGATCGAGCCCAAGGGATCGACCTACCACGACCCGGTCACGGGCAACGAAGTCCGCAGCGGGAGCATTGTTGACATTCACACCAACGAGCCCGTTTCCTCGACGATTCGAGGAAGCTTCCGCGAATACGTGATGCAACTCCAGGACTCGAATCCGCGAACCGAGCACAAGATCGTCAGCCAGACGGTGTTCGAGAAGCCGGGCGAGAACCAGACCGTTCCGGAGTACATCAACAAGCTCGGGAGTATGGACTCCTGGAGCTTGATGGACACCCCATTCAAGTATCTTGCGGGCGGTGAGCGCACGTCCGGCAGCTCTTGGGGCCTGCGGGTCGAGCCGTTGAATCGGCGGCTGGCGGTCAACCCCGACCCGTCGCAACTCTTCAGCAGCGCGGTCCACGGTGATCCTGATACGCCGATGTTGCGAGCCTACCTCGGCGATCCGATCGTACTTCGGTTGCTCGACCACGCCGGCAACGAGATGCACACGATTAACGTCAACGGACACGCCTTCCCGCTGGAACGCTACGCTGCCGATGCCCGGCTGAGAAACTCGGTGCATCTGGGAATTGCTGAGCGTTACGACTTGGCCATCCCGGCCGCGGGCGGCGTTCAGCAGCAGTCCGGAGACTACCTTTACTACAGCGGTCGGCCTTCGCACTTCGGCGAAGGATTGTGGGGGATTATCCGGGTTGAAGACGAGAAGCAGGATAACCTGCAACCCCTTCCGGGCCGTGAGGAGATTCCGAAGTCTGCCGAGAAGTTCTATCCGGACGACGCGCCCGTCAAGACTTTCAACGTCTCGGCCGTCGATATGGTGATGGATCTGAATCCTTTGATCGAGGGCCCATCGATCGAAGTTGAAGGCACGAACAGGGCGATTCTGACCGAGAACGCGGGCGGAAAATGCTTCGTGCTCGATGACGAGTTGAAGGACGTCGAACAGGGTAAGCACTTCCACCCACTGACGCTACGCGTGAATGTCGGGGATGTCATCAAGGTCAACTTGACGAACCGGCTCAAGGAAGGCCGGGCCTCGTTCCATGCCAACATGCTGGCCTACGATCCGAAGGATTCGCTCGGTATTAACGTTGGCAACAACCCCGGCGATCAAACGGTCGCGCCGGGCGAGACGCGCACCTATACGTTCTATGCCCATCCGGAGTATGGCGAGACTGCGGGCCTGGTCAATGACTGGGGGGATGTAACTAGCCACCAACGCGACGGCCTCTACGGCGCCATCATTGTTGGCCCGCGTGGTTCGGAGTACTACGATCCCGCGACAGGCGACGATATAGCGCTCAAGAACTCCTGGCGCGCGGACGTGGTGATCGACGAGTCGATTCCTGAGAACGCTGGCCGGGAAAGTTACCGAGATGCCGCCCTCTTCTTCCAGGACGAGGACAACGTGATCGGCACGTCCTTCATGCCCTATGTGCGCGACTCAGCCGGTTTGGCGGCGGTCAACTACCGGATCGAGCCACTCGAATGGAGAAGCGAGAAGTACGAGGTCGAGTTGGAGGATGCTTATGTGACCAACGGCAATGACGATCCCGCGACTCCAATCATCGAAGCGCTTCCTGGTGACTCGGTGAGGATTCATGTGTTCGGCGCTCACAGTGAGCAGAACACGATCTTCAGCCTCGAAGGTCACCAGTGGGCACTCGAGCCGGACATGGATGGAAGCGAATTGTTGGAGGCGGAGCAACTCGGCGCGACAGAGGCTCTCGAGGTGAACGTCGTGGCGGGTGGTCCCCAGGGCATTGCTGGAGACTACGTCTATATGAGCCATCGCTTGGCCTACGCGGAAGCAGGCCAGTGGGGGCTGATGCGAGTGATCGGTGGCGGCGATGTGGCGGGCGGCGTTCCGGCTGGCGATAACCAGCGGATCGCGGCGCTCGATTCTTACAAACTCAAGGGACAAGACGGGAAAGTCGCCTACGCAGGCGCGCTCGACCTTGCTAAGGAGGAGACCGTGAATGACACGACTGACACTCAGGTTGCTGACAAGAGCAGTGGTTCGTTCCCGTGGTTCAACACGGCTTTGATGTTCTCGCTGATGGGTGGCGGCATCGTATTGATTCGCCGCAGCCGCAGCCGCGGCGTCCGCATTGCCGGTTTGTTACTGTTGGCCCTTACCGTGGCGTATGTTGCGATCGGCCAGGTCCACGTTTCGGCGCAAATCCGTTCGCTCAAGAAGGATACCAAGAAGGACGATAAGAAGGGCGGGCTTGGCTCCCTGGGTAGTGGCGGTGTGGTCGGCCAGACTGCGCCTGCCATCACCGCCGGTGGAAAAACACCCGCCGAGAAGCGGAAGCTTGCGCTTGACTATCTCCTGAACATGCCCAAGCCGCCGGCTGGAGCCAAACCGATCGACGTTCCAGGCTTGGCGCCGCTGCCACCCCGAGAGCCTTCCAACGCCGCACTCGTTGAACTCGGCATGATGCTGTTCTTCGACAACCGGATTTCTGGTGACGCCGACATCACTTGTGCTCAGTGTCACAATCCAGCCCAGGGTTGGGGGACGCGCGACCCGCTATCGACGGGCTATCCCGGAACTCGCTATTTCCGCAACGCATCCACCGTGCTCAACGTAGCCTATGCCGACTACCTCTACTGGGACGGTCGGCTGGGCGGCGACGATCTGGCCACGCAAGCTCGCGACTCGATCAACGATTCGCACTTTATGAGTTCCGACGGCCGGGTCATGCTCGAACGCCAGAAGCAGATCCCCGAGTATGTCGAGTTGTACGAGAAGTCCGGCCTGGGCGAGCCCAGCCTGACGAAGATCACCAAAGCCCTCGCCGCGTTTGAGCAGACAATCGTTTCTCGCAACGTCCCACTCGACAACTACCTGTACGGAGACGAGAAAGCGCTGACGGATGCAGCCAAGCAGGGGCTGGCACTGTTCACAGGAAAGGCTGGCTGCGTTAAGTGCCACAACGGCCCTTACCTGTCGGACCAAAAACCTCGCAATCTGGGTGTGCCCGAGAATCCCGAGGTGTTTAGCGACCCGTTCCGGGTCATCACGTTCCGGTCGCAGCTCAAGTTTATTGGCGTTCCGAACTATGGGAATCTGAGGAACGATCCCGGCAACTATGCTGTCACGAAGCAAAACAAGAGCTTCGGCCAGTTCATCACGCCGACGCTTCGAGAGGTCTCCCGCACCGCCCCTTACATGCACAACGGCATGCTGGCGACGCTCGAGGACGTGGTCGATTTCTACAACGCGGGTGGCGGCAAGACGGCCCTGCAGAACAAGGATGCGCTGCTCAAGCCGTTAGGACTCAACGACGAAGAGAAGGCCGCGCTGGTCGCGTTTCTTAAGAGTCTCAGCGGTGACCCGATCAACATTCAGTTTTCGCAGAAAGACCTGCCCGAGTACGGGCTCTTTTCAGACTGGTACACGAAACGCAATTGAAGTGTCGTTTTTCGCTCCACGAAAAGACGCCCTTTCGCAGAGCGAAAGGCAACTATGAACAGAAACAGATTTTTGATGAGCTATAAGGAGACTACCATGTTGGCCAATTGGCGGAATTGTTTCCCGGTCGCCTGCGTGGCCCTTTTGATCGCGGCTTTTACGAGTTCAGCACCGAAGCTGGCTGCAAACGAATTCGAAGTCGCCAAAATCGAAAAGGCATCGCAGCATCTCGGACAACTGATCACGAACCATGAACTCCTGACGAGTGCCAAAAAGCGGATACTCGAAGTCAAGTCCTCGAGCTTGCCCGTCGTCGAGGAAGCGATTCGCGATTTGCTCAAAGAGCGGGAGCAACTGAAGAAGGACCTCGAAAAGACAATCAAGTCGATTGAACTCTCGACGGACGGTCAGCATTCGCAACAACTGAATCGCATCAGGATCGCTATGCGGCAACTGGTGGGGCTCACACCGCCCGGACCCACGGCGGACATCCCCGTTCAGCAACTTCTGTTGAAGCTCGGCGTCGATCCGGTTCTGGCGGCGGCGGAGTCGAACTGGTGTGAATGCCTTGACGCCATCGCACACGAGCGTCGTAGCGACGGGGGCTTTGTCACGACTCCGGACGGCGAACGTTTTCCGGCGCTTCACGCGCTGCCACCGCCTCCGATTCCTGGTGACAACAAACAGTTGCTTCATACTGAAGACGATCCTTCAACGCCGTACAACGACATCGGCTTTCCCCGCAAAGACGATCCCAAAGTGCAACTCGGGATGCTTTTGTTCTTCGATGCGAGGCTCTCTGGCGACAACAGCGTTGCCTGCTCGACCTGCCACGCTCCAGACCAGGGTTGGGGATTGAACTCGGGTATCAGCCGTGGTTATCCGGGAACGTCGCACTGGCGGAATTCCCATACGGCCATGAACTCAGCCTACATGTGGAAACTGTTTTGGGCTGGGTCCGCCAAGGCGCTGGAACCGCAGGGAAAAAGCGCGAACACCGGCCTCAGCGGCAACGGCAAGACCGACATGATGGAGGAGCGGCTTCGGCAGTGCCCCGATTACGTGCGGATGTTCAAGGAAGTCTTCGGCACCAGGATTCCGTTGCTTGATGACGCCTGGCGCGCCATTGGTGCCTTTGAACGGACCTTGATCCAGCCCGACACACCCTTCGACCGCTACATCATGGGTGACAAGAGTGCCCTTGATGCGGCGCAAATTCGAGGACTCGCACTGTTCAACGGAAAAGCGGGATGCATCAAATGCCACAACGGCCCGATGTTCAGCGACCAGAAGTACCACAATCTCGGCCTGCCGCAGCAAGAGAGTTTCCTGGAAGATCCGATCCAGCAGATCACACATCGCTTCCAGTACTACAGCAAAGGTTCGAGCGAGGACGCCTATCGTAACGGGAAACATGACCTCGGCCTGTACTTTGTCAGCAAACGTAAAGAAGACATTGGAAAGTTTCGCACGCAACCGCTGCGTTATCTCGAATACACACCACCGTACATGCACAACGGCACCTTCGACACGCTCGAAGAGGTCGTCGAGTTCTACAACAAGGGTGGCGAGGCGAATTGGACCGAATACACCTTCGGCATCGACAACAAGTCGAAACGAATGAAGAAGCTGAACCTGACCGACCCGGAGAAGAAGGATCTGGTCGCGTTCCTCAAGAGCCTTTCCGGCGAGGAAGTGCGAGATCTCACACCCTGGGGATCGGCCCAAATGCCACCGAAGCTTCCCGATCCGATGGCCTTCGTCTATCGGGGTGAGACCTACATCGGTAACCCGATTCCTGTGGTCAACACCGAAGCGGACGTCGAGAAAAGGAAAGAGCCGGAGAAAGTCACCTGGTCCCTGGTGTCAGGTCCTGAGGGGATGACGATTGCCGCCGAGACCGGTCAGGTAACTTGGCTCAATGCCCAGCCGCCGGCTGACGGCAAGCCGATCACGATCACCATTCGATCGACAACCGCCAAGGGCGCGACCGCCGACCAGACTTTACTGGTGACCGTGTACAAGACCGAAGCTCCCGCACTTAATTTCCTGACAGGCGCAGAGTAGAGATGATGCGAGTAGGACGGGCGCTCTTGCCCGTCCGTCATACAACGACACCGGACGGGCAAGAGTGCCCGTCCTACTAGAAACCAAAGATTACGAGGAATAGTCTGATGCAAGAAGAGCATGGCTCCCCAACGGATCGCCCTTGCGTGTCGCGAAGGCGGTTTCTCCTAACCTCCAGCGGGGCAACCGTTACGTCGATCGTCCTGGCTTCGCAGTTTTCCAAAACTGGGTTCGGCGAGGAATTGCTGGCCCAGGTGGCCGCGTACGAGAGAAAGAAGGTCGCTAGTTTGCGTGACCTCAAGGTGGACACTCCCGCGCCGATCTTCTACCCGTTCGATGCCACCGACCTGAACTCGCTCGCCTTCATCGTCAAGCTCGGTGTTCCGGCCAGCGGAGGCGTTGGTCCCAACTCCGATATTGTCGCCTTCAACACCTTGTGTACGCATGTGGGCGGCGATCTTAGTGGCACGGATAAGACGTATCTCAAGGAACACAAGATCTTGGGGCCTTGCCCGTTGCATCTGACTACGTTCGACCTCAGGCGCCACGGGATGGTGGTCGCGGGTCATGCCACTCAGAGCCTACCGCAAGTCGTACTCGAAGCGGATGGCAATGATATCTACGCCACCGGGATCCTCGGTCTGATTTACGGGAAACACGATACTGCCGCCCTACCTGTTGTCATTTAGAAGCCACAACCAAACGTAGCCGAAGTCGCCAGACTTTGGCTTTTGCGAGAAAACCAAACTCTGGCGACTTCGGCTACGAAACAACGCCGGGATGTCTCGCGCCCTGGACAAAAAGGAGAACTCCGAGATGGCCAAACAACAATACGTTGCAAAGAATAAGGTTCCGCTGCCTCCCCCCGACGCCGAGGTGCTCACGACTGCCTGCGATTACTGCGTCGTGGCTTGCGGCTACGTGGTCTACCGCTGGCCGGTCGGCAAGGAAGGTGGCCCCAAGGCGGACGAAAACGCCCTCGGTGTCAACTACCCCGTGCCGGCCAGTTCGGGCAAGTGGATCAGCCCCAATATGCACAACGTCGTCCTGGTCGATGGCAAACAGCATCATGTTATCGTCATTCCAGACGGCGATAGCAAAGTCGTCAATGTTGGCGGCACACACAGTATTCGCGGCGGCTGTATCGCCCAGAAGTGCTACAACCCTAACTCGCCCACGAAGGATCGACTGCAATTTCCGCAAATCCGCGTGGGAGACAAGCTGGTTCGGACGTCATGGGAAGACGCCATCGAAATCATGGCGGAGGTGTCCAAGCACGTGCTCGAGAACTACGGCGAGAACGCCTGGGCTCAGAAGCAGTACTCCTACCAGTTCTTCGAGAATACTTACGCGCTGACGAAACTGGCGTTCCGCCACATCGAAACGGTGGCCTTCGCTTTCCACGACAACCCCTCCAACGCCGAGGACACTCCTGGTTGGCGGGACATGGGATTCGACAACTTCGCGGCGGCTTACGAAGATTACTCGTTGGCCGATACGTTGTTCATTTCGGGGACCGACCCTTACGAGACCAAGACCGTCCTCTTCCAGTCGTGGATGTTGAAAGGCGTCGAGGAACGCGGGACTAAAATGATCATGGTGGGGCCTCGTAAGACGACGGGCTTCGCCTATGCCGAGTCCAAGGGCGGTCTGCACCTGGATCTGATTCCCGGTACCGACACCGTTCTGCACATGGCGATCATTAGGGTCATCCTGGAAAACGGCTGGGAAGACAAGGAGTGGATCGAGAAGTTCACCGCCAGCAAGTGGGAGCAGGACAGCGGCTTCGGTCGCGGTATCCGCGACACGGGCTGGCAGTGGCGGACCACTTGGGGCAAGCTCCAGGGCAACGACTTCGGCCAGTATCGAGAATGGCTGCTCAGTCAGAAAGAGGCCGAGCTTGACGAAGCCTCCAGGATCACGGGTGTCGCCAAAGAGAAGATCATCAAGGCGGCCGAACTGGTGGCCAAGCCACGTGCTGACGGCACGCGGCCCAAGACCACGCTCTGCATGGAAAAGGGCAACTACTGGTCTAATAACTACCTCAACACTGCCTCGCTCGGCATGCTCGCCGTCTGTTGCGGCTCCGGCAACCGGCCGGGCCAGATGGTTTCTCGTTTGGGCGGTCACCAGAGAGGTGGTGTCAAGGGCGGCCTCTACAACATCGCCAAGTCGCCCGAAAAGTATCCCGGTCGGCGGCGCAAGCCGTTGGACCTCGACCGCTGGGTCGAAGGGGGTCACGTCCGTTATGCCTACGTTGTGGGCTGTACCTGGACCACGGCCATGACCGGTTCGCAAGCCTTGGCGTCCACGTTGGAAAAGCTGACCAGGGGAAACCCGCATCAGTTGACCGGCACGGACAAAGAGGCGGCGATCGAGACGTTCAAGAAACGCGTCGATAGCGGCGGCATGATGCTGGTTCACCAGGACATCTATCTGCGAGACCCGATCGGCTCGGTCATCGCCGACATCGTCCTGCCGGCGGCCGCTTGGGGAGAAGACGATTTTGCCCGCGCCAACGGCGAAAGGCGGCTGCGATTGTATTCGAAATTCTACGACCCGCCCGGAGAGGCCAAGCCCGACTGGGAGATCGTGGCCATGTTCGGCAAGGCGATGGGTTTCGATGGCTTCGACTGGAAAGAGTCCAACGACGTCTTCGAGGAGGCGGCACGCTTCACGCGAGGTAGCCGCAAGGACTACTTGCCGCTGGTCTGGCTCGCCAAGAACAAGGGAGTCAAGTCGCACGAGCTGTTGCGCGCCTATGGCACGCACGGCATCCAGGGCCCGATCCGCTACCAGGACGGCGAGTTGATCGGTACCAAGCGGCTGCACGATCCCACCGTGAAGCTCCCGGATACCGGGCCGCAAGGACCGACGATCCACTCCAAGATCATGTCCGCCTTCAACACCCAGAGCGGCAAGATCAACATTCAGAAGTCACCTTGGGATATCTTCTCGGACTTTTTCGAGTGGCAGAGTCCCAAAGAGGCGGACGGCGAGCTGTGGGTCACCAACGGCCGCGTCAATGAGATCTGGCAGACAGGCTTCGACGACCTCGAACGCCGGCCTTACATCATCGATCGTTGGCCCGCCAATTTCCTCGAGATCCATCCCGACGACGCCAAGGCGCGTGGGATCGAGAGCGGCGACGAGTTGCGGGTCTTCAGCGACCGGGTGCCGGTGCAGGTCAGCGGCTGGCAGGGAGTCCGCGGTGCGGGCAAACTCGACGGTGATTTTTCCTTCACCACACTGCTGAAGGAAGGCCACATCAAGCTGGAGAAGGCCAGCGTGTCGGCCGTGGCGATTGTGACACCTGCCGTGAAGCTGGGCGTCTCCTTCATGTTCAACCTGCACACCAAGGATCCCGCCAATAGCTTGGCTCCGCGAGTGCCCGATCCGTTGAGCGACAACTATCGCTACAAGCTCGGAGTAGGCAAGATCGAGAAGGTCGGCGAGTCACCTTACAAGAAGTCGTTTGAGCAGATGAGTTTCGGCCGGCGGGACTTAGTCTGGGAAGGTGATGACGACAATGCGAAGGCGTAGCCGAGTCCTACCTAGCGCGTAGACAAACTCGTTCAATGTGTAGGCCGGAACAGTCCGCGCAGTTTCGGCACGAGTACACGCAGATGCCGGAACTCGCGGACTGGTTCCGGCCTACCTGTTCTTCTTTGGACACGGTACGGGAAAACACCTATGTTTGCTCGCAAGCAACTCGTTCGCTTGACGGTTCTCTGCTCGGTCGCATTCTGCGCCGCGTCTGCAATCGGCCAGGACGGTGATCCGGTTCGCGGACAAAAGCTGTTCCGGAACCTTGGCTGCCAGACATGCCACACCGTGCGCGGCGTCGGTGGTCCCAGTGGCTCAGCGGGCGGAGCGACCGAGACCAAAGCACCCGAACTGGCGGGAATCTTCGGAACAATGGTCGAGATGGCCGATGGGGCGAAGGTCAAGGTGACCGACGAGTACCTGCTGCAGTCGATCACCGCACCGAAGGCCCTGGTATGTTTGGACCACGAGACCAACAGGCCCTATCCAGCCGACAAGATGCCCGACCGGTTCAAATTCCTGCCGCAGCCGGATCTCGCGGCGCTGGTGGCCTATATCAAATTGCTGTCTGGTGTCGTCGCCAGTGAGGCGACGGCAAGCGGCACGGCGGCGGTGATAGGGGCAGACGCCGCCGGCCTGCTCGATGCCGCGATCGAGCACGGCCCAGCTGAAACGGCCGTCTGGATCTGGGGCGTTCTGGGCGGTTGCGTGTGCCTCGTGGGTGTTTCCAGCGTGTTCAAAATGTCGCGGGTAATCTCATGGCGCTGGATCGGCGGGATTGTCGCGATTCCCGTGCTGGGAGTGTTGGCGGGACTCGCCGTCGCTCATCATGGCGGAGGCGGTGCCGAAAGGGAAGTCGAGGTCACCGCTCGACAGTTCGCTTACGATCCGCCGATTATCAATGTCAACAAGGGCGACCGTATCACGATCACGTTGAAAAGCGCAGACGTGTACCATGGCTTCTACCTCGACGGCTACGGCATTGATGAGGAGATCCGCCCCGGTGAGAAGCTCCGTTTCAGCTTTGTTGCGAACAAGCCAGGCAAGTTCCCCTACCGCTGCTCGCACACCTGCGGTGTCTTCCATCCCTTCATGATTGGCAACCTCATCGTTAGTCCGAACTATCTCTTCCATGCGTCGGTCGGCCTCTGTTTTGGGATGGGGCTCGCGACCTTCCTCTACGCTGCGAATAAGAAGGAGTAACTCCATGTCGGCAAAGAATTACAACGAGTTGACTCCCCAGGAGATCTTGATGCTGGCCATCGACGTTGAAGAGTCGAATGGGACTCGGCTGCGTACGTTCGCCGAACTCTTCGCGGACTATGCACCTGATTCAGCCGCCCTGTTTGCCGAGATAGCTGACGAAGAAGACCAGCACGCGCGGCAACTCGAGACGGCATTCGAGCGACGATTCGGAGAGTTGCAACGAACGGTCACCGAACAAGACGTGCAAGAGGTCGTCGAGGCCTATGACCTGGATGATGGCGAGCATTTGGTGTTCGACGACTTGAACCTGCGTCGAGCGTTGAAAATCGTTCTCGCGGCCGAACGCCGAGCGGAAGATTTCTACCGGCGAGCCGTGGAGGGGGCCACCGATCCCGAGCTGAGAGAACTCTACCGGCAATTGGCGGAATTCGAGGACGGGCACGTGCAATGGATCGAGGCACGTCTTGCTTCGTTAGGAGGATCGGCATGAGTGACGAGAAACCCGACACAACCCCAACGGAACCTGCCAACCCGGCCAAGACGAGCATCACGGACATGTTGGCGGCGGCTCGGGCAGAAACAGCCAACCTTGGCACTCAATCCACGGCGAAGAAGCCCACAGTGCCGACAAAGGCAAAGCCGCCGAGTAAAGGTCCCAAGAGCAAGGTCGCACCGCCGGCGGAACCGACCGGCTGGCGAGTTGATTTGTTCAAGGTGGTTCCACTGCTGAAGCGGCTCTGCAAGCTGAGGAGCTTTCAGTTCTTGTTGGTGCTACCGAACGTGTTGGTCTTCTACCTGTTCTTCATTTCGGCTTTGTACGGCCATCCCGTGGGGAACCAGAACATTCTGATCATGATCGTCTGGATCCTGTGGTGGTTCCTGTTGATCGTATTCCTCGTACCGTTCGGCTCGCGCATCTGGTGTACCGTCTGTCCTCTGCCGTTCTTTGGAGATTGGATTCAGCGCCGAGAGCTGGTCGGCGTGAGGCCGGGAAAGACGGGCGCCTTCAAGAACGAGATGCATGGCGGCAGCAGGGCTTGGCCCAAAAAGCTCCGCAACATCTGGCTCCAGAACATCGGCTTCCTAGCCATGGCTCTCTTTAGTGCGTTGTTGGTGACGCGGCCGATCGCGAGCTTCGTTGCCTTCATCATCATGGTTGGCGCTGCCACCGTCTTCGCCATGATCTGGCGGCTGCGCACCTTCTGCAACTACCTCTGCCCGATCAGTGGCTTCTTGAGCCTCTACTCGATGGCCGCCACGGTCGAACTGCGTTCGGAATCGAAGGACGTCTGCGCCAAGTGCAAGGACAAGGCCTGCTTGACGGGCAGCGAAGGCGGGTGGGCCTGTCCGTGGGGCGTCTACATGGCGAAACTTGATCGCAACAATTACTGCGGATTGTGCATGGAGTGCGTCAAGAGCTGTCCCCACGACAACATCTCGCTGTTCGCCCGTCCGTTTGCCACCGACATCCACCTAAAGCACTATGACGAGGCTTGGAAGGCATTCATCATGACGGTCCTGGCGATGGTCTATTCGATCACGCTGTTGGGTCCCTACGGGTGGGTGAAGGATCTGGCCAACGTGACCTGGACGGGCAACGTTAGCGGATTCGCGGCCTATTCCGCGTGCATCATCGTGGCTTGCCTGGTTGCCCTGCCGCTGCTGCATCTGGCTGCCGTCGGGGCAGGCCGTCTCCTGGCCGGTAAGGAAAAAGTCCCGCTCAAGAAACTCTTTATCGGCTACGCTTACACGCTTGTGCCGGTAGGGCTGCTCGCCTGGATCGCCTTCAGTTTTCCGCTCATGATGGTCAACGGCTCGTACGTCCTGCAGGTCGTTTCCGATCCAATGGGTTGGGGTTGGAATCTGTTCGGTACGGCCGAGTTTCCTTGGACCCCGGTCTTGCCCGAGGTCGTTCCGTATATTCAAACACTGATCTTAATGATCGGGCTATTGTACGCCATCCTCAAAGGTTATGAGGTGGCCCGATCTCTGTATCAGGACCGGTCGGCGGCGCTACGAAGCTTCGCGCCCGTGATGGTCTACCTATGCGGCTTGACCTGTGTGTACCTGTTCTTTTTCACGGCGTAATGCCGTTGAGGAATACTGAACGATGTTCGACAAGATCATGACGAAGCTGGCGAATCTTCTCGACTTAGTTGTCACGAAGTTGGCCATCCTTTCGGTCATCGCGACCTTCATTGGTGTTCCGCTCGCGCTTTGGTGTTACGACTGGGTCTCTCTCCCAAAGTTGGAGCCGGAGGGTGCCAAGGTCTTCACGCTGTATTGGAGCGGCACTCAAGGGATCACACAAAACCGGATCAACGGCTTGAACTACTGGCGAACAGAATTCGACAAGCTTGAGAAAGGAGATCTCACGGTCCATCAGGGGGATCGCGTAATCTTCCGCCTCATCAGCGCCGACGTCCACCACGGTTTTGCGATGCCTGCGTTCGGGATTGGGCTTGCCGACACCGTCTTCATCAAGCCGGGCGACATCACGCGGGTGGAATTCATCGCTGACAAAGTATCGCCGCCGGAAGGCTTCAGGTTCTTCTGCACGATCATGTGCGGCAAGAAGGAGATTCATGACAAGATGGAGGGCTACCTGACCGTCCTGCCCGCGACCGCCAGTGCAAGTGTTAACGCGGCGACAGAGGCTAAGGTCGAGGTCGAGGCAGCGGTTGCCGTCCCCCAGCCGACAAAGCTAGAAGGGGTTTCCCTAATAAGCAGCGATGCTCAGGAGTTCGAGTTCGACAACCTCCGAGGTCATGTTTGGGTGGCCAGCTTTTTTTTCACGAGTTGTCCTTCGGGTTGCCTGAAACTGAACCGGGAGATTGCCAAGCTGCAGCGCGAGTTTGACGAACGCGATGTCAAGTTTGTAAGCATCACGTGCGATCCCGAGACGGACACGCCGGAGATCCTCAAGACCTACTCCGCGAGTTTTCAGGCTGACGCGGATCGTTGGGTTTTCTTGACCGGCGACTTGGACAAAATCCTGGAGATTGGAAGCAGCTCCTTTATGTTGCCGATCGCGCCGAAAACCCATAGCACGCATCTCGTCCTCGTTGATCGCCAAGGCATGATTCGCGACACGTATGCTGCCCTGGACCCAGTGCATGTCGCACGCTTGAAGAGGCGGCTCGTCGAAGTCCTGGCGGAAGGAAGCGAAGCAACCACGATACAGCCAGTTATGCCCATATCCGTGCGAGAGCAGAGCATAGCGAGCGACAAGCTGTGAAGTTGGTACGAGCGGTTTGTTCCACGGAGATCCATTAACAAGACCGAGAGCTGTCCCGTCGAAAACGGAGAAAAGCGAATATGGAATACAGCGATCCGCTGTGGGCCAATTGCCCTGCGGGGACGTTTAGTGACATGGTTCAGACGTTGCGGATCGCACGGCGACAACGTTGGATTGCTCAAATCGCGCGTCCAACCGCAGGTCTGTTGTTGTTGGTGCTGTTGTGGGTCGCGTTTATGATTTACAATCCGGTCAACGACATCACCTGTGCTGACGTGGTCGATCGGTTTGCGGAATTCAGGGACAAACAACTTGACAGCGATCTATCTGACCGGCTTTCGTTCCATCTGGATAAATGCCCGGACTGTCGTCGCCAATACGCGATGCTTGTGCCAGTCGGCAGTCACCACCCTTAACACCGTTTCTCTAGAACACTTCAAAAGGAGTCAAGTCAATGCACAAGTTTCTCACACAATTTCTTTTGGTCGGCGCGGTAGCGATTCTCGCTTGCGGCTGTGCTGAAGACACAGCAAGCGTGTCAATCGACAGCGGGCAGGAAACCGTCGAGACGACAACTCCGGAGACGACAGCTTCAGAGACGACGCCCGTTGCCTTTGCGGGGAAAAAACTCTGCCTCGCCTGTGGGGAAGCCTTCGCGAAAGATGAAGAGCACACCTGCAACGCCGACAGTGCCAAATGTGCCGATTGCGGTCTCACCAAGGGCTCTGCGTTGTGCTGCGTTGACCTCAAAATCGACGACCTCACCGCGACAGCGCTGTGTGGCAGTTGCGGCGAAATCGCCGGTTCGGAGAACTGCTGCAAGGAAGGTGCTGCCAAGTGCAAAAAGTGCGGTCTCCACAAAGGCGCGCCCGCCTGCTGTAAGCTCGAACACAAGCACGAAGAAGGCGAAACGCAATCGGAATAGCGTATCGCCTTGGCTCGACGTTACTCGAATCGACGGCCACGCGGCTGATAGGTCGGCAATAGGCAGCCGATCAGCCCGTGTCGTTGTCGATTGCCGCGGGTTTGCACAAAGTGGCTCGCGGTGCGGGCAGTGTGAGTGCGCGTCCGTTTGGTTAGCGCCAGGTTGGAGCAACGTAGCCAGATTGGATCAGTTGCTGGGGTGGTCGCGCTGGCAACGCACCGTGGCGCGAGTTTGGACGCGATCTCTGGGCCGTTGCGACTCGGGATTCCTCGGCAGCGACGTTCAGTCGGGCGATGGCTCCTTGATAGAGTTCGTTTTGCTTCAGCGCCGCTGCACGTTGGTAGGCGTCGTGGGCTCGTTGAAAGTCACCCATCGCTTCGTGAGCCAGCCCCAGGTTGTACCAGGCGGAGTCGTTCTCTTGATTCGCCTGAATCACATCATTCCACTGCTTCATGGCTTCGCCCCAATCGCCATTCTTGGCCGCATGATTGCCGCTGCGGAGTGTGCCCGCACCAGTCCCCCAGACCTGGCTGGCCAGTGCAACTTCGACGGGCACTTCGTGTGGTGCTAACGACGCAGCGACGCGCGCAGCGGAGTCCTTTGCCAAACGCTCGAAGATACGCGACTGTGACGTTCGCCCTGAAGCGATACGATCCAGCTCGCCTTTGTAGGACTCCGACTGAACAGTGTCCTGCTCAACGACAAAGCCAGTGCGCGTGTCGAGGAGTCTGTATTGAATTGCCGCTACGACCTCGGGGTCGCCGAGCCGCATTGTGATCTTGCCGAATGGTGTACCGTTGGTCTCGATGATGCGTAGGCGCGGCGCGAGGACTCCTTCAGCGCCGATACGCCGAGCTGCTTCGAGGATCGCTGGCATGTTGAGGGAACCGTTCTCGAATCGCAGCCGAGCGGGTGCCGCGGACAGCAAGTCTTGCTCGCCAGCGAGCTCATAAGCACTGGATCGTGTCAGTCCCGTCACAAGTTCCTGCTGTGCGGCAGCACGAACACTCTCAGGTCCCGTGACGTCCAACAGGACCAGGCGCCGTATTGGCGTATCGATTCGCGCGGGCTTCAATTGAGTGAAGGATGCCCTCTGCACGCATCCAGCCATCGCCAGTGTGAGACAGCAGACGCTGCTAAGGAAAGTCTTCAGTGACATGACAGGTAGATCGTTGGACGTGCTAGCAACCGGACGGTAGTCGGAGATAAGGTGAGCGCCGCACAGACCTCTCAAAAGCGCCAATGCTTCTCACGCAACGGGCATACGCTCCTAGAATCCTTCGACCAACAGCACGGTCACGGATCAAAGAAATGTCGTGCGGGTCCAATTTCGTGGAATCCGTACGTTTGATTTGCCCATTTGTCGGATCAGTGGCCACTATGGAATCCAACGTTGACTAGCCCAGCGTGTGCGAAATGGCCTCCCACCAACAGGCGGGCAGTGTCTCGCTTCCGCATACGTATTATCTTGCCCAATCTTCTTGACTCCGAAGAATCAGATTTGTTGCAAAATCAGACGGAGGTTAGCCGAGATTGTTCGTTAGAGATAGCCTGTTTGACCCACTCTTGGCGTGCGTTCGCCAAGGACATGTACACGTTTATCTGGGAGATTGAAATGTCACTGTCGTATTTCACGAGATTGTTGATGGGGATCGCTGCATTGGGTCTCCTAAATGCGGGATCGGCCCGAAGCGATGAGCCGTCCCGTCTCCCGGTGGTCGGTCGCACATTGACCGATGCCCTGCGAAATGAAGAAGCACAGAGCGATTTCTTCTCGGTCAGCACGCACGTTACTGATGCATCGGTCGTAAGCAACTTTGGCGGCTCCAAAGGGTGTGATTGCGACGGCAAGGGCTGTTACGACTGCGACCAGCAGCTAGAACTGCCGGGCAACACGTGTGTGTTGAGCTTCTTTGGTGATTTTCGACTCCGCCACGAATCCCAATTTAAAACTGGCCCCCTCACGTCACACAACCGACACCGCCAGCGTCTGCGATTCCGCTTTGGTGCCAATTTCGAGTTTTCCGATCAGCTCATGGTCGGCTTCCGGGCGAGAACAGGAAACCCCGACGATCCGAACTCGCCGCACCGCACATTCGACGGCGCGTTCAACAGCGTCGATTTCAATCTGGATCGGGCTTTTGTGCAATACGATCCCTATTGGCTGCCTGGGCTGTCTGTGATCGGAGGCAAGGCTAGCACTCAGTTCGTGACCAATCCGGTTTATAGCGAGTTAGTGTGGGACGACGATATCAATCCGGAAGGTCTAGCGCTCGTGTACGAGCCCGGGGACATGCTCCGATTCGTCACCGGTGCCTACATCGTCGAAGAACGGCATGCCAACCCCGGAGTTAATGAGGACACAAACCTGCTGACAGCTCAGTTGACGGGCCGTCGGGAACTCTCGAACGGTGCCGAACTCGTCGGATCTCTCGGCTTCTACTATTACACCGAGTTGAGTCCCGACGCGACGTTGTTGGCCGAAAACGCCCCCATGGGAAATGGAAATCTTGGCAACCTGACTGACGGCGGCGTCACGCGCTATCTCTCCGATTTCGAAATCTGGAATGCGATCGTTGCCTACAACACCACCGTAGGCTGCACACCGGTCGTCCTCTCCGGCGAATACATGAAGAACGAAGGCGCCGTTAATGACGACGACGACGGCTATGCCATTGGCTTCAAGGCGGGTCAGACCAAAGAGTCTGGCGACCGCCAACTGTTCTACCAGTATCAGGACATCGAGCAGGAAGCGATTTTCGCAGGTTTTTCCAACGATGACTTCCCCTACCAGACGAACTTCCGAGGGCACGTAATTGGCGTTAACCAGAAGCTGGGCAAGGCCACAATCGTGCGAATCTGGGCATTGAATTCCGAGCGGATCTTGGCGCCCGCAGCCCCAGTCTTCGCGGACAGTTCCCGATGGACGTTGCGAGCAGACTGGAATATCAAGTTCTAGTTGCTCGACACTAACCGTAACACCTTGATCACCGCCGTTCGGCTGAGCAAACTCGGCCGAGCGGCGGTTCTTCTTGCGCCCACACAATGCAAATAGTAATCGTGCTGCCGTTCGAGAATGCGACGCAAGAAACACAGCAGGCGCACCCCGCCCGCCGTTAGCTTCCGGAGCACGCCTGCTGCACGTGCAACCGATGCGGTGCATCGGTTTCTTTAAAAAGGTCGGTGCCTACTTCTTCTTGTGAGCCTTGTGGCAAGCGGCACAGGCTTTCGTCATCGCCTGAAACGCTCCTTGAGCTCCCTCGGCATCCTTCGCTTCGATCTTCTTCAGCACCACATCGCTGCACTCCTGCAACGTCTTGGTGGCACCAGCCCAGACTCCATCCGGACAACGTCCATCGGCCATCAGGATATAACTGGCTTCGTTGAGCAACGCAGCCTTCGTGGCTAGTGCTGCCCAGGCTTTGTCATCGGCAGGTGCCTTCTTCAATCCCGCACCGAGATCCTTGCAGTTCGGTTGCACCAGCCCGCCCATCAATTGTTTGGTCAACAGCGGTCGGGTCTTGCCCTTCTTCACTTGAGCAATGGCAGCGAACGAGAACATCACGACTGCCAACAGCGGCAACGCAACAAACAGGAACTTCTTCATCGTTGTAATCTCCTCAACTTTTGGGACGAAGACGCGACATAGAATCGCAACATGTTAGTACGTGCAGTATAGGTATCCCAACCCGTAATGCAAGGATAAAGAAATCTTCATGTTCGTAGGCTCTAGGAGGCGAGCTATTCGCCGCAGTCGCTGAGTTACAGACTCAGCCGTGGGCGGGGCGCTAACTACCAGTCATGATTCCTGGTTGAGGAAAAGATGCCCGGCTTCTTCGAGAAGCCGGGCATCCGCGTCGCGATATACGAGATAGAACACCGCCGTTAGCATGTTGACAGTTGTCTGCCAAAAACCTAGTGTGGAGGTTTGGGTCCAGAACTCTCCTTTGGCGAACGTAGTGTATCCAATCCCTCCCTCGCAGAAAAAACTACCAAGATGATCTCACAAACCGCTGAGTACGCACTGAGGGCGATTGTCTACCTTGCCGATCATGATGAGCCGCAGACAAACGCACAGATTGCGGAAGTGACCGAGGTGCCCGTCGGCTATTTGGCGAAAGTGATGCAGAGCTTGAGTCGTGCACGAGTTGTTACGGCTCAGCGTGGCCTACGTGGCGGCTTTAGGTTAGCGCATGCGGCGGACGAGCTAACGGTGCTGGAAGTCGTCAACATTTTCGACCCAGTGCGCCGCTTTCACGAATGTCCTCTCGGGCTGCACGGTATCAACCTCTGCCCTTTGCATCGCAGCCTGGACGACGCTGCCAAGGCCGTTGAGGAGACCTTCGGGGACACGACGATCGCTGACCTGATCCGCGTTCCGCGACATCGCAAACCCCTTTGTCGCTTTCCGGCCGTCCCAGAACCCGCGACGTAGCGCCGGGCTGCGATCGACAGCTCCTTTCTCAGGGAGCGAGTCATCCACGAAGCACGGCTCCTCCCTTCATGGCACAAAGCGAACTTGACTCTCCAGAGAACTTTAGCGTGACAACATCGCTTCGCATCGTTGTTGCTGACGACGAGCCGGACATGCTGGACTACTTCCAGGTGATTCTGGCCAAATCAGGTCATCGAGTTGTCGCGGTCGCGGAAAACGGCAAGCAGTTGGTCGCGCAATGTTGCGCGTCGCGCCCCGATCTGGTAATCACTGATATCCGCATGCCTGAACAAGATGGCATCGACGCCGTGCGAGAGATATGTCGCGATGCTCCAGTGCCGGTTGTGTTGGTAACGGGCCAGACCGCCCCCCGTCATCTTGAGGACGCGCTGAGAGAAACGGTGCTCGCCTATCTCGCAAAACCGTTCCGACACGATGAACTGACGTCGGCAATCGAACGCGCGATGCAACGGTTTGAAGAGTTTGAGGCGTTGCTCGATGCAAACGGCGACCGGCGTGGCGCCGTGCAAAATCGCAAGTTGCTCAACGATGCCAAGGGAGTGCTGATGATGAGGGAGCGGCTCTCGGAGACCGCGGCGTTTCAGCGCTTACAAACGCTGGCGACCGACAACAGCCAAGACCTCCGAGAAGTCGCTCAACAGGTCATCGCGTCGCAGGCATCACAATCGCTTGAGGCGCAGTGCAACCACACTGTTTGATTAGGAGCGAACTTGGAATTGATCCGGCATCTTGGGTTGGAAGGATTGTCCGAAGGGACAACGCTCGGAAATGATCGGCGCACGCTTGCTACCCCAAATTCCGGTTTAGAGGCGAGTTTGTCGGCGCACCTCGGCAGCTTCAGAAAACGGTAGCCGAGTCGAATACGATGCGGGGTCTTTCATTTATTCAAAATAGCCGCGCATCCGAAGCTGGAGAGACAGACAAGTCACGAGGTCTTGTGTGTGTTGCGCGAACTGGCTTTGTAGTTTTGTGACTTCAAAGACTAATCGTCGTCCAGGCCCAGTTCGAGTAGCAAATCGTCGTCACCCATCGTCTCGGAGGCTTGATTGACGGGGACGTTTGCTTGGCGGGCTGACTCGCCGCGTCGAAGCCTTGCCCGGTCTAGGCACTCGCTAATGAGATCGTCGTTGGCTCCCCGCTGCTGGAAGAAGCGGCGGAGCGTGGGTTCGGACACGTCGTTGACGGTGAGGACTTCCCGGGTGCTTGCGTTAACCAGAACGAATCGCTCCTGACCATTACGTTCGGCAACTATCTTGATCGCAACGTCCACTGATGTATCTCTCGGCAAGAACTGGGCCCGCATTGTCTCTATTGAGATTAATCGATCAACGGTGCGGTCACAAGTTTTGTAACGATTTTGCGGCTGAAACTGTGGACACGCGGAGGCAGTCAGGTTTGCCTGACAGACAAGATGACGTCGCTCAAACACCTCGAACACCCGGCGGCTCACAACGAGATCCAGTACCGATGAACGGTCTCTCCTGTAAAGGGTGATAGACACTCGTCTTGAAACTCCCCGCCATTCTTCTCGATCACTCGAATCGAGCCATGATTCGACGGATGCGTTGTCAACAACACCCGATCCAAGTCGAGTAACCGAGCCTTCGTCAGGGCCAACCGCAGGATGGCCGTGCCGTATCCTTGCCGTCTTGCGGATGGGCGAATCTCGTAAGCGATGTGCCCTCTATCGAGTTCCGTCATGGCGATCAGGCGGTGCCGAATCCGGCAACTTCCGAAAATCCGATCATTCGCGAACAGCCAGTACTCGTCCTGCTGAACTCGGTTTGGCGGCAGATCATAACCTAACGCCAATGTACGAATAGACCTGAAGAACGCTTCTGGATCTGAAGCGGCTAATTCGAAACATCGCTCGCGGGCCTCCTCGAACTCAGCGCGATTCCCGCCAGATCCTTGGAGTTCTCGGAGGTAATTGGTTCCAATCGGAGATCGAAACGCATGTGCCACGTGCGACTTCACGTCGAGCGCAACCCGCGTTGATTGGATGAGACGGGCACTCTGCGAGTCGTCCAAGAGTGGTATTGGTGTAGGCTCTTACCGGCGTGCTGACTTGAATTCGGCTGGCTTAAACTCAGCCGGCTTAGCAACTAGCAGTTGAGCCAAGAGGAGGCGGTCAGTTGCCGAGCCAACGGGCCTGCCTGCCAGAAACTGAGTCGTCGCCTGTTGTGAGATTCCAGCCTGGCGAAGTGCCAAGCGAACTTTCTGCAGCGACGGGGACTTACAAGTCGAAGATATGGTTCTGTCATGACGCACCTCCGAATCCAACCGTAATCGGGCAACGTGTTCTCGACCTGCCACTCATCGTATCAGGTGGCGTTTGCTGAGAGAAAGTAATGCATGCATGCAGGAAAAATGAGCCGGCGCAACGGGAAATCAAAGGCGTCAGGACTCATTGTTTTGCGGTTTGACCGAGACAAGTCAACTATCAATCAAAGACGCCTGACCGCTTTGATTTCTCCGGTCGAAGGGCATGCTCCGCTCCCGCCAAGTCGAAGGATGAGTGGGCGTCGCCCGTCCGCGGTGCGACGTCCGCATTGTCCACATTCCGATGCGGCGGCTCACTCCCTCTCGCGATCGACGCAACCTCCGGCAACGGACTTGGCGACGGTGCCCGACTGGAAGCCCAGTGTCCCCTCTCCCGACCGCGTTCCCCGCGGGACGGTCATCCGATCTTCTGCTGGTCCCGGTAGAGCTCGAGCCCGAGCCGCTTGGCCTGGATCACCGGGACGTACTCCTCGGCATGCTCCGCGAGGACGGCGCGCGTGTCCGCGCGCATGAAGAGGTCGTTGCAGAGGTGGCAGGACTGCACGTAACGAGGATGGAATGGAATCGTCGGGTCCTTCTGCCGGACGAACTGCATGAGTCCGTAAGGCCCCTCCAGCCGAAGCCAGTTCGTCATGAAGTCGGAGTTCGCCGCGGCGATCGATCCGGCGAGATCGTCGCCGATGGCGAACAGGAGCTCCTTGCGGCAGCTGATGACCACGTCGCGCAACACCGTCTGACAGGGCAGCTTCCAGGCTTCGTTCTCGTCGTCGGGCATCCACCGTTCGATCGTGGCGCCGTCGCTGGCCTGGCCGATGGGGACGGTCCACCCGCCGGACACCATGACCGGGTGACGCTCCCCGGTCTCGCGCTCGAACACCGGCAGTTCGCGGCCGACCGCCTCCTCCAGCACCTCCACCGTCATCCAGCTGTCCCTCAGCCGCTTGTGCGCGAGCAGGACCGGGATACCGGCGCGCTCCAGGGCATCGACGGCGTGCTTGATGGTTGCGAGCGGGATGTGCGCCTGGTGGAAGTCATCGACGCTGATGTTGACCTCCGTGAGGCCGGCCGCCTTCAGATCGGCGACCCACTTCCCCGCCACCACTTCGGTGCGTGCCCAGAAGCCGTTCGTGACGATGCGCGTCAGGAGGTCGTTTCGGGAGCAGAGCGCCACCAGGTCGATGAGGTCCTTCCCGAGGAGGAGCGGCTCGCCGCCGGAGAAGATCACCTGCCGGATCATGCCCCAGCCGAGCATCTGCTCGATGCGCTCGCGGATCCACGCGGGCTCGATGCGGTCACGTTTGTGCGGGCCACACTCCGGCGCGCAGAAGTCGCAGGCGATGGGGCAGCGCTGCGTGACGAGGAAGACGGCCGTGCTAACCACGCTTCCGGTCCGCTTCGAGCACGGCGGCGACGAGACGCTCGCTCAGCAGGGGACCGAAGTCGATGTCGTCCAGCGCGAGGTGGCCACTGCCGCCCTTCTTGAACCCGGAGTGGATCGAGTTGTGGAGCCGCTTGTTCTTGTCCGATCGGGTGCCCGGACGCGTGGAGACCGCTTCCTTGTAGCCCGCCTCGCGTTCCGTCGAATGGTCAAAGTTGTACTCCGTGGTCTTGTGCGTCTCGTAGTTCGGCGTCGTGCCCATGATCGCCTCGGACTGGAACAGGAAGTCGTAGTCGAGCCGTTCGGCGGCACGCAGTCGATCCACGAGCTGCATGAGCTCATCGACCGCGGCCTCGTCCTACGCAGATCGCGCGCAGTGCGGGTTCCTCGACGTGCGCGGCCGCGAACGCGACGGGTCCATCGCAGAACGTGGAGTATGCGACCGGATCGGTGGTCAGGGTTTCCAGAAGCTTCTTGAACCCCCCAAGAAGGTCGGTCTCGATGGACCTACGTGCAATCGGGATCGATAGTACGGGCTTCATGGGTCGTGTTCCTCCAAGGCTTGGTTCTCCCGACGGGTGCGTTGGGCGCGCAAGCGAGGGAGGGTGGGCGTCTGGTGCTCGGAAACGTGCTCGCGCTGATCGGACTCCTTTACCACTTGCTGGTTCTTGCCGATGAGGTGTGGGGAACTCCAGGGGTCAGGAACTCACCAGGGGTCAGGAACTCACCAGGGGTCAGGAACTCAAAGGGGTCAGGACTCATTGTTGCGTTTTGACCGAGACAAGTCTCAATCAAAGACGCCTGCTTTGATTTCTCTGATTCCTCCGGAACTGTTTTTGCGAAGGTAAAGAATGCCTGCCCTAACAGTACTATTGAGAAACGGAGCCAAAACCGGGTGAGGAGAATAGCGGAATTGGCGATTCTCCGAAAGAAATGGACAACCCAACACCTGCCATCGACTACGCCGAGCCGGTTCGGCTGAGCTACGTTTTAGCTGAGGGTGCCGAATCCTCGTCACGCTCGTTAACCCGACAACGCACCATGACTTCCGCGACGACCGACCACCTGTTCGAACCGCTCGTTAAACGGGCTCGGCGACTGTAGATAAAGCAACACTCATTCTGTAAATTCGAGTAGATCGGTTTCGGGGTTTCTACTTGTGGAAGGTGAGGTATTTCATTCCGGTTTCCCATT
>PBSM01000213.1 GCA_002726245.1 Planctomycetaceae bacterium | reverse complement strand
CCGCCAACATTGCCGCCTTGCCTTTCGTTCGCAGGCTCACGAAACGCAAGGCGGCAATGTCAAACAGTTGAAAGTACAGAAAGAAAGTTACACCACCTAGGAGAGCGATCATGCAGGCAGGCGGAAGCTCATTCTCCACATTTGTGTCCTCCTCATTTCCGAGCTGGTTTATCGACCCGCGTTTTTTGAGTCGCGTCGATCGCGTCGATCTTCGAGGATTGCGGAACACGGATGAGTTGCTCCGTCTTTCCCGACGACCTTGCGAGCCGACGTGAAGAGATTGAGTTCGCTTTCGACCTTGTCGCTCAAAGCATGCCATTTGCCTCCTCGCACTCCTACAATGAGTGCGTTCAACATGCGGTCTGTCCAAACACAACGATTCGCCCAAGCGGGAATCTCACGTGTTGATTCCCGTTCCTCGAGTTCTACCGCCGGGATAGCCGCTGAGAACGGCACTGTGACGGGGAGGTAGTTGTTAGCTCTACGTTTCGTGTCTTTGGTCATGCTCGCATGCCACTTTCCTCGGGCACCGACGCGCAGCGGTTGGTCGCCTTCGCTCGCGTCGGGTTTGGTTCCCGACGGTCGTCACTACTATGAAGGCTCTGACTTCTGCCAACCGCCTTGAACGAATCATCGACGACCATCGTTTCGCTCTCGCATTCGGCCTGGTCGTTGGCCGAAGGAGCCAGGAACATTGAGTGAGCGACGTTCCTCACCGCTGTCTTAACGATTGATTCTGGGCTATCTGTTGAGCTGGCAGTTCTCTCTGCTTATCTCGTTTGAACTTCTAACCATTCCGTCTCCAACCACCCGTTTGCCATTTCACCACGCTCGATTTCACACGTTACCGAGTTCACTCATCGTCGTGATTGCTGCACCGACCGTCCATGCAAATGGACAGACCTAACACGGTCATCATTGAGCCGACTGCGTGCAGTCAAGGGTTCGTCAGTTCCTAGGAGGCTCCCCGACAGGCTTGGCCGAATCGAGTTCACTTTCGTTACGGACTGGTCATTCGTCTCAGGTTGCTCTCCACCTTTACAGGCTGGTAACGGTAGCCTGGACGGGACTTTCACCCGACAATTCAAACGCCTTCACAGGCGCACTAGGTTATGCTTCAGCATACCGACAATCGGCAGGCTGCGACGCTATTAACGTTGAGAATCATCGCAGAACAACAGAATCTCAGACGGCGAGCGAGATGCGGTGGCTTGCAGTTCGGTTTCATCAGACAACTAAGTGCAGACACATCTTAGCCGCGGAGCGGCGGCATGTAGTAGCCTGGGGCACAAGCAACGCAAGCCCTTGCTGTTTTACACACGTCGGCCCGAAGGGCCAGAAACATACCAGCCCAGGGCAGAGCAGAGCGCGCCCTGGGTAGTAGACGAACACCATGTCGCAAGCCCTGAAAGGGCGAAACAACATGCTAGCTCGACGCCGTCCCATTTGTTTCGCCCTTTCAGGGCTCTGGCGTTCATCGCCTCCCAACCCAGGGCGGTGCTGCGCTCTGCCCTGGGCTGATATGTCGCGGCCCCTTTGGGGCGAATCTTGCCGGCAGACTTGTGTAATACAGCGAGGGCGTTGTTTTGGTTGCGGCTCCGCCGCGATAGGCTGAGTATAAACTACCAGCGTGAATTGACTCAGTTCGAAAAGCACAAGCGGAAAAAGTACAAGCGTGTCAGATCGTAAGAAACCGGCCAATCCTTTTTACGGGGTGTTGCTCGCCGTAGGCATCGTGTTCGTACTCACAGCGTGCTCGTACTTCGTGATGACGTTACAGGGACGCGAGGCGAGCTATGGGCGCAGTACGCTGCCTCGCGATAATACGGCGGAAGATAGTGATTCGCGCCCGAACAACGAGGCCTTCGCCCAATTCATGGATCAGTATGGCTTCACGGCGCTGATGATTGAACTCGGCTTGCTGGCCGCGGCGACGTTCGGAGCGATCGGGACCGATGAGTATTGGATGAGGCAGGCGAAGGACGGAACCGACAACACCGACAGTAAGACAACCGACACGGAGGACATGAACGATGAAAGTGAATCATCACGAAGCGATTGAGCAACAGCCAGTCGAGATGGAGGGTGCCGAAGGTTGTGTGGTACGTTGGCTCGTTGGCGAGAAGGACGGGGCCCCGAACTTCGCCATGCGACAGTTTGAAGTCGCGCCCGGCGGGCACACGCCCAAGCACCGCCATGATTACGAGCATGAGGTCTTTGTCCTCGAAGGCAATGGCCTCGTTGTCGATGGTGACGCGGACCGTCCTTTGAAAGCGGGCGATGTGATCTTCGTCCAACCAGACGACGTCCATCAGTTCCGCAACACGGGCGACAAGCCAATGAAGTTCCTATGCATCGTGCCGAATTCCGCAACCGGAAAACAAGTCACCGTAGCACCAGAATGCGGAACGGAGTAACTTCGGAGGCAAGGGCAACCATTGGCCCGTTCCTCAGCCGCAGAGTTGCGACAGGTAATAGCCTGGGGCGCAACAGGATCGTCGTGGCGGCTTGAGAAGAACGGAAAATGGTTGTCCGCTCGAGGGATAGGCGATAGATTGGAGGTGGGAGTTCCCGAGATATGGGGCTCGTTTCTCGACCCACTAAGAGTCGCGGTGGCCTCATAATTCAAAGTTATGTCGCTCAACTTATACTGATGATTGATGGCAACATTGGCAATTTCGGATCGCAACCGTGGTACCGCAAGGTTGCCATGATCTTGTTGCTTCCGTTCGTGTTGCCACCATTCCACTCGTCCTCCTCATCTTTGCGTGCATTGGCCTTTACGCAGTCGGTGCCAACTACTTCTTCGAGCGCCGTATTCGGCGGCGCATGCGCCATTCCCGTCGATACCTTTCTTTGGCTGATGTCCGCGAGCGCATTGCGGCACACGGTGGTGCGCTAATAATCGAGAATCCATCGCTTGGTTGGAACTTTACGCACGCATGGTGGACACCTGATGACCTCCTTTCAACTTCACCCTTCAGCGTTCCAACCGACGAAGACTACAAGAACGCCGCAGAGAAAATGAAATGTCTTGAATGGGACAAGTGGTGCTGGGATAATTACACCTGCCTCGACAATGGGCGCGTTCTTACTTCGCGTGTGGAACGGCGAGTCGATGGAACAAGAGCTCAAGAATCGGTTTACGGACTTGGACGTTGTTCGCACATGGACGGCGCTTGTGCATGTCCCGAAACCACCGGAGAATCCAACCGCGAGCGCGGCGTAACAAACGGTTGAACGTGAGCGGCGGTCCGCGTCCAACTCGAAGCAGCGTTTTCTGGCCGCCGCCACGTTAACCGAATCGTTATTCCGCCAGAGTCCAGGCGATGCCATCGAGTGTAAACCAATGTCCAATCCTAGATCCATATTGGCACGTGATGTCCCACGGACAATTGATCTTCTCGCCCATCAGCGAATCTGTTTCAGGCATCCTTGATCGTTGCCGTCTCACTCGTCGGGGCGATCGTCGGATATCAACTGGTTGTGAATGGACGCTGGATCGCCGCTGCTGGCGGTGGCGTCCTTGGAATGATTGTCGCCACGTTTGTCAGCGGTTTCATTCTGATGTTCTTACCGCAGACTATCGCGACGATCGAAATTCAATCATCCATCAATAAATACAGAAACCTTCGCCGCCGATTAACGATTCTGGCAACATTCTATCTGATTTGGGCTGCGGTTGCTGTTGGATGGCTTGCTCTTTCCCTGCCTGTGACTGGCTGGCTGATCGCATCTGGTCACTCTCGATGTTGGTTTGCTACGTCTTGCTACAGTACAATGCGCACGTCTTGGATTTGTGGAGATGCCCAAATTGCGTTGAGTTGTTTGGCCGTCGCGGCGCATTTGCTCGGTATCCGCACTGCTGTCCAAATTACGGTTTCACGGTTGACCGAGATGGCGATGGCGCGGAATAACTAACGGATACACGGGAGACCTCGGCGCAGTCCGTTCTGAATTCAAACTTTACTTCTCGGTCCCCGTGATCCGGGACGTTCGTTGCTATAGGATCTGGGAATGGAAGTCGTCTACATCGAAACCTCAATCGTTAGTCACACGTCGACATCGATCGCGTAGCCTTGATCATCAACCTTCACGCCGCCGCCGGGAACGACCAAGTGAACGTGAGGATGATAGACCATCGGATCGCGACTCCAAGTATGCAGCATGCCGAAGTAACGCAGTTGGCAGCCGCGGATCGACTTGGTCGCCGAACCAACGTCGCGGATCGACTGGGCACCGGCGTCGAACAGCGCCCGGTAACCGTCCGCTTGTGAACTGCGCAGCACACTTCGCAGCTCCTTGGGAACTGTGACGGTGAGGATAAAATGATGCACCGGCATCAGACGCGAGGTCTGTTTCTCCACCGGCACGCTGATCGTGGACGGCGAAGGAGTTTATGACCCGCGTCAGGTAGCGTATCCGTCGTCGGAATGGACAAAGGCGTGTGCCCGTTGGTTGAAGGATATTGAACTGGATTTGGAGCGGTTGAAGAGAAGACCTTGAACAGGAGGAAACGAAGGTCACGGAGAGGAGACGTCGATAGCCTCTGGTCCCTCCGCGATCTCCTGTTCAAAATCTCTTAAGGAGTTGGTCATGCCAGTAACTCAGGGTAGATGCAGCCAGCCCCGACGATGCCTCCGCTCAAACTCTCAGAAATGTCTGCGAGAACATCCCAGAGATAAACAGCGTAACTCGGATCCACCCAAAGGCGGTGGGCGGGTAGTTCTCCAATGCTTTCAGGTAAGACGGAACAGCTAACGCCCGCAACCCGAGTGAAGACCGCCTTGGTAGGCACTACTTCGCGAAAGTTGATTCCGCAAGTTTGCGCCAACACTTCCGAACAGCGGCTGCCAGTCAGTAAGAACGTCGCCTCCTGGCGCTCGACGCGGACCAATCCGCCCTTGTGCGAGTCGATCCTGGCGGCAAACGCCGGAAGAGCAGTGTTGGTGATGCCGTCTTCCAAGAAGAACTCTTCAGCACCCAGACGCACGATTACTCCACCACCACGGAGCGGGCGAGATGTGAAGATCTCGGTTGGCACATCCAGCCCTTTACTAGTAAGCCAAATCGCCGCCTCGGGACCTTGCAAGCCGAGTTTCTGTAATCCACTGAGGTCGCACATTCCTAGCGATTCTAGCGTTCGCTGCTGATTCTCTTCAGAGCTGAAGAGAGCTGCGTACGAACCGCCGCAGAACGTGCGGTACTCCACTCCGCGCGACTCGAACAAATGCTGGATGGGACTGTGTCTTGTGTGCATAGCAGTAGGGCACGCTCGCTGAGCGTGACCTTGTTAGGTTCAGGTCACTAGTTGGTTAGGTCACCTTTTGGTCAGGTCACTTTCGGCGAAAGTGGCCTACTGTCTTGCGTTGTCAGGATCATAGAAAGGCATCACGGCCACTGTTGCTTCCACGAGCCGGCCATCGTCCACGCGAATCGTGACGGGCGTGCCGACCTTAGCCAAGTCGGGACGCAGCAGCGCCATAGCGATCGGGTAACCGAGCGTCGAGCGTCGAGCGATGCTCGTAATCCGACCAACCAGTTCGCGGCCGGCGATGATAAGGTTGCATTCCTCGGGCAACGTCCCCACGTAGTTGGCGGAAAACGTCAGACCAACGAGGCGTCGCGTTAGCCGCTTCTTTTGGAGGATGTCCAAGCTGCGCGAGCCTACAAAGAACGCCTTGTTCTTTCCTATCGCCCAGGCAACATCCGCCTCCAACGGATTTGTCAGGGCATCGGTATCTTGACTGACGATGAGATGTCCCTTCTCGAGTCGCAGCAAGCGTTGCGCCTCAACACCGAACGGTCGGATTCCCGTTCGCTCGCCCGCGTGCATGATCGCCTTCCAGACGTGCAGAGCGTGCGACGCCGGAACATGAAGCTCGTAGCTGAGCTCGCCGACAAAACCAACTCGCATGAATTTGGCTGGCGCTCCGGCGACCATCCCTTCGCGTAGAGCAAGATATGGCAACGTTGCGGCCGAAAGATCGGTCGAAGTCAGTTCTTGTAGCACGTCGCGACAAGCCGGCCCGGCTATGTTCATCGCGGCTAAATGACCGGTCGCGTTGACAAGCGTCACGTTCATGCCCCAGATCAGCGCCCACCGTTGCATCTCACGGTAGAAGGCAGCAACGCCGCTGCTCGTTGCCGTGACGTAGAAGCGATCTTCGGCAAGACGGGCGATGACGCCGTCTTCGATAATGACGCCGGCCTCGTCGCACGCGAGGCAATACCTCAGCCGGCCGACTGGCTGCTTCGCGAACCGACCTGTGTAGATCCGTTCGAGAAACTGGACGGAATCTGGCCCACTGACTTGGAGCTTTCCAAGTGTGCTGACATCCATCAGGCCGACGTTGTTCCGCACATTCGTTGCTTCATTCAGGATACACTCGTCGCGACAGTGGCCGCCGACACGGTAATACTCCGGTCGCTGCCACGCGCCTGCATGCACCATTTCGGCATTCGTTTGCATGTGCCAGTCGTGGATCGGTGTGCGGCGTTGCGGATGGAATCGTCTTCCGGCCAAGTGTCCGATCGAAACGGGTTGGTGAAACGGTCGTGAGGTCGTCGTCCCGGTCTCATTGATGGTTGCATCGTTCAGCTTCGCCAGGACGCGTAGCGCATTGATATTCGACAGCTTGCCTTGGCTTGGCCCCATCCCAACCGTCGAGAACCGCTTCATCAGCTCGATACTGTCATAGCCTTCTTGGTGCGCGTTGTTGAAATCGACGAGATGCAAATCCTCGTCGAGATCAACGAAGTTCTTCTTGCCTGGATGGGCGACGATTGGGTAGGGATGGCTCGGAGGTGCGGCCTGATGGCTTGACGACGGTAGGATCTCACCAGCGAACCGGCCCAAGCATACTGCGGCCTCCAACCCAGCTCGATATCCGTCATCGATTTGGCTCTCCAAATCAAACACGCCATTGACACGACCAGCCGCAAACGTTCCCGGTGGAAGCGGTTGTGGTACGAGCTGTTCGACACGTTCGTCATGTGTGAATCGACCGCCAGCTTGATAGAGCAGTCCGCCATTCGGTGTCCAACCGACACTCATCGCAATTCCGTCGCAGTCAATCCGTGTCAGCGCGTCGGTGCGTGAAACGCCATTTTCGTCCAGTGGACAGATCGTCGCGCCGCGAATCCGCTTCTTTCCCGCGGCAGGAAGGGCTTCGTAGACGCAATAGCCGTGGTACACCTTGATACCGGCGTGATCACAGCGATCAAGGAACGCCGGCGATTCACCGTCGTGGCGCAGGTCAACGACTGCGGCGACATCGACGCCAGCCTCGCTCAAGTCGAGTGCCACGCGATAGCCATCGGCATTGGCAGCAAGCACGACCGCTCGGTCAAACGGCTTGACGGCATAGAGCCGAAGGAGTCGCTGCGCCGCCGAGCCGAGCATCACACCAGGCAAGTCGTTGTTCTGAAACACAGCCGGTTGTTCGAAGCAGCCCGTCGCGACGAGCATCGATTTGGCGCGCAGTTTCGTAAGGTGAGTGTCATCAACCAGACTGATCCAGTGATCGCCATACCAACCCGCAGCTTGCGTCCCGCAGCGCAGCTCGATGTGATCGTGTGCCGCAACTTGTTCCAACAGTCCGTCCAGATGCTCGCTTGAATTGACGTTGCCTGTCCAATGCCACGCGAGACTGCCGCCCGGGCGTGCCTGCTCATCGACGATGAGCACTTCCAGCCCTTGCTCTGCCGCGGCGATCGCTCCCGCCATCCCAGCAGGCCCCGCTCCAACAACCAGAAGATCGCAGAACGCATAATCCTTTGGTGAGTGTACGGGTTGATTCGTGGCGTTGATGCGACCGAGGCCGGCGACCTTTCGCATCTGGTTCTCGTAGAACGGAAACAACCGCCGCGGTGTGTGAAAGGCTTTGTAGTAAAAGCCAACTGGCAGAAACTTGGCAAATCGCTCGGTGATGCTGAGCCGGTCGCGTTCGAGCCCACCAATCGTATTGACCGAGCGCACGTCCAGGCCGGCTTCGATCGGCAAGAGGTCGCCCCGCATATTCGTCCGCGTACCGTCTTCGACCATTACGTTCGCATCGTGACCGGCAAGGCTGTAGATCCCTCGCGGTCGGTGACACTTGAAGCTGCGGCCGAGTAATCGCACGTCATTGGCCCAGAGCGCGCTAGACAACACGTCGCCTGCAAAGCCATTGTAGATTGAGCCTTCGAAACGGAACTCGACGGGCTGGCTGCGATCGATCCATTCGCCGTCGCGCGGTGGCAAACGCCTATCCATGACAAACCTCCGCGCGATAGAGGTACGTCCGCACGAATTCGTCCGTACGATTATCCCGTTCCGCGATGAACCAGGTTCCACTCGGTACGTGATACCACCACTCGCGCTTCACGCCGGGTTCGCCGTCGCGATTGAACACGTAATCGGCCCACTGTTCGTCGGACGCCGCGGCCGGATCAGGCATCGTGCGCACTTCACCGCCGAAGTGAAACTCCTGCAGCGGTCGCGGGCCGTTGATGGGACAATTGAGGATTTTCATAGTAGGTCACTTTCGCCGAAAGTGACTTCCGGGGTATTCGTGTTTCGTGTTGGAAGGGTGTGTCACTGATCAAGCCGTCCGTTCTGTGGTAACCAGTTCGCGGTTCGAGGTCACGCTCGGCGAGCGTGACCTACTAGTGTCCGACCGACGCCGCTCCCTTCTCGCCGACGAGTTCAAGCCGCTTGAATCGTGAGACGTTAAACGCTGTGATCAGTTCATGGTCGCGATCCGCGGCCAGCGTGAAGGCCATCGTCTTTCCGCTGATGGGAGTCGCCTTGAATCCCCAAGTGCCCCAACCGGAGTCGATGTAGAACCCTTTGATCGGCGTGGTGCCCATGATCGGCGAAAAGTCGGGTGTCATGTCGCATAACCCTGCCCATTGCCGCATCACCTTGATGTCGCCCAGGCAGGGAAACAGATCCAACAGTCCGGCACTCATGCCTTCCGCAAAGTCGAGTGTCGATCGCATCGAAATCAGTTCGTAAGGATCGAGCGATGCACCGGCGACCAACTCGCCCCGCGACGACTGGCTGACATACAGATGCAAGCTTGCCGAGACGACGATACTGTTGAGCCACGGTTTCAGCGGTTCGGTGACCAGTGCCTGCAGCGGGTGAATCACCAGTGGAGTGCGAAGGCCGACCATTTTGGTGATGTGTGTGGTCCAGCCTGCGACGGCGGACAGCACTTTGCGAGTCTTGATAAACCCTTTGTCCGTGTGGACACCTACAACGGCACTGTCGCGAAGCTCAATGTCCGTGACACCTGTCTGCTGATGGATCTCAACTCCACGTTGGTCGGCTCCGCGAGCATAGCCCCAGGCAACGGCATCGTGTCGAGCGAGCGATCCCGGTGGATGATAAAGCGCGCCGTAGATCGGCGCCTGATGACCGCCGACGCTCAAGTCAAGCTCACGAACAGTCTCCTTAATGAACTCGGGCGTAACGACTCGGCTGTTGATGCCGAGATGTTTGTTGGTCTCCGCACGCCAGCGTTGCGTTCGCAGCGACGCTGGCGAATGTGCTAGCGTGAAGTGACCTCGCTCGGAATAGAACAGGTTCAGGTTCAGCTCACGCGAGAGATCTTGAAACAATTCGACACTGCCCTGATAGAAGCGGATTCCTTCAGGTGTGAGATAGTTCGAGCGGACGATCGCCGTGTTGCGTCCGGTGCCACCGCCACCGATGTAACCCTTTTCCAGGACAGCCACGTCGGTGATCCCGTGATCCTTCGCCAGGTAGTACGCCGCCGCCAGACCATGCCCACCGCCGCCAATGATCACGGCATCGTACTCACTCTTCAGCTCCTTCGGTGCGCGGAACATCCTCGGTTCGGGATGTTTCTTGCTGAGAGCGAACTTTATTAAACGGTGAGGCATGGCAAGTAGGTCACTTTCGCCGAAAGTGACCACGTGGCATTGAGGGGGCGGGAGCCACGCTCGGCGAGCGTGACCTACTGGTCATTCGTCTCTCGCATCCATTCGAGATATCGTTTCGAGTACGCGTCCAAGTTCTCGATCGCGCCGCCGCCTCGCACAGGAGAACACATCTCGTAGTTGGCAATGCCATCAAACCCACCTTCTTTCAAGCCACGGAAGAAGCCCGGATAGTCGATGAAGCCGTCACCGAACTTCACGGCTCGCACCATATCCGGTTGTACTCTCTCATAGTTGATCAAATCCGGCTGGTAATGAAACCGGGGCAGGCGCACGTAATCGGCATTCGTTGTGATGGCCGTGTGCGGCGCCATCTTTTTGGCAGCCTCATACAGGTCTTCGCCTCGCAGCGCCGGTGACCAGGCGTCGAAGCCGAGTTTGCAATTCGGACGGTCAATGTCGTGCAAGACTTCTAACAGCACATCACTATGGACGCCGAGATCGTGATGGTTCTGGACTGCTAATGTGACGTTGTGTGCGGCCGCGCGGTCGCACATCTCCTGAAGCGTGCGTACAACGTCCTTCCAAATGACATGCGGGCTGTGGCCATCGACTTCGTACGCCGTGAAGATGCGGACCACCGAGGCGCCGAGCGCTGCCGCGATCTTCGCCAGCGATTCGACATAGGCGATTTGCATCTCCAAGTACGGGACTTCGGCGGCGGCCGTCGGCGAGAGATCCGTGTAGCCAGCAATCACAGCGCATTCGATCTTGTGTTCGGCGAGCGCGGCCTTGACGGACGCAATGCAGTCGGCAGTGGCATCCAGCGGCGACAGATGTGGTCGCTTGCCGGCGATCATCACTGCGTCGTATCCCAGCGCCGCCGCTTTGGCAATGAAAGCCGGCAAGTCGAGCTTGTGTTGCCCCCAATAGCCAGCGTAACTAACGGAGAAAAGACTGAGTTTCATGATGTTTCTTCGTAGGTCACTTTCGCCGAAAGTGACCTTAAGACTGCAAAAGTGTTCGGCGAAACACTACCGTTCCAAGTCACGCTCGGCGAGCGGGACCTACTAAAAGAAAGCCAGGTACTCATCGACTTCCCACCGTGTCACCTGCCCGTCGTACGTTTCCCATTCGTTGGTCTTCAATTCGATGAACTCCGGAGAAATCACGCCCAACGCGCTCTGAATCACTTCGTCTTGTCGAAGTTCGCCGATCGCTTCGAGGAGCGACTGCGGCAGGATCTGTGTTCCTTGTTCGAGGATGTCGCCAAGCGACTTCTCATACATGTTGTCGAGATTGGGGTCGCCCGGATCGATCTTGTTTTCGATTCCATCGATCCCCGCGGCCACATACGCAGCAAGTGCCAGATAGGGATTGCAGCCCGCGGAGACGGTGCGATCTTCGAAGTGACCAGGCCCAGCGGTGCGGATCATCTGCGTGCGATTGTTGTCGCCGTACGTAATGAAGGCTGGCGTCCAGGTGAAACCGCTGCGTGTGGATTGCAGCCCTGCTCCTAGCTTCAAACGCTTGTAGCAATTCACGGTCGGGCTCGTCACAGCGCATAAGGCACGGGCATGCTTCAAGACGCCGCCCACAAAGTGATAGCCCAGCTCTGAGCATCCGAGCCCACGAGGATCCGAATCGTCATCAAACAAGCATTTGCCGCTACCCGCTTCGGCAAGATGGAAGTGAATGTGCAGTCCGCTCCCGGTCCGATCGCTAAACGGCTTGGGCATGTGTGTGGCGATAGCACCGTACTTCTTCGCGAGTTGCGATGTCGCCATCTTGAAGAACGTAACGCGATCGGCGGTTGTTAGTGAGTCTTTATAGTCAAAGTTCACTTCGTATTGACCGTTCGCGTCCTCGTGATCGGTCTGGTAAACGCCCCAGCCGAGTCCATTCAACGAACTCGTCAACTCTTGCAGATACGCCATCGCCGGCGCCATCGAACGAAAGTCGTAACAAGGCTTCGCCAACCGATCGACGTTGTCCGGGTCCCACGGAGCGATCGAGCCGTCTTCGTTTCGAGTCACCAGAAAATGTTCAGGCTCCATTCCGACGTTGAAGACGTAGCCTTTGTCTCGCACCGCTTGTAAGACGCGTTTGAGATTCGTGCGTGGGCAAAAAGAATAAGGCTGTTCATCAACGAACAGATCAGCGGCGAACCGGGCTGTGTTCGGCATCCAAGGCAGCGGTGTGTAGCTGTCGAGGTCGATGCGCGCCATCATGTCGTGCGAATGCGGTCCCTGTCCCACACCCCACACGGCGGCTCCCGCGAAGCCGGCTCCGTCATCAATCACATCGTCCAGGCTAGAGGCGGGAACCATCTTCACCTTGGCGGCGCCATGAATGTCAACGAACTGCGCCAGGATAAACTCGATACCGTCCCGCTTCATCTGTTCGCGAATTTGCTCTCGATCGGGCATGTTTGCCTCCTAGTAGGTCACTTTCGCCGAAAGTGACTTTGGCTTGCACTGCGGCGAACTACCGATTTGCAAACGCGGTCTAACGGCATCCGACTTTCTGTAATAGTCGCATGGGTCTGTCCGGGGCACTTTCGGCGAAAGTGACCTACGTATGGCCACGCCTCGCCATCTTCAATCAGTCCTGCGGCAAGCGGGTTTCGGCGGATGTATCTTACGATCTTTTCACTCTCTTCGTCCGAACGTGACCAGGGGTCAAACCACTCAATCTGCCAAAAGCGGCCTTCGCCGTTCAGCAGCTTGTTCGCCTGCGTTGCTGTCCAACGTTTAAAGTCCTCTAAAACACGTTTGATGTGTCCATCACCGGTTTCGAAAAAACAAGTGTACATGGTTTGGCATGCCGACGTATTCGAACATATTCCAGACACACCTTTGTTCTCGATGCTCGATCGCATCGATGACCATCTCGGCGACTTGTTGTCCCCTCAGATGCTGAACTTGCTTCGAACGGTGCAGCCAGTACTCCATCTCCTTGAAAATCAATCGCTGGATTCTGAGGACTTCAGCCTCGTTGGTGTGGTCCACATTTTGCAACGCTTCTGATTTCTCGCGAATACGATCGAGTCCGGCTTTCGGAATGGCACGCTTCAGCCGAATCGTGACAAAGTACTTTCCGTCTTCCACCTCCCAATGCGGCAAACGGCCTCGCCAGAAGCCGATGGTCTTGGGTTTCATAGTAGATCACGCTCGCCGAGCGTGATCTTGCCCGGCTCTTGAGTGACGATCGGAGATTAACGCTTCTAACCTTGTCTTCTCGTTTTGAACGATCGAGCGAAGTTAAGGTCACTTTCGGCGAAAGTGACCTACTAGGAAAGTGACCTACCGGGAATCCAATCTGTCCCGGCCAGCGGTACCTTCGCCATCGCGGCCGCTTCGATGGTCAGTGCAACGAGGTCTTCCCGCTCGAGGTGATGAACGTTTGACTTACCGCAGGCCCGAGCGAGTGTCGTGACTTCCATGTCGAGGACCTGCAGGTAGTTCTTCAATCGCTTCGCGCCGACGTCCGGCGTTAAGCGACGTTCGAGAACGGCGTCTTGCGTCGTGATCCCAACGGGACACTGGCCGGTGTGGCAATGATGACAAAAGCCGGGTGCGGTACCAAGTCTCGCGTAACCCTCCGTGGCGTCGATGTTCGCGCGATCTTGGACATACGAATCGTGGTTGCAGCCCAAGGCAACGAGCACGCCTTGTCCGATCGCGACGGCATCGGCGCCCAGTGCCAACGCTTTGGCAACATCTGCTCCGGTGCGAATGCCGCCCGAGATGATCAACTGAACTTCGCCCACGACATTCATGTCCTCGAGAGCTTCAACAGCTTGTGGCAAAGCAGCCAGCGTTGGAATGCCGGTGTGTTCGATGAAGACCTGTTGCGTCGCGGCCGTTCCACCCTGCATACCATCGATCACCACGACGTCGGCACCGGCTTTCACCGCCAGCTTCACGTCGTCGCGAACTCGTGTCGCGCCAAGTTTCACGTAGATGGGAATTTGCCAGTCGGTGATCTCACGCAACTCGTCGAGCTTGATCTTCAAATCGTCTGGACCGGTCCAGTCCGGATGCCGGCACGCGGAGCGCTGGTCGATTCCCTCGGGCAGCGTGCGCATCTCGGCAACTCGAGGACTGACTTTTTGGCCCAGCAGCATGCCGCCTCCCCCAGGCTTCGCGCCCTGACCGAGAACCATCTCGATCGCGTCTGCCTTTCGCAAATCGTCGGGGTTGAATCCGTAACGCGACGGCAAACATTGATACACGAGCGTCTTCGACGATTCGCGTTCTTCCGACGTCATTCCGCCGTCGCCGGTGGTCGTCGAAGTGCCCATTTCCCTCGCGGCTCGGCCGAGCGCTTCCTTCACACTCGCGGACAAAGATCCAAAGCTCATGCCGGCGATTGTGATGGGGATTTCGAGCTCGATGGGCTTCTTCGCGTAGCGCGTGCCGAGCACCGTCTTCGATTCACACTTCTCGCGATAGCCTTCCAGCGGATATCGCGACGCCGACGCGGTGAGAAAGACAAGATCATCGAACGAAGGCACTGCACGCTTGGCACCCATTCCGCGGATGTCGTACAGTCCGTACCGCGCCGCTTCGCGAATATAGTTGATCGCGTGGCGGTCAATCGAAGCACTTTCTTCGTGCATGTTAGTAGGTCACTTTCGCCGAAAGTGACTTCTCTTTACAGGGTTATGTTTTCGAAACGACAGGTCACGTTCGGCGAACGTGACCTACTAATACTCCTGATGTGCGTCGGCGTTCCAATGGTAAAGACTACGGGCTGAGGCAATTCGTTTGAATTCGCTAGGGTCACAATCAATCTCGGCAGTGGCGAGCAGATGAGAAACCCGTTCCGCATCCACGGCCTGCAATTCCTCTTGCTGGGCGTCGGCTCCCAGGCTGTGGATCTTTCCGCGCACGTAGATCGTCGCCTCGTACAACGAATCGCCGAGGTTCGGCCCCGCATCGCCGCACACGACAAGCGTGCCAGATTGGGCCATGAAGGCAGAGAAGTGGCCAACGCTGCCCCCGACGACAATGTCGCAACCCTTCATGGAGATCCCGCAACGTGACGACGCATCGCCTTCGATCACGACCAATCCGCCATGTCCCGATGCGCCGGCGCTCTCCGACGCATGCCCCTTCACGCGTACCGTGCCTGACATGATGTTTTCGGCGACGCTCCAGCCGACGTTGCCATGCACGGTGACCGACGCGTGCTTGTTCATGCCAGCAATGAAGTAGCCCGCATGGCCGAGGATATCGATGGCGGCTTCACAGTCCAACCCGGCTGCGATGCTGTGCCTGCCATCAGGGTTGTGGATCTCGACGTGCTTGACTTCGCCGACAGGCAGTTTGTGGTGCAGGTACTGATTGACTTCGCGGACAGTCAGCTTCGCCAAATCAAGTGGCAGTGGTCGGGCCATCGTCTAGAGCGTCCATGAGTAGATCTGTTCCGGCGCGGGTTCAAACACATTCGCCGAGTGGATGTCAGGCAAGTGAGCCAACGAACGGAACTCGGACGATACGGCGACGTAATCCTCGGTTTCCGCGGCGACGGCCGGCTTGCACGCGAAGGCGTCGCGTACGAGCACCATCCTATCGCCAGTCGCCATCAAGAACGTGAAGAAGCCATCGAGTTCGTCGAACGACGTTTCAATCGCCTGCTCGAGCGTGTCGCCTTCGCGCATGCGCCATTCCAAAAACCGGCAGCCTGCTTCCGTGTCGTTGTCGGTTTCGAAGGCGATTCCTCGGCTTTCCAGCTTGCGGCGGATGCTGTAGGGATTCGAAAGCGAACCGTTATGAACGAGGCAGAAATCCTCCCCCGCCGTGTAAGGATGTGCGTGGGCGGGGGAGACGGCTGATTCCGTCGCCATTCGGGTGTGGCCGACGGCATGTGTGCCAGACAAGTCCGAGAACTGAAACCGTTCGGCAATCTCACGTGGATGACCTTCGTCCTTGTACATTTCGATCGCCCGACCAACAGAGATCAAGTGCACGTCCGGATGTGTTTCCCTGAGCCAGACTTTGAAATCGTCCACTGCGATGGAGGAGACTTCCGATGCGTGACTGTCAATGCAACGAATCTCACCTTGGTTGCCGGTGCCGTGCGTGAACTCGGTATGAAACGCCTGCCAGTCGAAGCCGGTCTGAGCCGTGAAGAGGCCGAATCGTCGCTGTGGTGCTTCGAGTGGTTCGTGGAACACAGCGAGCCCTGCGGAATCTGGACCGCGCGTGCCCATGCAATCAAGCATCGGCGCAACGAGTTGGCCCAATCGATCTCGGAGTTCGTCTCTCTTCACCAAGAGTCCAACGATCCCGCACACGGTGATGCTCCAGAGGTCCAGTGTCAGATAAGAGGTTGCAGAAAACCAATAACCGCACCGTTATACCTGGGTCGCGTGGTACAGGACAACTAGCCACGAGCGATGGTGGTGGTACAGTTTGCCGTAAGTCGGGCACTCCTGCCCGACAAAAGACGGCCAAGAGTGGCCGTCCTACTTTCAAGTTTCGCAAACTGTACCACTACCAGAGCTGACCCGACGCGGAATGCGCTGTTCGAGCGGAGCGTGAGATTCGTTGCTGGAGCAAATCGCGGTCGCTCGCAACGTCACGGACGAGATTCGTGACTCGTCTTGGCGTTCAATTCTTCCGGCTGACGTTGTTCGTCGCCGTCTCGTTCAAATCGGAAGACGCGATGTCGGCGAGTGTTTCGGAGTCTTCTTCCTCGTTGCCTGCGCCGTCCACAATCGGTAGAGGATCGAGGCTGCGCCATGTCTGCACCGTCGAGAGGAAGCTGGCGACCAGCAAGCTGCCACGCAGCGTCCAGAGTACATACCCGGTCGAGAACGCGGCGGTCAGCACGGTCGCTGTGCCAGCGACATGACCCTCGAACTCGTCTTCCGCTTCGATCTCTTTCTGCAGCGTGTCTAACTGCGACCACAACAGGCTTCGCTGAAGCTCAAACGGTGAAAACTCCGTGAGCGGCGCAGCCAAGTCGATGGAGTGGAATTTCTGGAGAGCGCCCGGGCCGCCAGACGTCGTTGCACGGACTACCTCTGCTCTGCCCGCACGCAGATATTCGACCAGTTCTTGCAGGCCGATCTGATCGGCTTCTTCGACAACGCTCGCAGCCGGTGCGCGAGGAGTCTGCGCCACCTCGAGTGCTTCGTTAGGTGTGATGCCCGATCCGCCACTGCCCGTGCCACCGTCGTCAGGCTCGTCGATCGGTTCCGGTTCTTCATCGATTGGATCGGTGTCGTCTTCTTCCTCTTCCTCCTCCGAGTCATCGTCACCATCGTCTGGTGGAGTATCGCCAGGTGCTGAATCGTGTGCGGTCCCGCGCCGGCGATGTTGAAGTGAATCTCGTCAGGCGTGGCGCCATTCGCTGTATTGTTCGTGGCGGTAATCGCTTCGCGCAGCGAGATGAACCCGTCGGAACCCTTGTCGGCCAGCAGCGCCGAGATCGACGTCGTGTCGCCGTCGGCAGCGTCGCTGATGGTATCGACGTCGAGTGTGTTGACGGCAGCGGATGCGAGCGAAATCGTCATGCCGCCCCAGCGCTCGCCAGAGGGAGTGAGCGTCGTGGTCGAAGCCCCGTAGGCCCCGGCGACCGCAAGCTCTCCCGTCGCAATCCCGATAAGCCCCTGGTCACCCTGCGCGTGAACCCGCTCGAAACGCTCGGTCATGTTCGCGAGGCTTGCGTTGACCCAGTTGCTGAAGGCATCGCTATCGTCTTCGGCCGTCGCTGCGATAACGACGAGGGAGTCGTTGACAGTCGTTGTCGCGCCTGAAATAGATACTGCCGCGCTACCGCTCGTCACGTCGATCGGATCGCTTGTATCAACGCCCCGGAACCCGGCGATAAAGCCAGACACATGATCGCCCGGATCATTTGTCGTCGGCGCGCCTTGCGTGCCGTTGTAGACACTCCAGAAAACAGTTAGCCTCGAAGAACTATTTGCTCCGGCAATGCCGGAGCCCTGAGGACTATTTGAGACCTGTGTCCATGTCCCGCCATTGGGGTTGACGATGGTTACTGTCTCTTGGTGCGTTTCAAAAAAGCCGAGGAGAACATCGTCAACTTGAATTCCCGCTGGCAACGCGGGCGTAATTGCCCCCGTGCCCGCGGCCAATGTTGAGTTTCCGGCATAGGTCGGTAACGCCAGAATGTGATTCCACGCGATCTGCCCGTCGATGGAAACGGCGATCTGCGCCTCGATCGACCCGGTGTGGAACTCCAATTCCCAGTCGCCTCCCAGTTCCGCGCTGCCGGTATCGTCGGTGCTGGCTGCCACATCGCAGTCACACAGCTCGCTGACCGATTCCAGCAGCGCGCGACCTTCCGCACTCTCTGCGAGATCGCAGCCGTAGAACAGAAGATCACCCGAGTCGGACAGAGACTCACCCCACGTGGCGATCTCCTCTTGAAAGAACTCCAATGTCGCGCCGGACAGCCACGTCTCGCCAAGACGCAAACCACGGTCGTTCCCGTGCGAGACGATGTGAATCGCGTCGTAGTTGCCTCGCTCAGCGAGAGCTCGTGTAACTTGCTCGATCCCGTCCGCGTCTTGTTCGATGAAGACGATATCAAAACGGTCCGCCTTCGACGACGACTGCAGATCGTTCACCAGTGTTTGGTAATCTTCGACCGAACGGTCAATAAAGACGATCTCGCTAGATTCCGAAGCGGCCGCGTCTGGCTCCAGTGCCAGGACATCATCGAATTGGCTCGCGTCCTCCGTTACAAGATCGTCCCTCCCCGGTGCCTCTGGAATGTGGGCGAAACCGTATTGCGCATGGGCTGTTTCCGCTAACGCCTCTAACGCGTCATGCATCGTGTCGGGCGTGTGAAACGCATCGATGTCCTGTACCGCGGCCAGATCGATCGGTGCTGCGTTGAAGAGGACGCGGTCTTCGAGCTGCTCTGCATCAATACGCCGACCAGCGCGCGCAGCAGGATCGCTCGCACCCTCTTCAGGGTGCCGGTGTTTCGCACGCCCCAAGCGTCGAAAGATCGTATTTAGGCGATTGAACAGACTCATCTAGACGGCAATAAGTGATCGCTCATGATGCGCAATCCGTATATACTCCGGGCGCATACCGCGCGCACGGATCTAGAAACACTTACCCCATCGGTTAACTAACGAGCGGCTGCTTTTCCGCCACATCAACGTTGCTGCTTCTCAACGCGCGCGGCACAGAGGGGATGACGACGTGAATCCGCGGCATACATACAATCGCGACATCCGTCGCGACTGCAGTCAGTGGCTTGAACTTGTGCACACATCAAGTGAACCGGTCGGCGTGTGGTGACGTGTTACCGGTATCAATCGAAGCGAAGAGAAAACACGTCAGCGTTCTTGAGCGTTAAACGCAATTGAACGACGCCTTGGCTGAAGTTGGGTTCCGCTTGCCACACCACAGCGGTGTCAACAGCATCGCCGGTGAGTGGTTTCGATCGTCCGATCACCTCTCCCGACTCGTTGAGGGCGTCGATCGACAGCGCGCCGCCGTATCGGACCACGTAATTGAGCAGTAGTCGATGGCCTTTGTATTCCAACGGCTTCGTCGTCATCTGCCCGCCACCCTTGCCGGCCCGCAAGGCTACGAAACCGTCCACGCGAAAGACGAAACGGCGGACACGTCCGGGCGTCGGTTCGTAATAGTTTTCCGTGGCATAGACAGAGATCTCGTTCGGCTTGCCAGGCAATTGGAACATCCCCCAGGCCATATAGTTGCTGCGGTTATGGTTGCGGTCTTTCGGAGCCGTCCGCGGAACGACTGCCTCGGCATAACGGTGGAACATCCGGCCATCGCGGCTGGTCATCAGAATCGGTTCGACCTGTTGGCTCTTCGGTTCGTAACGCGTGGGAAAACCGATGAAGAGGTGTGGTGCACGGAAGTACTTCTGGATGGCGTTGGTATAGAGATGTTCGTTCGGCGTGCCTTCGGTGTAGGTTAAGTCGGCTTCATTTTCCCAAGTGAGGAAGTCCTTGGAGGTCGCCGTCCGAATCGCTCGCACTCCATCGCCGAAATAACGCCAATACGCGCGGTACTCGCCGCGGTCGGTGTCCCAGAACGCGAGGTTCTGCGAATCGAACGCACCATTAGTGATCACCGGCTTGTCCTGGCTCAACTTCCAATGCTTGCAATCGGGCGATTGAAACGGAAGTAACCCGCCCCGCCCGCCACCAAACGCTTTGTAACGCGAGTCAGCCTGCGTCGCCGGGTTGTCATCGCGGAACGCGGTGAAGTTGTGTGTACCCGGCGTTAACCAGACAATGTTGTTGTCTTTCGACCCGTTCCATTCGAACAAGCCGAGCTTCGGCTTTGTCCAGTGTATACCGTCCTTACTTTCCGCGTAGCACGTGACTTCCTTGTGGGCGGCTTTCATTTGCTTATCGTGCTGCCAGCCGCGATAGATCATGCGGTAGGTGTCGCCGTCCGTAAAATAGGTGTAGTAACCGCTGGTGTTGCCCTCCCACGGTTCGTCCGCTACGAACACAATCTCTTTCGGTTCGGGCTTGAGCAACTGTTGGTGAACGTCGCCGCTGACTTCGCCGATTAAATGATCGTCAATAAACAACTCCAGTCGATTGCCAATATCGACTGGCTCGGCTCCGAGAGCAGATATCAACGTGTAGAGCGTCAGCAGCAAAGCGGCGGCGGTAGTCTTCAAGATGTGCTCGCAAAGAGTCATATCAACCTCCGAAAGTAGTTCTGCGTGTCAATGGATGGCGTGTCGGCAAAGTTGCGGAGAACTGAGTCTGTCACTCGCGCTTCCCGGCTGGCGTCAATTCTGCTGTGATCGTTTGTTCTATCGTCGCGCCTTCTCCGATCAAGTCTTTGTCAAAGCGAAATAGAAGCAATGTATGGTCATCTTTGCTGAACGGCTGCTGGGGCGGCGCGAAACGCGAGGGGTTGAAGGTCTGCTGCCCGCCCAACGTGGCTTCTAGATCTGCGTAACGAGGCACGTTGGAGATTCGTAACTCATCGAAGATAAATGGCGCATCTGCCTGAGTCGTGCAGACGAACTCCTTAAGCCACTCTTTTCCGGTGAACGTCAGGGGCCTCTGACTATAACCTTCCCACCATGTACTGCGATAGTTTCGTTGATCGTGGCCGTTAACATAGATGTGAACAGCCTGTCGATCGGGATCTCGCTTCAACGGTCGCCACTCAACCGCGACGTGAGCCCATTCGCCACCTGGAAGCTTCCAAGGGCACCAAGCGCTCACCAGTCCATTGGAAAGGAATGTGATCGGCTTCGCAGCAACGAGCCGTTCGTCCCATTGTTTCTTAACCCAGAACTCGATCGTGCCTTGTTTCAAGTCGAACAGGCGAACGGTCCGATCCGGCATCGCCACGTGGTCGGGAAATCGCAACTTGCTTTGGGGAACGATCTGAATCGCTTCGCCAAATCGGCCCGCTGGAAAGGTCTTGTTGACATCAAGGGTCTGGCTAGGCGTGACAGCGGCGACCGTTTGTTCGCGTGAGGGAGCTGAGACTGGCGCAGCCTTGCCAAATGCCACCCAGCACGATTCAGCGGGGCGGTCACCTACTTGAAACCAGGCCTTTCGTTGGCCTTCGTTGCGAATGTGGACAATTCTAGTGCGCTCCGTCTCCGGAAACACTAACGACAGGCGATTGGCCGCACCTGTTGTTTCGAGCTGCCTTCCCTCGGAGTCGGCGATTCGAATCGAAGTCGGATCAGCACTGAGGAGTTGAAGATCCTTCCAATCGACAGGAATCGTCAGGCTGCAGCTCTCGCTGGTTTCCAAAGCGACGGGCCGGGCCGCATTCACGAGTATCATTGGATTCGTGGACACGAGCACCGCCAACTCCAACTTCGGAGCAAGGACATAAAACCCCGCAGGAGCATCCGCGGGAATCGTTAGCTCGTGTAAGAAGACTTCAAAGTTGCGTAGGTTGCGATCGAACGGCTGGATATCCGACGCATGTTCCTGGGTGACGATTTTAAACCCAACAAAGGGTTCGTCATCCGGCCCAATGATCCGCAACTCCTCTTCATATCCCCAAAGCGAGAGGTGCAACGCGTCGCCGTTGTTCTTTTCGATACCAATTGCTGTACGCTGTGGTTTCAAAGGTGGCGGATCAGCGGGATGATCGCCGTGGCGTTTCGCTTCGTCAAGCGCCCACACGAGCCGCGGGACTGCTGTCAACGCTTGGATCGGAGCATAAGGATTGTAGAGTCGTTGCCCGAGGTCCTCAGGACGTGCCAGCGGCTCGGCGTTTGGCATCAATCGGTCCAACTCGATCTGCGCTGGCCGTAAGTGGCGTGGATCGCGAGTGTAGTAATAGGCGTAGGCCAAATGCACATTCGAATATCGGCCAATGTCTTCACGAAACGGATCCGCTGCGTAACAGGCATCAAAGTATCGGCGAAAGACCTGCGACATGCGTGGGTCGCCGGTGGCACGCTCGTACTTCCACATCGCTGGAACCCAAAAGTGTCCTAGTAGCGGGGCATCGGCATGATTGGGTAAGCCGTTCTCCTGAGTCCGCCACACGCCGATGCGGTGCTCCGGCTCAAGATAAGCGTCCGCGCATTCTTCCAGCACTTGCCGGATCGCTGGGTCCTGCGTGTGTTCGTAGAGGGTGGCCAGATTGAAGAACTGAGTCATCTGGTGCCGCAGGCCCGAGGTGAAGGGCGCGTAGTCGCGGATCATTTCAGCCCACGTCTTTGTCGGTTCGTTGGGCGCATTTGGCTGATACCATGGCTGCTCACGATGCCACGGCTTGAAATCGGGTGACGCACTGGTTTTCCCAGCTAGATCGCGCCAGTAGTCACGCCAATAATTCAACACGTCGTTGTATCGTTCGTCGCCGGTCAGGTAGTAGGCCAGCGTGGTCGTTTCCAGCGTACGGTGGTAACTGGCCCAGAACTGCGAGCCGCCGCGGAGCCACGCTTCGGCCGAGTCGCGCTGCCGAACGTAGAACATGGCGCTATCGATGGACCAGTCGCCGGGACGGAAGCGCAGGGTCTGCTTCTGCCGAAAGCCGCCCCGCCAATCGCACTCGTACGTTAGGGGAACATGCGTTACAGCAATATCGGTCCAGTGGTCTTCCGACTCGATTGCCCAGTCGTAGAACTTGCGTTCGCCGCTCCGCAGATAACACCACCACAGTTGTGTTTCCTTTTGATACGTGTGGTATTCGAAGCGTCGGGGGTCCGCATAGTGCCGTTTCGTCTGCTCGTCCCATTGATAGCTGTAGTGTGGACCGCTGCCGAACGCACACCATCCGTAATCGCCGAACGTGTCTTGCACCTCGCGCCCCAAGTCGAAGATGCGGTCCACGATCGCTTCGTATTTCGAACTGTTTGGACGCGATGCGAGCGGTCCAAAGACATCGGTCGAACAGTTCCACTCGCCAGTCGCCATAGCCAGTGGAGGCTTTGCAGCCAGCCGACCATACTCTTTTCCAGCCGCAGTTTGACTGGATGGAGCGACGTGCCAGTAGAATTCGTGATGCTTGTTGATGCCTTTTCCATCGACGTCGCCGCGAGACAAAGCGCCGTGTCCGGCAAAGTAGAAGAAGTTGGAGATCGGGTTGAGCGTGCCCCGAACTCCTTTCCAATTCAAGATGTACTCCGCTCCCCGTTCGCCGAAACGCTCTCTGAGTCCATCTCGACCGAAGTCAAGTGGTCCGCCGCGCGGACTCCAAAGATGCAAGACCATCCGGTCTCGCGTCACCTCCCACTCTTTAGGAAACTGCTGCCAAAACCAACGCAACGATCCAGTCACCGCCGCTCGGTCGTCGAGCACCTGCATCCATTCACCGACGTGATCCGAAGCGTGTAATTCTCTCTCGCCTGTTGACCCGAGTTCGACAACTCTCCCACGACACTCCGGATTGCCGAAATGTCGATACGTCGATTGAAACGACGAGATGCTCTGTGTGTCGGATTGCCACTTTGCCGTCAGTGTTTGATTGCCTTCCGCTCCCGAACGATCGACCGCGACAGTGCGGTGTTGTGGATCGCCCGCGAGTTTCAGTTCAAATCCAATATCGTGAAACTGCGTCTGCTTTGTGGAACCAACAATCTTGAACTCGTTAATCACCTTGATCAGACCAAGGCGATTGAAGAAGTGGTAGCGAGTCCGATACCGAACGATTCGCTCGCCGTCTGGCCCAGTATAAAAACCATCGATGCGCACACAGGCACGAATCGGGCCCGACGATTCCACAACGATCTGTCGATCGTCCGCGTCCCGAGCGTTTGAAAATCGCTGCTTGTGCTGATTGGCGTAATAGTGTTCTCCGTCTTGTGTGGCGGTCAGAACAACTTCTTCAGCATCGACTTGTTGATCGCCGTTCAGATCCGCTCGAATCGCAGCAAGCGGTGCCGGCCCATCCGTGTGAAACTCGGCGCTGATCACACCCGTCGATACGTGGAAGGACTTGCCAAGTTGAGAGATTTCAAGTGATGAGTCGTAGCGAGGTTGCTGGATGCCCGGCGTAAGCTCGAGCCAGTATCTCTTCCCAGGTTCCGCAATAAAGTCGATCGTCAGCCAGCGAATGCTGTTCATTTCCGGCAGCCATTGAGCTGCGGCTCGCGTCTGCAGTGGTGTGACGACGCCTTGCTCATCGACCAAGCAAATCTCGCGCACGTCTTTCAACTGGCCGCGAGGAAAGGGAACTCCAGTCGTCACCGGCCAGGCAACGCCGCGGTCTTCGTACGGCTCGTCAATTGTGAGTTCGACTCGCGCGTCCACACGCTCCTGGCCGGGCACGAGCGGTCCAGCCGTACTCGGTGACATCGCGACGGCAACAAGTAGAAGACTCAGCACACGCATTGGTGACATCCTTTGGAGCATGATTATATCAACAAGCGTCTCAGACATTGCGATCGTTTCGTTGTGTCGCGACCATGGTCACCGTTAACCGCGCGAGAAGGACGAAATGAATTCAGGGTCCGCGTGGCCAGCGGGATATTTTGAGAAGACGGCAGCGGCATTGGCGGGTGAAGATTTCGAACGTCCGCCACAGGGCGAGTTGCCCAGCAGGGATGATTGGTGATGCCATACCTACCCGATACCAACGTTTGGATTCACTATCTCAAGCAGCCCGGCAGTCCCATTCATGCAAAACTCGCGACACTGCAACCGGCCGACGTGGTAACCTGTTCGATTGTGCGCAGCGAATTGCTCCACGGAGCCGAGAAGTATGGAGACCGCAATCGTCGCGTTGCAACCGTGAACCAAACGCTGGCTCCGTGCCCTTCGATGATGCAGACGCGGTGGAGTATGCGAAAATCCGGCAGGAATTGGAAACGGCAGGAATTGTCATTGGCCCTTATGACCTTCAGATTGCAGCCATCTGCGTGCGTCATGGGCTGACGTTGGTCACGAGCAACATCGGTGAATTCTCCCGCGTCCACGGGCTGATGGTCGAAGACTGGCTGACTGCCGCGGACTCGCCGTAACATCGGTAAACATCGTCGAACGCGCTAGTTCGGTTATCTCATGAAACCGTGGGCTTGCGCGTTGCGGCTGATTCAATAGCAACAATCTTGAGGAATGAAAATGAACAACTCGCGGCGAGAATTCCTGTGGAACATCGGTGGTGGGCTCGGAGGCCTTGTCGTTTCACAGATGCTTGCACGCGATATGTTGTCGGCGGAGATCGATCAGCCGAAGCCTGAGTTCAACGGTGGCCTGCATCCTCCGGCCAAAGTACGGCGAGTGATCCAATTGCTCATGACGGGCGGCGGGAGTCCGATGGACACGTTCGACTATAAGCCTGAGTTGGAAAGACTTCACGGCCAGAAACTGGGACCGCAGGAAAAGCCAGAAGGCTTCACGGCGATGCCCGGGCGATCATGAAGAGCCCGTTCAAATTCAGGCAACATGGCGAGAGCGGTCGCTGGGTCAGCAGCGTCTTTCCCCATCAGGCCAAGGAAGTGGATGAGATGGCCTTCCTGATGGCGATGGCGTCGAAGACGAACGTGCATGGGCCAGCTACCTACATGATGAACTCCGGTTCTCTGTTGCCTGGCTTTCCGTGCATGGGCGCGTGGATTTCTTATGGATTGGGAAACCTCACCGACGACCTGCCGACTTTCGTTGTGCTACCGGACGGCAAGGGCTTGCCTTACAACCAGAAGGGACCGTTTTCGGCGGGCTTTCTTCCGGCGGTGAATCAGGGCACGGTCATCAGCGCCGGAGCAAAGAACGCAGTTCCCGACTTGTTCGCCAACCAGCGGTACCAATTCGCGACGCGTGCCGCGGATCGAGACGGCTTCGAATTGCTGCGGAAGCTGAATGCCGAGCACGCCGCGGAGAATCCGCACGATTCGCGACTCGATGCCCGGATCAAATCGTACGAACTGGCCGCGGCATGCAGTTGTCCGCTCCGGAGGCCTTTGATGTCGCGAAGGAGAGCGAAGCGACACACGCAGCCTACGGTCTGGCCAACAAGACCACGGAAGACTTCGGCCGCCGCTGTTTGTTGGCTCGCCGGCTGGTCGAGCGAGGCACTCGGTTTGTGCAGGTCTGGAGTGGCCCGCAGGGAGCGACGGGCAATTGGGACAATCACGGCAGCATACCGAAGGAGTTGCCGCCTATCGCCGCTTCGGTCGATCAACCAATCGCCGCCTGATTCGGGATCTGAGATCGCGCGGCTTGCTCGAAGACACTCTTCTGATCTGGACGACCGAGTTTGGTCGCACGCCGTTCGCCCAAGGCGGCGATGGTCGAGATCATAACGGCGGGTCATTTATCACATGGCTGGCCGGTGCCGGTATCAAAGCGAGTGCCAGTCACGGTCACAGCGACGAATGGGGATATCAGGCGGCAGAAGGCAAGACCTACTGCTACGACTTCCACGCCACGGTGCTGCATTTGTTGGGTATCGATCACGAACGATTGAGCTACCTCCAGAACGGTGTCGATCGCCGTCTGACCGACGTTCACGGACATGTCGTCAACGAAATCCTCGCGTAGTTCAGCAAGCGGCTAACCGCGTCGGCAGAGTCAAAAGGGGCGTTTCGTGTCGCGATGCTTTGAGTCGCGTGGTAAGATTATGGTCACCCTCCAGTAATTGAACAGCTCCAGATTGACCACGCCCACCGGAGCAGTGCTTCATGCAAACTCGATCCCTTCTTCCGTTGAATCTCCTTGTCTGGGCCGTTACGGCAACGCTCGGAGCGGCTGAGCCCGATGCGGCTGGACTCGACTTTTTCGAGAAGAAGATCCGTCCTGTCTTTATTGAAAAGTGTTACGGCTGCCATTCGGCGAAGGCAAAGGAGGCGGGCAAGCTAAAGGGTGGGTTGCTACTGGACAGTCGAGAGGGACTGCATGTCGGCGGTGAAACCGGGCCGGCGATCAAGCCAGGCAAAATCGACGACAGTCTGCTAATCGAGGCCATTCGCTTCGGTGAAGACAACTATCAGATGCCACCGGATGGCAAGCTCCCCGCGGATGTGATCGCTGACTTCGAGAAGTGGGTGGCGATGGGCGCGCCCGATCCTCGGGACGGAACTCCGAATTCGACGCCCAAGCAATCGATCGATTGGGAGAAGGCGAAGCGACACTGGTCGTTGCAGCCACCGACGCGACACGATCCGCCGACCGTGAAGGATGCGTCTTGGCCGAGCATGACGATTGACGCTTTCATTTTGGCTCGGCTCGAAGACACTGGATTGGAGCCAGCCAAAAAGGCCGAACGCCAAACCTTGCTTCGTCGGGTCTGTCTCGACTTGACTGGATTGCCGCCGCCATTCGAACAGCAACAACAGTTCCTCGACGACGAATCGCCCGAGGCTTATCGCAAGTTGCTCGATCGTTTGCTCGACTCGCCGCACCACGGCGAGCGTTGGGGCCGACACTGGTTAGATGTGGCGAGGTATTCGGAAGACAACACGAATATGGGGCCGTTCAATGGACCATACCATCACGCCTGGCGCTACCGCGACTGGGTCGTGAAGGCAGTCAACGAAGACGTGCCGTACGACCAATTCATCATCCGCCAACTTGCAACGGACTTCCTGCCGGAAACCGGCCCCGAAGATCACGCGGCACTCGGATTCCAAGGCCTCGGACCTTCCTATCACAAGGAAGTTGCGTTGGCTCAAGTCGTCCTGGAAAACCGTTACGCCGACGATTGGGAAGACCGCGTCGATGGCATCGGCCGCGGCTTGCTTGGACTGACGCTTACCTGTGCCCGCTGCCACGACCACAAGTACGATCCCGTCACGCTCGAAGACTATTACGCATTGGCTGGCGTCTTCGCCTCTTGTCGCCAAACGACACGGCCCATCATCTCGGACGAGGAAATCGCAAAGACGCAGCCAGCTCGCGATCGTGTGGCCGCGTTGGAGAAGGAGCTTGTCGAGCCTGCGAAGAAGGCGAAGGAGTTGACGAAAGAAGTGGCGGATCTGGAGAAGAAGGCAAAAAGCGATGCCGCCACCGCGAGTGACCGCCTTGCGGCCGCCAAGCAAGAGCTTGAAGCAGTGACGAAGAAGATCGCCGATGCCAAAGCCGAGATCGACGAATTGAAGAAGACACTCGGCTTCGAAGTGCCTGTTGCCGATTCTCTGACCGAAGAGCAAATCCGTGTTGAAGAGATCAACAAGGATCGGATGAAGATTGTCTACTATCCTGACAAGCCTCGCGATTTGAACGTGTTCATCCGCGGCGATGCAGGACGCCTTGGTCCTCTTGTTCAACGGCGGTTCTTACAGATCCTGTCAAAGGGCGAGCCAGTTGCCTTCTCGAACGGAAGTGGTCGGCTCGAGTTGGCCCGCGCGATCGCTAACCGCGACAATCCGCTGACGGCTCGCGTTGCGGTCAATCGCGTCTGGATGCATCACTTCGGAATCGGCTTGGTCGATACGCCCAGCAATTTTGGCGTTACGGGTTCGCAGCCTTCGCATCCGGAGTTGCTGGACGATTTGACGGTTCGTTTCATGGAGAACGGTTGGTCAGTGAAGTGGCTGCATCGCGAGATCATGCTGTCGTCAACGTACCAACAATCAGCGTCGATGTCCGGCGACACTTCGAGCGATCCCGATAACCGCCTCTTGTCTCATTTCAACCGCCGACGTCTCGATGCCGAAGCGTTTCGCGATTCGGTTCTTGCAGTTAGTGGAAAGCTCGATGATTCGTTGAGAGGCCCGTCTGGCGATGCGGATGATGCGACCTTTCTTCGCCGGACCATCTATGCTTCGGTCTCTCGCCATAAGTTGAGCGATACGCTGCAGACATTCGACTTTCCAGATCCAGCGATCCATTGCGCCAAGCGAGCGGATACGACGACACCACTGCAACAAATGTTCGTCTTGAACTCGCCATTCGTGCGCCAACAAGCGAATGCTCTCGCCGGACGAGCTCAAAGCGACGGCGGCGAGACGCTTGACCAGCGGGCGACTTATCTTCATCAACTTCTGTTCGCTCGCAATCCTCGAGAAGCCGAGTTACAGATCGCTCGCGAGTTCTTTGCCGAAGTCGCGGCGACTGACGAACAGACAACGGTCACCCGTTGGCAGCGATACGCACACGCATTATTGAGCAGTAATGAATTTCTCTATGTCGATTGACCTCACAGAACAGATGGGTGGATGTATTTCGCGTCGCGACATGCTGCGTTATGTCGGCGGTAGCTTTGGGATGCTTGGCTTGACTGGGGCCTTAGCTCCGAGAGCCGCACTGGCCGCGTTGGCACCCCATTTCGTACCGCGCGCTAAGCGAGTCATCTTCCTGTTCATGAGCGGAGGCCCCTCGCAGGTTGATACGTTTGATCCCAAGCCGATGTTGGCGAAACTGGCGGGACAGAAGCCGAAAGGCGCTGACATACGAACGGCTTCTCCAACAGCGGGACTACTCCCTTCGCCGGTTCGATTCCGGAGATTTGGCGAATCGGGAATTCCTGTCTCGGAGCATCTCCATCAGCTTGGCGGTCATGTCGATCACATGGCGATCATTCGCTCGATGCACACGGATTTTCCGAATCACGCTCCCGCGCTCTGCATGATGAACCTTGGAGTACTAACGCCAACACGGCCAAGTTTGGGAGCGTGGACTTCGTACGGTTTAGGAACCGAGAACGAGAACCTGCCAAGCTACATTGCACTCTGTCCCGGCAAACCGGTTGTCGGTCCCAAGCTGTGGGGAGCAGCTTTCCTTCCCGGGCGACATCAGGCAACCCACATCAACAACTCGGATCTGACTCCCGAGAAGATGATCCCGCACTTGAAGAACGAGTTCCTTTCTCGCGACGACCAGCGTGACCAACTCGATCTGATCTCGCGTATCAATCGCCAGCACGCCGCCGAACGACTTGGCGACGATGCTCTGGAGACTCGCATCCGTTCGATGGAGTTAGCGTTTCGCATGCAGTACGAGGCGCTCGACACGTTTGACATTTCGCGCGAAGCCAAAGGCTCGCTGGAAGCTTATGGAGCGAGCGAGTTTTCAAAGGCTTGCTTGCTCGCGCGTCGATTGAGCGAACGTGGCGTTCGGTTCGTGCAAGTCTTCTACGGCAACCGGCAGCCGTGGGACACCCATAGCAAGCACAATGCCGGTAACGAGCGACTGTGCAAGGATGTTGATCGACCTATCGCTCAATTGCTGACGGATCTCAAGCAACGCGGACTGCTCGACGAGACGTTGGTCATCTGGGGAGGCGAGTTTGGACGCACACCGACTTCACAAAGTGGTGACGGACGCGATCACAATCCGTTTGGGTTCACCATGTGGTTAGCAGGTGGTGGGATCAAGGGCGGCACAATTCATGGAGCGTCCGACCAATTTGGGTTCACAGCCGTTGAGAATAAAGTCCACGTCCATGACCTGCACGCGACGGTTCTACATTTGCTTGGTTTGGATCACGAGCAACTCACCTATGCCTACAGCGGTCGCGAGTTTCGACTCACGGATATCGAAGGCACCATCGTACAGAATATCATTGCATGACCGCCGGGCGATGAACTGGCCGCGGGAGAAACTCCGTCCATGATGATGACAATCAGACGAACGGTCCTTGTAGTCCTGATGCTAAGCTGCGCGTGCATCGGTGCTGTGCGTGCGGAGCGACCCAATATCGTCATTTTCCTTGTCGATGACATGGGCGTCATGGACACCTCCGTGCCCTTTCTCACCGATGACGATGGCACACCGAAGCGGTATCCGCTTAACGACTACTACCGCACACCGAATATGGAGCGTTTGGCAAAGCAGGGAATCCGCTTCAACAATTTCTATGCCATGAGCGTCTGCTCGCCGACACGCATCTCCATCATGACCGGGCAGAACGCCTCGCGGCATCAGGCGACAAACTGGATCAATCCTGAAAAGAACAACCGCGGTCCGTTTGGTCCGACGCAATGGAACTGGAAAGGCTTGAAGACCAGCGACGTGACGTTGCCACGGTTATTGCAAGGAGCAGGCTATCGAACAATCCACGTTGGTAAAGGCCATTTCGGGGCTCGCGCGTTTGAAGGCGCCGAGCCCAAGAACCTCGGATTTGACATCAACGTCGGTGGTGCTTCGTTCGGAGCGCCCGGCAGCTATTACGGCTCGCAGAACTACGGCCTTGGTACACGGAGGTCGCACCACGCCGTGCCGCACCTGAAGAAGTATCATGGCAGCGAAACCTTTCTGACCGAGGCGTTGACGATCGAAGCCAAGCCGCATGTTACCGCTGCGGTGAAGGACGACGCGCCCTTCTTTCTCTATATGTCGCACTACGCCGTGCATGCGCCGTTCAACTCCGATCCGCGTTTCGCCGCCAACTACAAGGACTCCGGCAAGCCCGCACCCGCTCAAGCCTTCGCTACGTTGATTGAGGGTATGGACAAGTCGCTCGGCGACGTCCTCGATCATCTTAACGAACTAGGCGTTGCCGAGAACACACTTGTTTTCTTCCTCGGCGACAACGGCTCTGATGCACCGCTCGGACATCAACATGCGGTCGCCTGCGCCGCTCCGCTGCGTGGAAAGAAAGGCGCGCACTACGAGGGTGGCATGCGCGTACCGTTCATCGCCACCTGGGCGAAGGCTAGCGGCGATAACTCGAATCAAAAGCGTCTTCCGATCGTCGCGGATGCCATCCAGATCCAGCAGGCTGCTGTTTACGACTTGTTCCCGACTATCCTCGCCCTCACCGACCTTGAGCCGCGGAAGAAGCACGTTGTCGATGGCCTACGCCTGGATACGCTGCTCACCGGCGAGCCCGATAAGAAACGCGCCGAAACGTTTCTAATGCACTACCCGCACTCGCCGCATCGCAGCGATTACTTCACCTGTTACCGCAGCGGTGATTGGAAGGTCGTCTATCATTACTTTCCTTCGAAAGCTTCTGAAGACTCCCACTATCAGCTCTACAATCTCGCCGAAGATCCCTTTGAGTCGAAGAACCTCGCGACCGGCAAGCCCGATCAGCTCCGCGTGATGATGCGGGGATTGATCGCAAGCCTGGAGCAAACCAACGCACTCTACCCTGTGGACAAGACCGACGGCGGCGCGCCGCTGAAACCCAAGCTGCCTTGATTCCCTGGATCGGACGGTTGAGGGCGGTATCGAGTTTACTTCTACCGAGTCTTCTGGGCACGGCGCATGGCGAAAGCGCGACGCTCGGCTCGCAAGCGGGCACGGCGTTTGGTCTCGCTTGGCTTCTCGTAATACTGCCGACGCCTCATTTCCTTCTTCAAGCCACTTCGTTCGACGAGTTTGCGGAAGCGGCGGACTGCCTCTTGAATCGATTCGCGGTCGCGAACACGCATGACAACCATCAATACTCCTTGGTCCAGGTCCAGAACCAGAACGAATCACGTACCTTAAACGAATATGGCGCCGCAGGATAGGACACTTCGAGTACCTGTCGGGAAATGCCTAAGGCCTTCTGCAAGCCGGAGATGCGGCCGAGCTCGGAATCGAAGACCCACACTGGCATATTCTTGCCACTCCATCTTCTTGCCCGAATCTGCGGCCCGGCCGAAACAGGCAAGAATACGGAGTGGCAAGAATATGTTGATCTTCGCCGCCGAGTTGTTTGCGGAATTCGGAGTGTTAGCTTCGCGTTTCTGCTCGAAGATCATGCCGCTTGGTTCGACGCCGGCGCCAGATGGTTATTTGTCAGTTGCCAAGAAAGTCAACAAGTCGGCCATCGCTTGTGGATCGATCTGTTTTTCGAGGCCTTCCGGCATAAACGATATTCCGGTGTTCCGCAAACTCTCGATGTGAATCCGCAGTACGGTTGCGTCCGTCCCGTCCGCACGAACGAGGCGAATGCTGTTGGCGGTCTCTTCGATTATCACTCCCGTCACTGTACGACCGTCCTTGGTCACGAGGACATAATTCGCAAACTTAGGTTTCACGTCACGATTCGGATCAAGAATGTTCGTCAGGATCGTCTCGGCGGGTCGATTGCCGATTCCCGCCAAATCCGCTCCCACGGAATTGCCAATACCATTCATCTTGTGACAAGCCGAACAACTGCCCTTGAAGACCGTTTTGCCGCGGTCGGCGTTGCCTTTCATTTGCAGCGACGATCGATAAGTCTCTACGACTTCCTGCCGGCGTAGCGTCGGAGTCCGCAGCAACTTTCGAGCGAGCTGTTGGACTTGCGGATTATGATGGTCTTTCAGCATCGCAAGCCGCGATTGGCTTATGTCCGTTCGGGCGATCTGTTTCTTTACAACGGCGTCGAGCGTTGCCAGCGTCCAATCCGTGCGTGCGAACATCGCTTCCATTGCCTGCACTCGCAACTTGGGGCTGAGCCCGGGCCACTTATTATGCAACAAAGGAAGCACTTCCGGATGATCATGCTTTGCCAGAGTTCCTAGCGCCACGGACTGGATGCGAGATGACTGGTGCAATTGCAGCAGATCGGCAAATAACGCCTGAACCTCGGCGTCGCGGAAGTCGGCGAGCGCCAGTGTACGGATCGCATCGACTCGATCATCTGTCGTTGCATCGTTAGATGCGGCTGTCTTACGGGCATCGGTAATGAGATCCGACAGAAGTTCAGCCAGCTTACCGGAACCAGCGGCAAGGAATCGTTGTTTGACTTCGTCGTTCGCATGGCTGAACAAACCGAGAGTCATTGCCTGTTTGATTGCGTTCTCCTCCTCGCGAATCAACTCGAGGCTCTTCAACAACAAGGCAAGGTCACTACTTCGATTCTGTGCGCCAATTTGCGCAGCCAACGCTTGCAACATTTGTTTGCCGTTATCGCGGCCTCTAAACTGTGGCCTTGTTGACAGCAGGAGCAGTACATCGCCCGCGCCTTGCGCGAGAGAGCTTTGAACCGCCGTACGAAGCCATTCGTCGTCGCCATCTCTTATCAGCAACTGCGCGAGTGCCTCATTCCGCGATACAGAGGGCGAGATCGCGCCGAGCGAGAACGCCAATTGATATCGCACTCGCTGTTCGGGGTCGTTGACCATAGAATAAAGCTCGGCGCGTAACGCCGGCGCTTCGTTCACAATGGATTCGGACAACTTCAATGCATGAATGCGAACTTCCGGATGTGTATCGACGAGTCGAGGCAAAACCCCTTCCGGTGTAAGTTGCCCCAGGCCGTCTAGCGCGTGCATTGCGTGAACACGCCCCACGGGTCGGTCCGAATTCGCCGCGAGCTCTTTCAACGCCGCCACCGCGCGACGATCTTGGCGCTCATACAACAGCCGCGCCGCTGTGTCGCGATGCCATCCGTTCCTGTGTTCCAGTAAAGCGACCAGTTGTTCTGTCGCCATCTTGTGAGGCAGGTCTCCTGACTGGAGGTTCACATCACGCTTGGCGGACTGGGAAGCTCGCCCGACGGCGACGATTCGATAAATGCGACCACGATCCGTACCGCTGCTGGCGTCAAGCTCATCAAGGACTCGCTTCGGAACAAACGCCGCCCCTTCGATCAATTCGCGATACATGTCAACAACATACAAGTTTCCATCCGGAGCGTTGGCAAACTGCACAGGGCGAAACCAGATGTCGGTCGAAGCCAGGAATTCTGAGTCGCGATCAGCTCGCCGTGCCAGACGACCAACGCCACTGGCTTCGAGCTTGGCACGATAGACCAGGTTGTTCGTGACTTCCCCCACAAACAGATTCCCGCGATACTCTTGGGGCCACGCATCACCGCGGTAGATGGTGATACCGCTTGATGACGTAAACAAACCACCGGGCTTGGCGCCTTCGTCGTCGGGTTGCGAAGCAGCAACTATCCGCGATCGCTCAATCCGCCACGGTTCCAGCGGGCTGATACGAAACAATTCTGCTAATCGTCCTTCGCCATTAATATCAACGGCGGCGGCGGGCGGCGCGAAAAACGGATTGCGTGCTACGTAGCGCCCGTCGTACATCAACAATTGCATTGGGTTGACGTTGGAGCAGAGAAACGTACGTCCCCAATCGTCGATGCCCATCCCGTGTTGCCCACCGCCGCTAGTCAGTTCAATCTGGTGCGCGCGCGGATCGAGGAGCACACCGCGCGATCGAATGGACACGGGTTCGTCATCGGGGCGATTCGCGCTCCGAATGTTACCGCCTGCAAAGCTCGTGGCGATGTGAATCCGATTGTCCAATCCCCAGCGAAAGGAATTCAGCAATCCGCCGCCCGCGAAATCGCGTGCGAAGCCGGTCAAGACCTTGTTGCGCACATCGGCGCGGCCATCGCCGTTGGTGTCTTTGCAGTACAACAAGTCCGGCGCCGCTCCGACGAAAACCCCGCCGTCATAACAGGCTACCGCTGTCGGAAACGCGACTGTGTCCAAAAACAACATCGACTTGTCAAAGCGGCCATCACCATTGGTGTCTTCGAGCAGCTTTACCGCTCCCGACGGCTTTGGGCCCTTGTTGAAACTGTACTCGTTGAACTCGGGATACTCGACAACGTACATCCGTCCCGACTCATCGAAGTCAATTGCGACCGGATCTCGAATCAGCGGCTCGGCAGCCACCAACTCGATTCGAAAGCCCGGCTGAAGCCTGAACGTCTTCAAGGCCTCACGGGGCTCTTTGGGCGGAATGCGAAGCGAAGTCTCCTCCGTGCCCGGTACAGCGGTGAATAGAGACGCGGACAATGCAAAGAGCAGTAATCTCAAGAAACCCACCGCCGGTGACCAAATCGCATTAAGGAACGAGAACCGCTCGCACGGATAACGCGAGCGAACTAACGAGTGGCATGAGCATGACGGGCCTTTGTGCAGGAAGCATCTGCGTGAGTGAAGCCTCTACTTTACTCGAACGAACAGTCTTGTCACGTCGGCTCGGCGCGAAGCGGTCCGTAGATCGGCTTGTGCTTCGTGTAACCGCCGTCGGTCGTCAGTACTTCGCCGACACACCAGCAGTCGTCGGACCAGAAGAACATCGTGGCGGCCGAGATGTGCTTCGGTTCGGTGAGGCCTCCCAAGGGCATCTTATCTTCGACGGCTTGCAGCCGGCCCGCAGCGACTTCGTTCTGTGCCGCCATGGGGCCGCGGAGCGGTGATGGCGCGAGGCCGTTCAGAATCAATCCATGAGATTCGACGAAGTGGCGAGATTGCAGCTTCAGCAGATTCAGTAATCCGCCTTTCGATTCTTCATACGCGGCGCTCGCTCGGCCTTCGGCTCCGACGGTCGCTGATGTCGAGAGGATGATGACTCCGCGAGCGTTCTTCGCAACCCCGCCGTGGTTGACGCCTTGCTTGAGTACGTTGTGCGTGCCCCAGAGATTCACCTCACACGCGCCCATGATGTCATCTTTCGTCAAGTCCTCCGGCGGCGTGAGCGGCCTAGGCGAGATACCCGCAGTGTGCTGTAAGTAGCTAATCTGGGGATGCCGCTGAAACAACTGACGCACTTCGTCCTCGTCTGTCACGTCCACTGTTTCTGCAACGACTTCGACGTTCGACGCACTTGCTGTAGCAAGCGACGTGGCAAGGTCCGCCAGCGCCACTTGCTCTGTGCCAACTGGGATCATCGGTGAATGATCGACCAGCACGAGTTTCTTCAGTCCAAGCCAATCGACGGCATGCGTCGCCATGTGCTGGCCCATCAAGCCAACGCCGATGATCATGGCGTTGGCATTCAGTTGGTAGTTCAGTGGTCCCGACAAGGTAGATTCTCCATGGCTTGTGGCGTAGGCGAGGAATAGCTTACCGATCCCGTAGATGGACGCCCCGTCCGTCCGCTCATTCAGACGGACAGACGAGGGCGTCCATCCTACATTACTTGCAGCCGAAGGCCACGGTTGGATAGACACTTCGAACCGTCTGTGAGAAATGTCCAGTTGACTTCACGCCAAAACATCGCTCTGCACGGTGCCTCGTTGAGCGATCGGATGAGGTTGGTTGGCTGGATCGTAAATAGACGCCGTCGTGTCGATTCCCATCGCAGCGTAGATCGTGGCGATCAAATCCTCGGGGCTGACAGAATCGGACGCAGGATAGGCCCCGATGCGATCGGACGAACCGTAGACGTGGCCCTGTTTAACGCCGGCTCCTGTCAGCAGCACGTTGTGACAGAACGACCAGTGATCGCGCCCACCCTTGGCGTTGATCTTCGGCGTCCGACCCATCTCGCCCATGACGACGATTAATGTCTCGTCAAGCAAGCCGCGCGCATCGAGGTCTTCGCACAATGCCGAGTACGCTTGATCGAGCACGGGCAGCCGGTGGTCCCGAAGAATGTGGAAGTTGCGTTGATGCGTATCCCAGCCGTCTTCGTCGATCTTCAGTTTCTCAAAGACTTCCCATGTCACGGTGACAAAACGCACGTTAGATTCAACCAATCGCCGGGCAATCAACATCGAGTGGCCGTACAGATTGCGGCCGTAGCGATCTTGCAACCGAGCGTCTTCGCCTTCGACTCCAAACGCGCGCCACGGACTGTTCGGCCGATTCGCACTGGTCAACAAATCAAACGCCTGACGGCGAGACAAGTCGAGTCGATCGGCGGCTTGCGTCTGCTCGGCCCGCCGGAGTTCATCGTTGAACTGCTGAACCAACGACCGGCGACGGTCGAGTCGGTCGAGCGAGATGTCCTCCGGGAGATTCATTTCCGGCAAGACAACTTGCCCCTGGACGCGTTCAGGATACGCGTACTTACACTCTTTGCCACTATGCGCTTTGGTCGAAGTAAAGAACGGCTCATACTGTCGCCCGAGGAAACCAGCGTACGGGCCCGGACGCACGGTGGCTTGTCCCCAACCGGTGTAACACGGCATCCAAACCGAGGCCGGAAGTTCTCGTTTTTCGTCACGGGCCAGATACTGAATCACCGAGTTCATGCTCGGCGCCTGAGTCGGCAACACCGGCACTGCCGACTCGAGCCTCGCGGCACGCTTGCCGGTCAGTGTGTACAGCAAGCCCGCGCTGTGATCGTTATGCGGATGTGCGGCCGAGCGGATCAACGTGGAACGGTTCATCCACTTCGCCATCTGAGGCAGCAGTTCACAAAAGTGGACGCCCGGAACGCTCGTTGGCGTCGATCCGAACTCGCCGCGGATTTCCACTGGTGCCTGTGGCTTTGGATCAAATGTGTCGTGCAACGGCGGGCCGCCGAATAAGTAGATCAAGATGACTGACTTGGCCTTGCCGTCGCGAGGTAGGGACGGCCGAGACTGCTCAGCACGCAGCAAATCGGGAAGCGTCATCCCGAGAAGCGACAATCCGCCGGCAGTCAACGCGTCACGCCGCGTGATACCAGTACACGTTCGCTTCGGGTTACCGAGCAGTGTGATCATGTCGCGACTTCCGGCTCAAAACAGTAGGTCATTGCGAATGATTCTCGCCCGAACCTGATGAGTTTGCAACATGATTTCACACAGCGTAGTCGATCGAACCCAATTTCGAGTAGAAGTGTCCTAATTTGCAAACCAGGATCCATCTACCCTGCGAGGGTAGTGGTACATTTTCGCGCCAAGCCAACTTTTTCTGACGCGCAGAGCTGCCGATCGCTAGTTCGCTATCCCAAGAAGAGAAGCTCGTCCTGAACTACGTCGCTGTTGAGGGCAGCATCAATGTAAGCGATGCCCAAAGAGTGACGGGATTGGGGTGGCATCCGGCCAAGAAAATGCTTTTGGGACTGTGTGACAAGCAGATTCTCGAATACAAGAGAACGCGCCCCGAACAGAAAGATGTCCGTGATACGAAAGCCAAGTTTGTCCTGAAGGTCCCAGACTCTCAATAAAAGAGACCCCGGCTAACACACGGAGGGGCTGGGGCACGAAACTCCGAGCAGTGTCGGGTGTTCCCTTGCTACAATACCCCCATGCCCAGCGAGCGAGACAAGGCGGGGATTGAGAAAGCCGTAGACGTCGTCTTTGTAGCCGTCGTAGCTACGATTCTTACTGCCGTTCTGCTGTGCGCTGGATTCTTCGTGATTGTGGTGGCGCTTTTCGTGGCGTTGGAGTGATTAGCCGATGACCTCCTAGCACGACAAGCGAAGCGGTGCGACTGTGGCATCTCTTTGTTCTGGTATCGATCGTTGCTATCTGTCTTTGGGCGTCTCGTTATGCGACGGTGGTTTTCATGCACGTCCCTGATGACGGAACTGCCCTCGTTGTGAAATGGGGCAATGTCGAGATCATTGAGTGGGGAGATCTCGACATCTTTGAGTTGTTGCCGGGAGGAGGAGGCTTTCCGAAAGGAGTAGCCCGGCCTCCGCCGCCGCCTGGGCCGGACAGCAACTAGCCACCACTGCTGCCTTGATCGTCACTTCCCAGGCACAGAGAACTTTCTCGGGCAAAGTGTACCACTAGCCCTGCGAGGTAACCCTGGACGCAATCAGTCAACGCTGTCGCTGGCCTACGCAGTAGAGGTTCTCGTGGGTGCGAATGAACAACTGTCCGTCTGACGGCGCGATCGCGGCTTTGATGTGCTCGCCCATCGCGTTCTTGGCGATCAGCTTGAACTTGGGGCTCGCGGCGAGGACGAACACCTCGCCTTGCGTGTTGCTCACGTACAGGCGATCTCCGGCCAGCAAGACCGATCCCCACAGATTCCCGCCGAGTCGCTCTTTCCAAACCGTTTCGCCGGTCTTCACTGCGATGCACTCGCAGATACCTGGCGCGTTGGAGACGTAAAGATAGCCGTCGCGCACAACTCCTGAACCGATCCGCTGCTGAGTCTTCTCGACATGCCACAGGCGATGCGTCGCCGTGATGTCGCCCCGGCCACCCATGCGCACGGCCATCATCGATTTCTGAAAGCCGCTGACGCCGATCAACACACCGTCTCCGATCGCGGTGTCAGGATAATTGCTTGGCCCCAAGCCAGCGCATCGCCAAAGCTCTTCTCCCGTCAGCGGATCGTATCCCTTCAGTTCGCCGGGCATCGACAACGCGAACTCGTCATGGTCGCCAGCGCGGTAGATCACCGGCGTCGACCACGAACCGTACAACTTGTCGTTCTTGCCAGTTTCACTGGCATCCCAGACGGTCTTGCCCGTGCTTTTGTCGAGGGCAACAATGTGCGTCGGCTCGCCAGGACCACGATGGATCAGCAGCAGATCCTTGTAGAGCACGGGAGTAGTTGCAAGACCAAACACATGCGTGAGGCGGCCGAGATCGCGACTCCAGACGACTTTGCCGGAGAAATCGCACGCAACCACACCCGCCGACCCGAAGCTCGCGTAGACCAGGCGTCCGTCGGTTGCCGCTGAGCCGGAGCAAAATGGGTTCTCGTTGTGAGCCGTTTCCTTCTCCGGAAAAGCGACGTTGTGCCGCCATTGTTCCTTGCCCGTCCGGCGATCAAAGCAGATCAGACTGCGAGTTTTTCCAGCGTCGATCGGGCAAGTCACGAAGACATGATCCTGCCACACGATCGGCGTCGAGTTACCAGACGCGGGCAACGGAGCCTTCCAAGTGACGTTTTCGGTCGAGCTGAACTTGGTCGGCAAGCCTGACTCATTGGCAATACCCTTCCCGGCTGCTCCGCGCCAGGCCGGCCAGTTGTCGGCGATCACCGGACGGATGAAACAGAGCGCCAGTAAGCAAGTCAATAAGATGCGATTCATGTGTCGCTCCCACGAGTTTCGGTTGAAACCACCCATCACAATCTTCATCGATCACGATCGCTGCGCCCTTCTTCACCGGCGAGTGCATCGTCCGCGTCAGCTTCGTCAGTTCGGCGATGCCATGCCCGTCCAAGAACCACTGCCGCTGGCCGTCTCGGATCTCAAAGCGAACCTCTTCCCGCGCGTCCGCGGCCAGTGACGAACTAGCCGCGAATACCGGTGCGATAGTTGTAATGCCGAACAGCGGGATGTGTGTAGCTTGGTTCATGACAGCACATGCTACATCGCGCACCCCCCGAACGTCCACACGCCGGACACGCTTCACTGCTGGCCTACTCATGACCGGCGTCGTTCTTGCCGTAGTCATGACTGTCGGCCGAGCGGCTGGTCATCAGCAGGGGCGTTCTCCTGCGGCAGAATTGCGAGGGCAGAATGATGGGGGCAGAATAATGAAGAGAGTAATGGTGTTTTCTTCATCATTCTGCCAGAAGCGTTCATTGCGACGAGAAGCCGTATAGGAATGCTCGTTTCAACAAGAAGCGGATACGGCTGGCGTTTTTCGGCATCTTGGAGCCTGAGGTCCATTCGACGAGCATCGCATGATGGTCGCCTGAAAGTGGCTGGCAGTCATCTTTGGAAAAGCCGGCGAGCACATTACCAGCCGCGTCGAGCAATTCGAGACGAAGCTCGCCGCGTGGCTTTGTGATGACGTTGACCTTCAGGCGTTTTCCGCTTAGCTCTCGGCGCTTCGTTGTCGCCGTGCCGACATACGGACCGCCGATCGCCGGGGCGAGTGCCCACAATCGATCCGTGGTCCAGGTGGCTCGGCACAGCGCGCTGTAATTCGGCAGCGAACTGGAGTGGCGACTCAGCACTTCTCCGCGAGCTTGAAGTCTTCGGGGACCCGACTGCTTGGTGTTGAATAAATCGCCGTGCAGCGATTCGTTACCGGCGTAGTAGACGTGCAGGCGGTTGCCATCGATCACCGGACTGTGCATCGGCCAGATCATCCCGCCGCCGTAATCGCCCAGCGGTGAGTTCGGTAACGCCGGCCGGCGATCCGGACGCCACCAGTGAACGCCATCTCGCGACGCCGCCCATTGCAGGTCGATCTGCTGAGTGTGGTTGTGATACATCGTGACCGTCGCGACGTAGCCGCCGGGGACCGCAATCGGACAGAGTTCCATGAACTGCGTGTCAGCGGGGTCGCGCCAATCGGGAGTCATGATCAGCCGAGTCGGATCGCTCCACGTGCTGCCGTCGCGGCTGGTCCGCTGACCGATCAAACGCACTTCGCCATCTGCGATATCGAAAGGAGTGACGCCGCCGGGAAACGCAGGCAACTGGGTCTTGTGGTTCGCTACGTAACTGCCATCGGGCAATCGGTAGATGAAGCAACTGTCGCTGGTGTTCAGTGTGATCGGCCCCTCAACCGCCTTCCAGTCCTTGCCGTCTTTTGACCGGAACCGATACAGTCCGTACGGATGACTCTTCTCGCCCTGCGGCAGCGGCAAACCTTCGATGGATGTTCTCTCATCCGGATAGCCGGGGAAACGAAACACGAACATCTCGTAGGGCCACTCACGCTGCGGATCGATGTTGACCGAAGCGTACGAACACCAAATCCCCATCAAGATGTTCGTTTGCTCGTGACCTTCCCACGAGACGAACGACAGTTTCGGACGCTGCCACTTTACTCCGTCTTTGCTTTCGAGATAGGTCAGCCGGCGATCATGCCGCCATGTGCCCGGGCCGTGCGGCTTTGAAAGCGGCGTCGAGATCTGCCACGCCTTCCACAGACCATCGATCGGATCGCGCAGTACCGTGCCATGACTGAAGACGCCGCCCTCATCCCACGGCATTTCCGGTTCGAGCAGCGGATTGTTCGGATCCTGTCGCCCTTGTTCGATGCGCCAGCCCACAAGTTCAAGGTCCTGAAAGTCGCTGGGCATCACGAATGGCAGGGAGTCCTCAGCCGAGGCGTTGTTTAACAACAGCGATGACAAGGCGATGCTGATCAGAAGTCGGTTCATCGAGTGATTCTCGCGGCTGTGCGGTGGGCTGGCGGCCACAATTGTAACGCGACGCGTGACCAGCGGATCGGATTGCTCAGAGCACCGACTGAGCGATCAGCGTGGACTACAAGCGAGCAAAGACCTTTTGTAGGTAGACGAAGTCGTCCGTTGTGAGCTTGATACACTCGTTCACGGGGAGTCGGTATTCGGTGTGGAGCGTGTAGAATCCGCGGTAGCCAGCTTGTTGAACAGTGCTGATAAAATCTGGGATCGGAGCGATGCCGTCTTCCAACCGGCAATAGTCGGTATGCCACGCCTGTTGGCCGCGTCCGTCGCGTCCATCTCGATGCCACTGAAAGTTCTTTAAGGCAACGAGCGACATCCATGGGCTAAGCAGATCGATGGCTTGCCGCCAACCACCCGCGCCGCCAGTGATCGTCATGTGATACGAGTCGAGGTACGCGCCAATGCGGTCGGGCGGCATCTCGCGGATGAGATCGTAAAGCATGAAGCCGCTTGACGGGATCGTTGGTCCGGAATGGAGGTGGACACAGGGGCGGACGTCATACTTGGTGGTGAGCTTGACGACGGCATCCAACTGACGTCGTACGTCGTCCAATCGCTTAGCGAGATTCCCAAACTGGCCGACGGGATAGTAGCCAAGTTTGATTCGCTCAATGCCTAGCTTCTGGCAGGTCGCCACGATTTCTTCGGCATGCCGATCCGGAGCTGCAATGCCGGTCGTGAGCATCATGATCTCAAGACCATGATCCCGAGCAGCTTTCACTGCACCCGGGAGTTCATTCTTGGCGTCCTTGGGATCGATATGTCCGCCGGGACGCACGGTCAGATCGAGTCCATCGACTCCAATTCGCTTGAAGATCTTGCAGACTTCGGGAATCGGAAGCGACTGGAAGTGCTCCGTGTAAGTGCACACCTTGGGCGCTGACTTTGGCGCCGTCGCTTTGGCCCGCAATTCAGTCACCGTCGTCGCCAAACCCGACGCGAGTACCAATCGCATGAAATCTCGACGCTTCACAGCGTCGCTCTGCTTGTCCCTCGTTGTTTCAGCAATGTCCATCGGGGTTAGCTTCTGGTGATTGGATTGCAAAAGTCTTCAACGCGGAGACCGACTGCCGACCCGCTGTCGCCCGCCAACGTACCCGAGTAGCCCTGCGATTGGAGATCCGTCCGTGATGTGCCGAGGCATGCCCGTGATGTCTTCGAGAACGGTCTGGTAGGAGATTCCGAGTGCCTCAAACAGTGTGGCTGCGAGGTCGTCTGGCTTGACGGGCTTGTCGGTGACGTCTCCCGCGTGTTTGTCCGTGCCACCGTAGATCTCGCCCACGCACAGCCCACCGCCCGCGACAAGTGCGCTGTACGCCTTTCCCCAGTGGTCTCTGCCACCGTCTTTGTTGCTGTTGATCTTTGGCGTACGTCCCATCTCGCCCATCACCACGACCAACGTTTCATTCAAAAGACCACGCTGGTCCAGATCCGACAGCAGCGCGGAGAGTGCTTGATCAAACTCCGGCATCAAGTTGTCGTTGTATAACCGGAAGTGATCAAAGTGCGTGTCCCAGATTTGAAACGGCGACAAACGCGTGTTCTTCGGATTGGAAACCGCATTGGCCGTCACGAAGCGAACGCCCGCCTCGATCAATCTGCGCGACAACAGAAGAACCTGGCCCATTTCGCTGCGTCCATAGCGCTCGTGCATCGCGGCTGGTTCTTTTCTCAGGTCGAATGCCGCTTGTGATTCGGAGGACGTGATTAAATCAAGTGCCTGCTGCTGGTGTGCATTCAAGGTCTTAATCGCGGCCACGTCTCGCGCGGTCGCCAGGGTGTCGTCGAACGTTGACAACAACCGCTGTCGGCCCATCATGCGCGACATCGTGACACCTTCGGGAAGCTGCAATCCCGAAGGAGGTGGCAGCTTGCCATCCCACTCTGGAGCGCGAGCCATCATGCGATTGCGCACGACGGGAAACGGATCATACGCGTGGCCAAGCCAGCCGCCGCCTGCGCTGGGAGTCGGAAATCCCATGTCGAACAGCAATCGCGGAGTTAACACAAAGCTAGGAATCCCCGTTGCGGACGGCTTCAACTTCGTGACGATCGAACCATAGGTCGGATGATCCAGCACGGTCGGCACGATGTTCTGATCCGTACCCGGCGAATGGCCGCTCAAGGCATACGCCGCACTGCTGTTGTGCGCACTTAAATGGTGCGTCATGGAACGTACGATTGTGAACTTGTCAGTCACCCTCGCTAGCAACGGCAACTTCTCGGAGATTTGAATCCCCGGCACCGCGGTATCGATTGGCTTATACGGTCCGCGAATTCCGTCCGGGGCGTCCGGTTTCATATCGAATGTATCAAGGTGTGCCTGACCGCCGTTTAGGAAGACAAAGATGCAATGCTTCGCGCGGCCAGAACTCGCAGCGGCGGCGTCCTGACGCAATAGATCCGCCAGCGTCAAACCGCCCAGACTCAGCATGCCCGCGCGCAGCACTTCGCGGCGGCTGAAGACGGATCGGAGTGGCAAAGCGTGGGACATCGGTGTTCAGCCAGAATCAGCGTCGAGACGGTCACGACAAAACCCGAGCGTAACAGCGATCGGGTTTCGACGTCAACATTCTCCATATCCCTGAGCAAGGTCCAAAAACCTTCTCCATTGATGGAAGGGACCGGAATGGTACAGTTTGCAGGACATGGAGCGGCCCTACAATGATGCGAACCACCTACTACATGTGGCTTCTGACGCGGGTGCGCGTGGTCCATTCGATCTACCGTCCGTAGCAACTTCAACTTGAGGAACCGCGTGCTCTACTGCGAGCACGTACGGACCTGTGGGAACGCTGGGCGGGCAAGCGCCCAGGGTCACCCGGCGGCTTTCCGCTTATGATTGCCTGCAAGATCGACTTGTAATAGACTCAATCGTGGTCAGCAGAGGGGTGTGACTTTCCACTTCCTTCTGTTTCTCATTCTGCCTTTTCTGTCAGCGATGGTCCGCAGCGACGATCGGCTGTGGTATTACACGTGCACCGTTCGTCTGCCCAAGGTCACGCATCCGGTGCGGATCGTGATCTTGTGGAAGAACCGCCGCGACAAGACGCCGCGAAAAGT